>JAKAJD010000002.1 GCA_021813945.1 bacterium | reverse complement strand
CAGGTCGCCTTGGCACCTTTCAGTCATGCCAATAAGCAGAGCTTGCGATCCTCGCTTCGCTGCGGGTCTTGGCGCTCCTCTGATATAATTTTCGCTACGCTAAATTATGAATAAACTTTTTGCCTGCCTTGTTTCTATTCTTTTGTTTTTGACAATTACAACTTCGGCTTTTGCGGAGCAAAATTACCAGTTCCCCAAACCTACAAACGGTGAAGTAATGGAAGCAATGCAGGCTACGGTACCTGTAAGGTTTTTACCCGGCAACCCTTTGTATTTTTTTATTTTGGCAAAAGAAGCGGTAAGTAGATTTTTTCAGCCTTCAGCAGTTGAGAGATCTAAGTTTGATTTTGCGGTTTCCGGAAAAAGGCTAAAAGAAACTTATCTACTTTTGAAAAAGGGTGATGAAAAAAGAGCAAATTCCAATTTAAAAAGGTACGCCAATCGAAATCAAAACGTAATTTCGCAAATAGAAAAATCCAGATCTCAAAATCAAGCTGTCGAGCCAACGGTTTCTAGAATGGCAGATGATTTAAGAGTTCAAGAGAAACTACTTTTTGCAATTTATGATATGCGGCCTCAAGGCAATAAAGATTTCGATGAGAATTTTTCGAAAGCAGTAGGTTCCTTTAAGAATTTGGTCCTTGAAATTGACAGTATTGATCAGGGTGTAAAAAATAGATTTGAAATTACAAAAGCGGTAGAAGCAACTAATGGCGCTAGTGTGACTAACGAACCAAGTCCTGAGCCTACACCAACTGAAGCAACTTCCACTTATACGCCCCGCAGGATTATATATTAATTTTCGTGTGAATCAGATTAAGAATGGAATTAGCAAAAGGGCTACGATATTTATAATCTTTATCATGGGATTTATTGCAGGTCCAGCCGTATCTTTATATGGATCCCCTACTGTATCACCGGTAACTGCTGCTTTGTGAGCATCAGAACCTTTACCGCCAAATTCCCCTGTTTCTATGTATTTTTTGGCGTTGTCCCACGCTGCCCCGCCGGTTGTCATGGAAATCGCAACAAAAACACCGGAGATAACAGCTCCTATTAAAAGTCCGCCTAAAGATTTTGGACCAAGACCAATCCCAACTACAAGCGGCGCAATAACCGGAATTAGGGCGGGTGCGATCATAAGTTTAAGCGCCTTTTTGGTAACAATATCTACTGCTTTGTCGTACTGCGGTTTACTTTTTCCCTGCAGGATACCCGGGATTTCTTTGAACTGCCTTCTGACTTCCTCAACTACTGCTCCTCCTGCTGCCTGAACAGCTTCCAAAGCAAAGGAGGCAAAAAGAAATGGTAATGAGGCCCCAATAAATAAGCCTATTAAAACTTTGGGGTCTGCCAGGGAGAATTCAACTGATACTCCTTTGGAGACAAGCTCTTGAGAATAGGCCGCAAAAAGAACGAGTGCGGCTAGAGCTGCCGAGGCTATGGCATAACCTTTAGTGACTGCTTTTGTGGTGTTGCCAACTGCATCCAGAGGGTCTGTGACGTCGCGAATTTCTTTCGGCAAATTGGCCATTTCAGCAATTCCACCCGCGTTATCTGTTATTGGTCCATACGCATCGATCGCTACAACTATTCCGGTTAAGGAAAGAAGAGAAACGGCGGCAACTGCAATACCGTAGAGACCGGCAAGAGAAAATGCTGCCAAAATTCCACCACAAATAACAACAATCGGCCAAAAGGTTGATCTCATCCCAGTTGCAAGACCGGCAATTATGTTTGTGGCGTGGCCGGTAGTTGAAGCTTTGGCAATGCCTTTTACAGGACCAAACTTTGTTGCAGTGTAATATTCTGTTATAAGAACTATAAAGATAGTGACGAGTATGCCTATTAAAGATGCAAAGTAAAGATTAATTGGATTATAAAGGCCGTTCGCATTCATCATAATAACTGTTGCAGGATAAAATCCAAGGGCAGCAAGAGCTGCTGCCACAATTAAGCCTACGTAAAGAGCGCCCATTATACTTTTATTTTTGGGTAATTTTACGAAGAAATTAGCAATAATTGATGCAATAACTGCAACGCCACCAAGGGCAATCGGATAAAGAATCGCGCTTAAAGAATTTGGAAAGATTAAGGACCCTAAAAGCATTGCGGCAACCATAGTGACAGCGTAAGTTTCAAACAGATCCGCTGCCATACCGGCACAGTCACCAACGTTGTCGCCAACGTTATCGGCAATAACTGCAGGGTTTCTAGGGTCGTCTTCTGGAATTCCGGCCTCCGCTTTGCCTACTAAATCCGCCCCTACGTCTGCGCCTTTTGTATAAATACCACCGCCGAGCCTTGCGAAGATTGAAATTAACGATCCTCCGAATCCGAGTCCCACTAAACCTTGTACATCTCCTGTTGCGCCGTAATAACCGGCGACAGAAAGAAGAGCTAAGCCGACGACTAACATACCTGTTACGGATCCACCGGAAAACGCTACTGAAAGAGCTTTTGCAAGACCAGATCTGGCAGCTTCTGTAGTTCTTACGTTTGCCCGAACAGATATATTCATGCCGATAAAGCCGGATGCGCCGGATGCTATTGCTCCTATGGCAAAACCGATTGCAGTTTGCAGTGAAATGAAATATGTGATGGCTGCAAAGATTACTACCGCTACTGCAGTAATTACGGAATACTGACGAGTGAGATAAGCCGATGCGCCTTCTGCAATTGCGTCTGCAATTTTGCGCATTTTTGGCGTACCAGAGTCGAGAGAAATAATCCTAAAAGAGGTTATTACACCGTATAAAATGGCCGCGACGGAAGCAGCAAGTGCAAACGGCAGGGCCAGTTCTGGATTAAGATTTGCAATGTTCACAGTAACAGTTGGAAATCATACAAACTTTTTTAGGAATTTGCAACAGTCTTTAAACTGCCGGCTGAGAAACCGGAAATTCTTGGGAAGATTTCTTTTCCTTTGCAGTTTTTTCAGATGATTTTTCTTTTGGAAGTGCCCGTGTTAAAGCAACCTTTAATACTTCATCCATGTGTTCTGCAAAAATGAACTGCAGATCGCGCCTAACATTTTTGGGAATTTCATCTAAATCTTTGGCGTTGGCTTTTGGACAAATGATTGTTGTTAAACCCGCCCTATGAGCTGCCAGAACTTTTTCTTTTAGGCCACCAATTTCTAGTACCCGTCCTCGGAGCGTAACTTCCCCGGTCATACCGACTTCTTTTCGGGCCGGAATTTTAGTGATTGCAGAAACAAGCGCCGTTGTTATTGCTATACCTGCGGATGGGCCATCTTTGGGAACTGCACCTTCCGGAACGTGTATATGAATGTCTGTCTTTTGAGCAAAGTTTTCCGGTAGTCCAAGTATTTTTGCACGCGACTTGACGTAAGAAAGGGCGGCCTGTGCCGATTCTTTCATAACTTCGCCGAGCTGCCCAGTGAGAATTAGCTGACCTTTTCCGGGCATTAACGTGACTTCTATAAATAGAATTTCGCCTCCTGCTCCTGTTACCGCAAGGCCTGTGGACATTCCGATTTCATCTTTGGTTTCTGCAATTGCTTTAGAAAATTTCTGTGCACCCAGATAGGAGCGCAGCATTTTGGGGCTGATTTTTATCTTCTTCTCTTTTGCTTTGGCGGCAACTTTTTTGGCTACTTTTCTAAGGACAGCTGCAATTTCTCGCTCGAGTTCTCGCACACCGGCTTCTCGCGTATATTTGGCTATTATCTCCCGGAGTGCTGCGTCTGAAATTTCCACATTTTTTGAACTTAGTCCGTGTGCTTCAACTTGTTTGGGGACAAGAAATCTCTTGGCGATATGGAATTTTTCCTCTTCGGTGTAGCCTGCAAAATTAATTATCTCGAGTCGGTCACGAAGGGCCGGAGGAATTGTGTCCAAAACGTTTGCAGTTGTAATAAACATCACATCTGAAAGATCGTAGGGCACCTCAAGGTAATGATCGGAAAATTGATTATTTTGTTCCGGATCGAGCGCTTCAAGAAGTGCGGATGACGGATCTCCGCGGAAGTCTGTACCGATTTTATCTATTTCGTCAAGCATAAATACCGGATTTTTTGTGCTGGCGTTTTTGATGCCTTGGATAATCCTGCCCGGAAGAGCACCGACATAAGTTCTTCTGTGTCCACGGATTTCAGCTTCGTCGTGGATGCCGCCTAGAGAAACTCTTATAAATTTGCGGTCTAGCGCGCGAGCAATGGATTTGCCAATTGAAGTTTTACCAACACCGGGCGGACCGTAGAAGCAAAGTATCGGACCGCGGATTTTACCTACTAATTTATGGACAGCTAGATATTCAAGAATTCGTTCTTTAACTTTTGGTAGGCCGTAATGATCTTCATCTAAGACTTTGGCTGCGAATTCTACATCGGCCTTTTTGTGGTCTTTTATTTTCCAAGGGAGATCAACCAGCCACTCTAGATAGGTTCTTATGTAAGATGATTCCGGGTTGTATGAGGACATCTTTGCAAGGCGGGAAAGTTCCCTGTCTGCTTTTTCTCTGACATCGTCCGGCATGCCGGCTTCCCTAATTTTTTTTCTGAACTCGGCAATTTCTCTGGTGTCTTCATCTTCCCCTAGCTCTTTTTCGATAGATTTCATCTTCTCGCGTAATATCGCTTCTTTTGTAACTTTGCCGACTCGCTCCTGTGTTTCTGTATCGATTTTGGATGAAATTTCCAATATTCTGATTTCACGGGTTAAAAGTTCCGAGAGCCTTTGAAGTCTGGCTTTTGTATCAACCATTTCCAAAATTTGCTGCTTGTCGCTTGTTTTTAGATCAATTGAAGCAGCGACGATGTTGACCAATTGGTTTGGATCATCTGTTGAGAAAATGTGAATCGAGGATTCTAGAGTTAGAACTCCTCCCAATTCACCGTACCTTTTAATTTTGGCGAGAGTGTTTCTAAACAAAGCTTCTGTCTCTTCAGTTTTTTGAGAAAGTTCAGGTATTTCTTCAACCTTTACGGCAACATATGGGTCAATTTGACTAAATTCCTTAAGATAAACACGAGTTAAGCCTTCTACGGCAAGGTTATATTCGCTGTCTACTTTCCAGAGTCTTCTTATAAGGCCTACGGTGCCAACTGAGTAGATATCATTCGGTGCGGGGTTTTCAATTCTGGGATTTTTTTGAGCAACAAAAACGGCCAATCTGTCGTTAGCCCAAGCACTATCTAAGCCTAATTTAACCTTAGGTCTGCCAACTGTGATTGGAACCATAGACGACGGGAAGACAACTGTGTCTCTTAGGGGTACTATTGGTATTTCGTTTCTAAGTCTTGGTTTTTGTTGGTCCAAGAATATCGCCGTCCTTTCTTTGGAACTTACATTATACCTTATTGGGGTTTAGCAGACAGGATACCATGAGTGCTAATTTATGTCAAGAACTCTTTTTTGGGTTTAATAGTAAATTAAGACCGAAAAAGAAAGTTAAAATTGCAATTACCTGGGCGATTTTGACTGTCCCAACAGTCCAAGTATCTATTCTTAAAAACTCGATAAAAAATCGGCTAGATGAATAAAAGATAAGATAAAATGCGAATATTCTGCCTGGAGCTTTTGTTCGTCTGGAAAAGTAAATTAGGATTGCAAAGATAAGAAAATCAAGAGCTGCTTCATAAAAAAAAGTCGGTTGAAAATGAGAATAAGTAAGATACCCCAATGGACGCTTTGAAGGATCGATGTAAACGCCCCAGGGCAAGTCGGTTGGGAGGCCGAAGCCTTCTTGGTTTATATAATTTCCAAACCTTCCGATTGCCTGGGCCAAGATTAGTGACGGTGATATTAAATCGAGAGCAGCCAAAAGTGGAATCTTTTTAAGTTTTGTGAAGAGATATAGGCCAATAAGACCTCCGAAAAGTGCACCCCATATGCCAATTCCACCGTTTGTAATATAAAAAATAGATATGGGATTTGGAATGTAATACTTCCAGTAATCTAAAACGTGATAAATCCTTGCCCCGACAAGTGCGAGGCCTATCACCAGCAAAATTTGCGGTTCGTCGAAAATTTCTTGTGGGATTTTGTATCTTGGCGCTCTTGATTTGGCAAGCGCCCAGCCGATGAAGGTTGCTGAAGCAATAATTATTCCATAGTAGTGAATTGTTAATGGGCCAATATTAATTGTCGGACTTATCATTTATGTTTTTTATAATCTGAGCGAAGATTGCAATAAAAAGTGTTGTAGCTATTATATTGCCCGCAAGATAAAGCGCAAAAGACGTAAAAAATTCCTGCGGGAACATTTTTACTAAATTGTCTGTTGGTTCAAATAGCCAATCATTATTTCTAAAAAAGATTAAATGAAAATCGAAAAACAACTTTTGAAAATCTAAAAGTAAAAGACTGCAAATTACAGCTACAAAAATTAATGTTAGAAGTGCGCCTTTGACCCATGAACTGATTAAGGCTTTGTAAGCCTTTTTTAAATAAAGAGAGAAAGAAAGAAGAAAGATTGAGATTAAAAGCACAAAACTTGCAAGTTTTGTAATGTTGAGTAAATTTTTTACGTCTTTCAAATGTCTAGTAGCTTGACTTGAATAAAAATTTTGATCGAGTAGATTTTTGCCTCTAAAATACCCTAAGAGATTGTGTGTCCCATCCTCTAGAACCTTTTTATTTGAAAAATTGTCATAAATATTTTTGTCCTGATAAATTTTGGTGTAAAAATTGAAATTTGTTGCCAAAATAGTTACGTTTGATGCAATAATAGCAACAGGAATAAGTACTATAATGAGAATTGGGTCATATTTAGTTAGGAATTTTGATATTGCCAATGAAGCTTACCTCCATTCTTATTATATTAATAGCCATATGTATAATTGTGGCATACGGACTTTTAAATTGGCAAAGGTACGGTACATTTTTAGGCAAACGCGGTTTTGAGAATGTGGTGCTTGTTAATTTAATTAGTTTTTCGAAGCTATATGATGGCAGGCGCATATGTACGAAGGGTTATGTAATTGAAGGGAACAATGTTGCCTTCATAAAAACTGGTGTTTCAGGGGACAGATTTGAGGGTTCAGCATGGCTTGTTAACAAGACCGGCCAAAGTTTTATCTTTAATACTTCGAATTCGGTTACAAAAGCTGTTTCTGCCAGGGTCTGCGGATATTTTCAAAGTAATGGACAAGCTGAGTTTGGAAATCCTCCATTTTGGAAACATCAGCTTACAATAAACGAATTTAGTGGCCTAGGCGAGCCATTTGCAGTAGATTATTAATTTAGCTTCTCAAGTTCCGTTTTTAGCTCGCTATTCCTGACTGCCATGGCCGGATCATCGTAGACATACCTGACAATTCCGTCTTTATCCAGAACGAGGTAAGTGTGTCCTGGAAATTGTCCTTTGTGCATCGATGATGCAAGGGCAAGGACGCCGTACTGTTCGGAAACGCTTTTTGAGGCGTCGAAAAGCACTACTGATGACAAAAGCTCCGGCATCTTTTTAACTGCCCTGTCCCATTCGCTTTTGGTGTCTACGACAATTGTTAAGACAACCGTATCGTCTTTTTTAAATATGTTGTCTTTGCCAAAAGCAACTATTTGATTCCAGCAAGCCGGATAACACATCACACCTTCCGTAAAAAACAGGACAACCTTTTTGCCCTTATAGCCAGAAAGGCTCACTTTCTTGTTATCGTAGCTATACAAAGTAAAATCCGGTGCAGGTTTTCCAACTAATGCGTTCAGTTTTTCTGCGGACTCTTGTGTTTGTCCCATATGATGTTCTTGAGAATTTGCGCTCTGCTGGCCTTGATTTTTTGCAAGGAGGACAGAAACGCCAACAACAATTAATATAAAACTTAAAATCGCCAATATTACGATTAATGTCTGTTTATTCATTTGTCTTTATCACCTTCTTCCTTAGTTTTATCCGATTTCTGATTTATTAGTTCTAAAAAGGCTTTCACGCAGATTCCCACAAAAAATAGCAGGAAAATTATTGCCCAAATCCATTCAGGGAAAATTTTTGTGTATTTTCCTACAAAATCTATCACTTCCGTTAAGAAAATATTTAAACTAACCTGATAAGAAGCGTGCGTTACAAGATTGTTCGTTAGTGCCAGATATGAAATGAATATGCCAAGAACTAAAAACATGATTCCGGAAAAAAGGTTAGATAAAGTTAGGCGAATTTTTTTGCCAAGAAAACTGTATGAGACTGTTTTTCTAAAAACAAAAAACTTTTGCGTAAACTTTTTCTGATCTAAAAAGGCGCTAATTATAAAAAGCGGAATAACCATTCCCAAGACATACGCGAGAGTGTATATTCCTCCAAGTAAGAATGATCCGGGTAAGGCTGCTAGTGTTAAGACTCCTGCAAGAACGGGGGCGCAACAAGTTGTGGCAATTCCGGAAAATATCCCAAGCGTGAATACCGAAAGAAAGCCTGTTTTTTTGAGCTGAGGATGAACGAGAGCAGGAAAGGAGAATTGAAAGCCGGAAACCATGGTTAGACCCAAAAGGATTAGAAATATTGCTCCAAACGAAAATATCCAGTTATGGTAGGTACTAAAGATCTGAGTTAAGGCAGATGCCCCAAGTCCGATAGGCAAAAATACGACAAGCAAACCTAAAAAATAAATAAATGTCATCAAAAATACTGTAGATTTGAGTTTAAAGATCGACGCAAAATAAGTCGGCAAAAGCACAGTTACACAGCAGGGTGCAAAAAGGGCAGCAACCCCTGCAAAAAAAGATGCTATAAATGATGCACTTGCCAAAAGTTCCATTTAATCTACGTAATTTTTCGGATTTTTTTTAAATTCACTTTGACAATTTTCCGAGCAAAAATAGTACATTTTGCCCTCAAATGTTTGTTTGAATTTTGCTGCATCTTTGGGAATTTTCATAAGGCAAATTGGGTCTGTTGCCTTATCAGATTTTTTAAAAATATTAAGCATATAATTTCTCTTTTCTAAGCAATAAGGCGTTAAAAACAACGATGATTGATGACGCACTCATTAAAAGTGCTGCCCATTCGGGCCGAAGCAAAATCCCAAGTGACGGATAAAGAGCCCCAGCTGCGGTCGGAATGGCAAAGACGTTGTAACCGGTTGCCCAAATGAGGTTTTGGACCATTTTTGAATTAGTTTTCCGGCTTAATGAAATTGCTTTTACAACATCCATAGGGTCGTTTTTCATAAGGACGATATCTGCCGATTCTACTGCCACGTCTGTGCCAGCCCCTATCGCTATACCGACATGGGCTTGGGTTAGCGACGGAGCGTCGTTTACGCCATCTCCAACCATGGCGACAGTGTTGCCTTCACCTTGGAGTTTTTTGACTTTTCCGACTTTGTCTTGCGGCAAAACCTGGGCAAAAACAGTATCGATGGCGAGTTTTTTTCCTACTTCTTCTGCGACATCCGGAGTATCACCTGTTAACATTGCCGTTTTTATGCCCATTTCGTGAAGCTTTTTTATAGCTTCTTTAGATTCTTCCCTAACTATGTCTGCTAATAAGATGATTCCGGCCAGCTTACCGTCTATTGATATATAAACCGGTGTATTTGATTTTCCTTTAAAATTTTTCTCGAGGCTTCCTGTTTCTAATTTCAGATCATTAATCAAGGCCTTATTGCCGACGATAATTTTTTTGCCTTGCACTTTTCCGGATGCGCCTTTGCCAGGGTAGGAACGGAATTCCGTAACGCTAGGAATATTTATTTTTTGATTTTTGGCTTCATTGACAATGCCTTGGCCGATAGAGTGTTGTGATTGTGTTTCGACAGCCGCTGCAAGTTTTAATAATTCGCTCTTTGATACGTTTGATTTCGAAGGCTGAATAATTTCAGCGACTCCAAATTCGCCTCGAGTTAAAGTACCGGTTTTATCAAAAATTACATAGTTAATTTTGCGCGCGATTTCCAAACCCTTCATGTCTTTTATTAAAATGCCGTTTTTGGCACCTAAAGTTGATGTGATAGTTGTAACTGTCGGTATTGCCAGGCCTAGTGCGTGAGGACAGGCAACAACGATTGCCGCAACCGCAACTGTGGCTGCAAAAACTACACCATGTGGCAGGACAAAAACCCATGTAATAAATGACGCCGCGCCTGCAATAACAGCTACATAAAACAATACTCCTGCAGCCCGATCTGCCAAATGCTGAACGTTCGGCTTAGAAGCTTGCGCTTCTGTTATAAGTTTCATAATTTGAGAAATGGCAGTATCTGCGCCGGTTTTTTTAACTTCGATTGTTAGTGAACCGTCTTGATTTATAGTGCCACCTATCACCTTGTCACATTTTTTCTTTTCAATTGGTCTAGATTCACCCGTGACCATCGACTCGTTAACTGAGCTCTCTCCATCAACGACTATCCCATCTATAGGAATTTTCTCTCCAGGCTTAACCAAAACCCTGTTGCCTATTTTTAGCTCAGCCGTTTTAACGTCAACCGTTGTTTTGTCTTTTAAAAGATGGGCGGATGGGGGAATCAACTTTGCAAGTTCGGTTAATGCGCCTGTTGCCCCTCGCACTGAACGCATTTCAAGCCAGTGACCCAAAAGAAAAACTGAGATTAGTGTTGCTATTTCCCAATAAAGTGATTCTCCGGGAAAAAGAAATGTTGCTGCCGCGGAAAAAAGGTAGCCTACTGTAATCGCGAAAGCAACCAAAGTCATCATGCCCGGATTTTTTTGTGAGACTTCTCCTCTTGCTGCTTTGAAAAAAGGTAAGCCTCCAAAGAGGTAGATAAAACTACCTATCAAAAATAAAACAATTTCCCGACTATCGAAATTAATCTGGAATCCAAACCATTTTTGAATGTTTGGAGAAAGAACAATAGAAATAAGGACTAAGGGAAGAGTAATAAAAAAGCGCTTTCGAAAATCCATTTCCATTGAAGGATGATTTTCATGTCCTTCATGTTCCCCATTCATTGGAACTAGTTTCATGCCACACTTGGGGCAATTACCCGGATGCTCCTGGACTATATCTGGATCCATGGGGCACGTATAAAGAGCTGACAAGTTTTGGT
Source organism: bacterium (assembly GCA_021813945.1). Classification (GTDB taxonomy): domain Bacteria; phylum Patescibacteriota; class Microgenomatia; order Curtissbacterales; family GWA2-41-24; genus JAKAJD01. The sequence continues at coordinate 295,043 of JAKAJD010000002.1, read as the reverse complement.
GATTTTTATGATCTTCCATATTAGTGTGAACCGCAATCCTTACTATTTGCTGCGGCTTCGTCGATATGCTTTTTGGTGACTGCCTGCTTTAGAAATTTTTGATTGTCTTGACCTGCGCCAATAAATACGACGGCGCTTTGATAGTGTTTGATGGGTTGCTCTTTAAAATCAGTCACTTTTTTGCCGTTAATATAAGCTGTAGTTTCGCTGTAGTTTATTTGGTAATTAAGATTGGTAAATAAATCTCCCCATTTGGCATCATCCTCTTCAACATGAACTACGTCTCCAGCCCCATCATGGAGATGAGCTTTTTCGATTTGTAGTTGCTCTTGTGTTTCTTCTTCTTTGGCACCAGCGACAACACAAGGAGAAAAAGACATAAACTCCGGTTTGGAAAAATCTACGGTTTGATTATCTTTTACAACAATAAAGCCGGCGTGATAATGAGTTTTTTCGTGCGGAATTACCTTGTACCATACAACCCACGAAAACCAGCTTAATGAAAGCAAAAAAATCAAAACTACTAAGTAGAATAGTTTGTGGCTTTTTTGGTTTTTAGGTTTTGTTTCTTCAGTTTTTTCTTCTAATTTTTCCTCTTTTTCCATATAAATTTAATCTTCCCAGGTGAAAGGGTTTGTGCAATCTACTTTTTCATAATTTTATATGGCAGCCTTTTATTTCTTCTTTTCGCTGTCACCTTTTTTCCAGAGCCACCTGACAAGAGCTATTAAAACTGCAATAACCAGAAGCCACGTCACTAGGCAGAAAAAACTGTAAACCCAAATTAGATTAGTATTTCCTGCCCAACCCATCATCGGATGTCCATACCAAAAGTTTCCGTTATAACCTGCAGGTGGTGTAGCTTGCGCCCCATACCTCCAATACATCATTTAACTCACCTCCCTCATTTCCTCGATTTGTCAAAAACATCCAGAACTTCTTCAATTGCTTTATCTTTATTCTTGCCTTTCATGGCTTCTGAGACATGTTCTTCCAAATGACCTTTTAAGATCAGATGGTCAACAGCTTTTAGGGCAGATTGGACGGCGAGGGATTGCTGCAGGATATCGATGCAGTACTTTTCGGTCTCGACTTGAGAAATTACGTGGTCCAGGTGTCCCCTAGCAGTACGTAATCTTCTGAGGGCGTCTTCCTTAACTGCTTTTTGCATGTGTATATCCTACCCCCCAGGGTAGGGTTTGTCAAGTTTGGTGGGGTAGGTGATATATATTTTCGCGACACTCTAATATATAATTTCTGCGTGAAGATCTATACAAAAACAGGCGATTCGGGCACTACTTCCCTCTTTGGGGGCAAAAGAGTTGAAAAAACTACCCGACGTATTCAGGCATATGGCTGCGTTGATGAGCTTAATAGTTTGCTTGGAGTTGTTATTTCTGAAAACACAGATACCGAGATATCTAAAAAGCTGATACGAGTTCAAGCCGAGCTTTTTGTTTTCGGGAGTGACCTTGCTACTCCCTTCGAGGTTAAAACAAAAATTCCAAGAATTACTAAATCATTTATTACGAGACTTGAGAGAGAAATTGACGCAATGGAAAAAAATTTGTCCCCTCTTAAAAATTTTATCCTGCCGGGAGGTGGAAAAGTCGGCTCAAAGCTTCACCTGGCAAGAACCGTTGCAAGACGCGCGGAGCGGGTAATTGTGGATTTGTCATTGCAGGAAAAAATTAACAAAAACGCTCTAATCTACATAAATCGTCTCTCCGACTGGCTTTTCGTTATGGCGCGATATGCAAACAAAATTCATGATGCCAAAGAAATTACCTGGAAAGGCAGAGGCGGTTAAAAAAACCAAAGATTCAGGCCTGGTGAGAGTTTTGTAGTTTAACTATTTCTTCATTTGTTAGTTTCCGGAATTTGCCAAGAGGAAGGCTACCTATTACAATTGAGCCGATTGAAACGCGTTTTAGATCTAATATATGCAGGTGCAGGGCTGATAACATACGACGGATTTGGCGTTTTCTGCCCTCGTAAAGTGTGATTTCCAAAATGCTGTGGTGGGGGAGAGATTGGCTTTTGATTTTGACATCTGCAGGTTTTGTTATCCCCTCTTCCAGCTTTATTCCTTTTTTAATCATTTCGATTTGGGTACGATTGACGTTCCCCAACACTTTTACCTCATATGTTTTTGGTATATGAAATCTTGGATGAGTTAGCCTCTGGGCCAATTCTCCGTCGTTTGTTAAAAGAATTAAGCCGGTTGAATCTTTGTCGAGCCGGCCGACCGGGTACAGTCGGACATTCGATTTGACAAGCTCCAAAACGTTTTTCTCGCCTTTTATTTTGGCGGCGGTTGAGGTATACCCCGCGGGTTTGTTGAGGATAATGTAAACTTTTTCCTCTCCCCTGCCGCCTACTTTTTGGCCGTCGATTGAGACTTGATCAGTTTCTGGATTGATCTGATCTCCGAGCTTTACGATCTTCGAGCCGATTTTGACTCTCCCCTCACCTATCAGCTCATCTATTTTCCGACGCGAGGCGATGCCAATTGAGGATAGATACTTATTTATACGGACTGACATTTAGAAGTCGATTTTTTGACCTTTAGATTTTTCGGCAATTTGGCGCTTGCCACCTTTTGCGTAAAATTCTTCCAAAATTTCCTCTTTAAGGCGTTCTAAATCGTGGATATGGTTGAGGATTTGTATGTAGGCATCTCTCGTTTTATCTGAACGGCCGAGGGGCGTAAGTGTTGTTCTTAGCTCGGTTGCTCGATTGTCTAACGTTTTGACAAGTGTGTGGATTTGGCCCTGTGGGGCAAGTGCGCGAAAGACGGAATTTGTTAAAAGTACCTCCCAGTGGCCGTTATTGATGAAAAACTCCAGTTCTTGAGTTTCTTCTTTGGTTATTCCATCGTTTCGAGCTGAGATGTCTGTACCTTCAGAAATTAGCGTCAAAACGTAGTTTTTAGCATCTTTAACAGACGGTTTTTTCATGAGGGAATTATACAACTAAAGGAGTTAGCTACACTTACTCCAACCGCAGGTGGGGTTAATACATTTGCGGCAGCCCTCAGCGTAGGTCACTGGTGAGCCGCAATCCGGGCAGGAAGTGAATTTGGATTCGATGGCTTTTTCTTCATGAAAAGTAGATGAGGGGAAAATGGCCTGAGCTGATGGTGTAAGATCCATTTTTATTGACTCTTTTTCCACAGGCTTTATTTGGCCATTCGAATGACCGTTTGACAACCCATTCGAATGGCCGTTTGTGTACCCGTTAGTTGAATGGCCGTTAGAACTTAATGAATGACCACTCGAGGGTGTTGTATGACCGTTTGGGCTGATACGTATTCCTTGTTCAATCGTTGCTTCTTCGTGAGACTGGGCGGGTTGAGCTTCTTCTACAACAGGCAACTGGAGCTGTTTGGCGCGGGCGATTTCCAGAAGTGATTTGCCGACAGCGTCAAATGCCGAAAGGACTGATTCTGGGCCTAAGCCGTACGGTGTGCCGCAGGAGATGCCGACAAGATCGGTTGCAATTTCTTCCAGCGATGCGCCGTACTTGAGGGCTCGAGATGCTAAGCGGCCGGTAACTTCGGCTGCCCCGGCAACGTAGCCGCCGGTTTTGCCAATTGTCACAAAGACCTCGACCGGTGCACCGTCAGCATCGCGAAAGACGGATGTGTAAACCGGCCCAACATCGGCCTTTTTACGAATTCGCATACCCCAGGCCTCCTGGGGTGTGGGGCGTTTTGTTGGAATGTAGGGAGCATCCTCTTCTTGAGTAATACGTTTGCCGGTCATTTGGTCGTAGTAGGATTTACCCTTTTTAACTTCCAGAACCTGCTTCACGCGGGAGCCGTCGCGATAGATAGTTATCATATTGCAGCCCAGCTCGTAGCTTAACCAATAAGCTTCGCGGACGTCTTCAACTGTGGCTTCATTTGGGAAGTTTATGGTTTTGGAAATACCGTTGTCGGTAAATTTCTGAAATGCAGCTGCCATTCTGACGTGGTCTTTAGGGACTATGTCACCGGCAACTACAAATACTTTTTTAAGTTCTTCGGAGATTTCCTCAATATTTTGAATTGAACCCTTACCCTCTTCAACTTTAGAAAGAAGTTCGTCGCTTTCAAGGCCTTTCGATTTCAAGGCCTCCAGAAAATACGGATTAGTGGTAAAAAGGCGTTTTCCCTCTATAGTGTTTTTGGCAAAAGTTAAGGCAAAGTGGGGTTCGATTCCGCTTGAGCAGTCTGCAAGAAGTGAAATGGTGCCGGTTGGCGCAATAGTGGTTCTGGCACCGTTTCGGGGTTTGAAACCGCCTTTTTTGTTGTAGATTGAGTCTTTAAAGGCTGGAAAGGTGCCTCGAGTTTTGGCTAGTTCGACTGATGCTGCATCTGCTTCGCTTTGGACAAATTTCATGACCCGCTCAGCAAGATCGAATCCTTCTTGGGTGTCGTAGCCAATGCCTAGTTTAACCAGCATATCTGCCCAACCCATAACGCCAAGACCGACACGGCGAATTTTGCTGGTCATTTCGTCTATTTCGGCAACCGGGTATTCGTTCATATCCAGAACGTTATCCAGAAAGTGAATAGCGGTGTGGATTGAGCCTTTCATATCATCCCAGTTGATTTCCTTATCTGACGTGACAAACTTTGAGAGGTTGATTGATCCTAGAGTGCAAGCGTCGTAGGGCAGAAGCGGCTGTTCGGCGCAGGGGTTTGTAGCCTCAATCATGCCAATTGCCGGAGTTGGGTTTGCTCTCGAGTTGTTAACGCGGTCGATTAAAATCATACCCGGATCCCCATACTGCCAGGCAAGTTTTGTGATAAGATCAAAAACTTTCTTGGCGTTAAGGCGGCCGGTGACTTCTTTTGTCCTGGGATTGATAAGATCGTAGCCCTCGCCTTCAACTTTAGCTTCACACAAATTGTAAAGCCTTTGAACAGCCTCTTCGATTCTGACATTTTTAAGATCCAAATCGCGGATTGCATAAGCTTCTTTAAGGTCCGCTATTATTTCGTCTGTTTCCATTTCACCTTGAGTGAATTGGGCATCTGTTTTGACTTTTTCCATAAATTTCTCGTCAACAGTTACAGAAATATTGAAGTTTGTTAAGGAAAATTCATCGACTTTGTGAACGGCAAAGCGTAAAACGTCTGGATGGGTATAGTGAAGGATTCCCATATTGGCACCGCGGCGGACTCCACCCTGGCGGATTTGGGAAGTGACATCGTTGTAGGCCTGCAAAAAGGCTACTGGTCCTGTTGTTTTGCCCTTTGATGTGCCGATAACATCGTCTTTTGGTCTGAGCCGGGAAAATGAAAAGCCTGTACCGCCGCCCATTTTGTGAATCATTGCCATATCGCGCATTGTTTTTAAGATTGCCTCCAGATCGTCGTCTACAGGAAGAACAAAACAAGCAGATAATGACTGGCCAGTTTTGCCGGAGTTGACCAGGGTTGGTGTATTTGGAATAAATTTCTGGGCAGACATTAAGCTGTAAAACTCCCGTGCTGTTTTGAGGTGTGATTTTTTGTCGTAGATTGTATCTGCCGCGCCGATATAATAAGCAACTCTCCAGAAAAGCTCCTTGGGATTTTCTATTGGTTCACCTTTTTCGTTTCTAAATGCATATCTTGTTTTGGCTATATAGGCAGCATTTTCCGAAAGATTTGGTGCTTGAAGGTCTTCGGGAACTGATGGAATTTTTCTGCCAACTTTCCTGGCAGCTTCGCGCTTAGCTGTTCTTAAATCTATTTTAATTTTCCTTTGATTTTTCATTTGTTAAATCTTTTTGATAGTTTTGCCAATTCATTTTCAAAATCGCTTATATCGGCAAATTGTCTATAAACCGATGCAAATCTAATGTAGGCAACTTTATCTAATTTTTTAAGCTTTTTTGTCACCTGTTCGCCTACTGTTTTACTTGGTACTTCGCTTGCTGCGCTTTTTCTTAACTCTGCCTCAATTTCGTCTATAACTTTTTCGATACTTTCTGCTGAAACCGGCCTTTTCTCGCAAGCTTTGATGATTCCACTTCTTAATTTGGATCTATCGAATACTTCTCTTTTGCCGTCTTTTTTAACAATTAAAAGATCTAAGGTTTCCGCTCTTTCGAAAGTTGTAAACCTGCGACTGCACTTTTGGCATTCCCGACGTCTTCTGGTTACTTTGCCAAGATCACCTTCACGCTTGTCTATAACTTTTGTCGCATCATTTGCGCAAAAAGGACAAATCACAACACACTCCCCTTGTTTAAAAAATAGCTGCCCTGTTATGAAATTACACTTTTGGCGTTGCAGGCTAATGTTTCACAGATTTGCCAAAAGCACAATATATTGTGGTCTAATTCCAGATTAGACACTAAATCTTGCCCTTGTCAATACCCTAAAAATTACTTAAAGGGACAAATTTCCATTTTAAGTATAACCGAATAAAACCCGAAAATCAAGTCTATTCATTACAAGTTAAAGCAAGACAGGAAATCAATTAACAAAGCCGAGCAGATCTTTCGATTCTTCCGTCATTTTTGAGGGATTCCAAGGTGGATCGAATGTCATCTCTACCATAACATCTTTGACACCTTTAATGGTTTTTAGCTTGGAAGTGACGTCTTTGACGAAATAGGAATCTAAAGGGCAACCTGGAGTCGTTAAAGTCATTTGGACACCTACGTTCGAATCTTCAATATTGATGCTGTAAATGAGACCGAGGTCGACGATATTTATGCCTAATTCTGGATCAAGGCATTCTTTGAGCTTTTCAATGATGGCTTCCTGGCTTAACATGCCGTCTTTACTCTACTATACATTCGAGGCTAAGTCAATTTCGTATTGACTTAAATTCTCGCTTGATTTATTCTTTGGTTGTAAGGTTGTATGGAGCAAACAAGGCTTGTTAAGTTTTTGGCTGTTTGGGTTGTGAATAGCATTTTACTTGCTGTAATATCGCAAATTTTCAGTTCTTCTGTGGTACTTGGAAATGCGGTGCTTTCTAAAGGGCTTGCATCTGTGTTTTCGGCTTTTCTTTTGACAATTGTTTTCTTTTTGGTTCCGGTTGCTGTCGAAAAAGCAGAAATAGGTGTAAAAGATTGGCGATTGTGGGTTGTTTTTGATTTTGTTGCTTTTGTAATTGGAATTTGGATTGTCAAGAGATTATCCGTTCTGACTGGGCTTGGCATATCGAACGTTCTTTTTGTGCTTTTGGTAGCCGTGATTTTTTGCGTATTCGATTTTGGGATTGATAAATATTCCGATAAGCTTCTGAAAAAGAGTAAGTAGAGTATCTTGAGCTAATTTTTGGTTCATATAGCATTTTTTTACCCATGTCAAAAATTATTACTAAAGATTCAATCAGAAAAAGGTTGCTTATAAAAAGAAAAGGCCTCGGGCAGGATGTAATTTCTAAAAAAAGCGCAGAAATCTTTGAGAATTTGCTTAAAATCGATAAATTTTTGCATGCAAAAAGTATTCTTTTGTATCTTCCTATAAATAATGAGGTGGAAACACGCAAGATTCTGGATTACTCTAGGAGCAAGGATCAAGAAATCTATTTGCCTGCCTATTTTAACGGTAAATGGGTTTGCTCTAAATTTGACAGTGAAACCGATTTAATTTCGGGCCCGTACGGAACAATGCAACAGCCAAAAAAGTCTGGGCAAATTGAGGGCAATTTAGACTTGGCAATTGTTCCTGGGGTTGGATTTTCAAACACTTTTGTTCGGCTCGGGTATGGTAAGGGAGTTTACGATAGATTGCTTTCCGAATCTAGCGCGACGAAAATCGGACTAGGATTTGAGTTTCAAATTCTAGAGGATATTCCTTTTGAGCCTCACGATTTAAAGATGGATTTCGTGGTGACTAATCGAGGAGTTTTGTCTGTATAATGAAATTAAGTGGGTTTTGTTAAAAACTACCAGCAGCTTGCGACAGACGAGAACCGTAAGGTAGTGCTTGAGCTTGTTGAGGCTGCAATTGCTTCAATTCAGCCTGATGAGATTTTTAGGCAGAATTTCTCGATTCAGAACGGGATTTTGAAGATCCAAAGTAAATCTTACAATCTTTCGGACTTTGACCATGTATATTTATTGGGTTACGGTAAAGGTGCTGCGGGGAATTGCAAGCTTATTGAACCCGTCATTGGAGAAAAGCTGACCGGCGGATACGTAATCGACGTAACAGATGAAAAATTTTCCAAAATAGAGTTTACCCTCGGTACTCACCCTCTACCGTCACCGCAAAATTTGGAATTTACTAAAAAAATTATTGACAAGCTGAGTCATCTCTCGCAGCGGGATCTTGTGATTATGGTTACTTGCGGAGGAGGTTCTGTTATGTTGGAATCTCCACATAACTTGACTTTAGATCAGATGATTCAAGTTAACAGCGCGCTTTTACATTGTGGAGCCGATATTCGGGAAATGAATGCAGTCAGAAAGCATCTCGATGTGGTCAAAGGTGGAGGACTTTCGCAAATATTTTATCCAGCAAAAATCGTTAATTTAATCTTCTCGGATGTGCCAGGAAATAATCTTTCGGTTATTGCATCAGGGCCCACGGTTAAAGACGAATCCACATTGGTAGATGCGGAAACTGTTATTAAAAAATATAACTTAAATGAAAAGCTGGGTACTATCGAAACTAATTTTATTGAAAGCCCAAAGGAGGAGAAGTATTTTGAAAATGTCGATAACATTTTATTTTTAAGTAACGATACTGCCCTTTTGGCAATGCAAAAAAGAGCGGAAGAACTAGGCCAAAAAGCCATAGTATCAACTAATAGTTTTCAGGATGATGCAAATGTAGCCGGCAGGAGTCTAATTGAAGCAACGCAAGCCGGAACTATCCTTTTGGTTGGAGGAGAAACATCGGTTAAGGTTTCCGGCAAAGGTAAGGGCGGCCGAAACCAGCAACTAGTCTTGTCCGCTCTTTCTAGTATCACCCAAGGAGTCGTGATTTGTTCTTTTGATTCAGACGGTTGGGATAACAGCGAGGCGGCTGGTGCAATTGGTGATTTGGAAACTGCCAGAAAGGCAAAAGAAGCCGGTTTGGATATTCAAAAATTCTTGGAAGATAATAATAGTTTTGCTTTTTTCGAGTCTGTCGGCGATGCTATACTGACAGGTAGGTTACCTTCTAACGTTTCTGATTTAATGGTTGTTTTTAAAGCATGACTGATCTTACGGAAGACAAAATTAGGGAACTTGAGAGAAAGGCTAACAAAATACGCCAGTTAATTATTGAGATGCTGGCTGAGGCTAAATCTGGGCATTCTGCCGGCCCTTTGGGGATGGCCGATATTTTTTCTGCCTTTTATTTCCATATATTAAAACACGATCCTAAAAAGCCAAACGATGATAGCCGGGACAGGCTTGTACTTTCAAATGGCCATATTTGCCCTGTGCGCTATGCGGCGATGGCTCTTGCCGGATATTTCCCCGAAAAGGAATTGATGACTCTTAGAAAAATAGATTCCAGATTACAAGGGCATCCACACAGAAGTGCCCTACCCGGGGTTGAAACGACTTCCGGACCGCTTGGAGAAGGACTTTCCCAGTCAATTGGTATGGCAATCGCCGCAAAAATGGATGGGAAAGCTCATAGGATTTACTGCGTTGCTTCTGATGGCGAGCACCAGGAGGGTAACACTTGGGAAGCTTTAATGCTTGCTCCAAAATACAAGCTTGATAATTTGACTTTAGTTTTAGACCGCAACAATATTCAAATAGATGGCGATACGGAAAACGTTATGCCACTTGAACCAATGGCAGACAAATACCGTGCTTTCGGCTGGGAAACAATTGAGGTAGACGGACACAATATGAGAGCCTTCGTCGACGCTATTTCCCAAGCGCAGGCCACGCATGATAAGCCAACTGCAATCGTTGCGCATATTATTCCAGGTAAGGGAGTTTCATATATGGAAAACAACTATCTTTGGCATGGCAATCCCCCCGGAATTGCTGATGTAGCCGGCGCTCCACCAAAAGATGAACAAGTAAAAGTTGCACTTTCTGATTTAAAAAAGATTGAGGAGGAGGTCGGGTAGTTTATGTTAAATCCAAAACTTTATTTAAACGAAAAGGTTTTTGATTCCGATTGTGAAATGCAGACAACTCGCCTTGGATTTGGAGAGGGTCTTTTAGAGGCGGGTAAAGCTGACAGAAATATCGTCGCGCTTTCTGCTGACCTTACCGAATCCACACATTGCCATAAATTCGCTAAAGAATTTCCGGATCGTTTTATACAATGCGGAGTAGCAGAGCAAAATATGGCATCAGTGGCTGCCGGTCTTGCGGTTTCCGGAAAAATTCCTTTTATCGCATCGTACGCAACTTTTTCGCCAGGGAAAAACTGGGAAACTGTAAGAACAACTATTGTCTATAACGATGCAAATGTAAAAATAGCCGGCCACCATTCCGGAATCGTTACTGGCCCGGATGGCGCAACACACCAAGCAACTGAGGATATTGCTATTATGCGGGCCCTTCCAAATGTGACGATTTTTATTCCATGTGATTCAAATCAAGCTAAAGCTGCAACACTGACTGCTGCAAAAATAAATGGGCCTGTTTATGTCCGTTTTACTAGGGATAAAACAGCAGTTATGACCGGAGACAAAACACCTTTTGTGCCGGGAAAAGTTGATGTTTATTGGGAAAGTGAAAAACCGGTAGCAACAATTTTTGCAACGGGTTATATGGTTTATCACGCCCTTTTGGCAGCAAAGATGCTTAAAGAGGAAAAAGTTGATGTGGAGGTTTGTAATGTATCAACTATTAAACCGCTTGATGAGCAGGAAATTGTAAGGTTGGTTAAAAAATCGGGTGCGGTGGTCACTTGCGAAGACCATCAAGTTATGGGTGGACTTGGTGGCGCAATCGCCGAAACTTTAGCAAAACATAAGCCAACGCCAATTGAATTTATCGGCCTTCAAAACACATTTGCTGAATCTGGCAAGCCCCAAGAACTATTAGAAAAATACAAAATGGACAAAAACGCAATTTTGGCTGCTGTCAAAAAAGTTATCGCCAGAAAAACTTCCTGAATGACAAATCTTGCCCAGGATATTTCTAAAATAATAAAAGGTGGCGTTGCAGAAGATAACGAGACGCTGACAAATTTCAGCCATGACGCCAGTTTGTTTGAGGTTAAGCCTCAAATAGTTGTTTTTCCAAAGGACGAGGAAGACGTCGAAGCGCTTGTTTCTTATGTTGGAAAAAACAAAAAAAATAATCCTGAACTTTCTTTAACAGGAAGATCCGCAGGGACCGATATGTCCGGCGGAGCTATTGGCGATTCGATAGTTGTTTCCTTCACTAAATATTTCAATAAGACTCCAACAGTTTCTGGAAATATTGCGACATGTCAAAGCGGAGTCTATTACCGTGATTTTGAAGCGGAGACCCTCAAGCATGGTTTGATTTTCCCTTCTTATCCAGCGTCGCGTGAACTTTGTGCGATGGGTGGAATTTTTAATAACAATTCAGGTGGAGAAAAATCCCTTCAGTATGGAAAAACCGAAAAATATGTAAAGCGTGTAAGAGCCGTGCTTTCTGACGGTAAAGCTTACGATATGAAAGCGCTCGATGAGGGCCAACTTAGGGCAAAAATAAAAAAGAGTGATTTTGAGGGGAAAATCTATAAAAAAATCTTTGAGCTGGTAGATTCGAATTACGATATTTTGCAAAAGGCTAAACCAGAAGTTTCCAAAAATTCTGCAGGTTATTATTTGTGGAATGTTTACGATAAGGAGTCGAAAATTTTTGATATTACAAAACTCTTTGTAGGCGCCCAGGGGACTTTGGGGTTGTTTTTGGAAGGCGATTTGGAGCTTGTTCCCGTCCATAAGCACAGGGAAATGCTGATTATCTTTCTTCATGATTTGTCGCATTTGGGACAAATTATTAACGAAGTCCTAGAGCTTAAACCGGAAAGCTTCGAGTCGTATGATGACAACACCCTTAAGCTTGCGTTGCGGTATTTTCCGGAATTTGCAAAACAGCTGGGTCCACTTGGAATGATTGAGGCGGGTCTTGCGTTTTTCCCGGCTTTTTTCGATTTATTCACAGGCAGAAATCTCCCAAAACTTGTTCTTCAGGTTGATTTTACAAGCGATGATGCGAGCGAGGTGGAGGGAAAGGTTAGGAAACTGCGCGAAAAGTTAAAACCTCTTCATCCGGAGACGCAGGTCGCTGAGGACTCTGCTGAAAAACGGTATTGGTTAGTCCGTAGGGAAAGTTTTAATTTGCTTAGAAAAAAAATTAGGGATAAACATACTGCTCCATTTATTGATGATTTTGATATAAAACCAGAATATATTTCAGAAGTAATTCCTAAAATTACCGATATTTTAAAAAAACATCCGGAATTTATTTTTACGGTGGCGGGTCATGTAGGTGATGGCAATTTCCATATAATTCCACTTGTCGATATCACAAACCCAAAGGTGAGAGAGCTAATTCCACAAATTGCAGACGAGGTTTATGACATTATCATAAAGTACAAAGGGTCTATAACTGCAGAACACAATGACGGATTAATCCGCACGCCATACCTAAAAGAAATGTTTGGAGAGAAAATTGTAAAATTATTCGAAGAAACTAAACAAATTTTCGACCCGCAAGATATTTTTAATCCACATAAAAAAGTCGGCGGCAGTATGGATTATGCAATGAAACACGTTAGAGTCTCTTGGTAAATATGGATACAAATTATAAAGATTATTTAAAAATCAGACATAGACCAGAGAATGTTAACGAAAAGCATAGGGGCAGCTTAAGCATCCAAGACAAAATAGCGTTGAATGCCACAAACATAATCGGCACAATGTATGCCGTTTATTTTTTCATCCTATTTATGAGCGGATGGATGCTTTGGCAAACTTTTTTTGCTAATAGGCCTTTTGATCCTTTTCCGTTTGCTTTTCTATTATTTTTGGGCAATATCGTTCAGCTTCTTTTAATGCCTCTTATTATGGTCGGCCAAAATCTTCAGGGAAAACACGCCGAAGTCAGGGCGGAGGAGGAATACAAAACGACAATTTCCAGCTACAAGGATATTGAGCAAATACTTTTGCATTTATCTGAACAGGATAAACAACTGCAAAAACAGCTTGACATGCTTATGAGTTTGTCCAAGGAGTTAAAGTCTAAGCGAGCTTAATAGAATGAATTTTCATCCTCTTATTGTCCATTTTCCGGTTGCACTACTAACAGTCTATTGTGTTTTTGAAGTATTAAGATTCAGGAAACTTCTGGAAAACCAGATAATTTTTTGGATAAAAGGGACATTTGCAATTTTGGGCTCTCTTTCACTTTTACCTGCATATGCAAGCGGCGAAATAATCCAGAATCAGTTTGAAGACGTTCGCAAAGTGGTTGAGGTACATTCGATGTTTGCTAAATCGGCGATAATAGTTTTCGGGCTTGTTGGCTTTTTTTACCTAGTTGAGGTTCTTGCAAAAAACACTTCCATCGTTAACAAATTAGGGCCTTTAAATAATATCTTTTTGAAAGTTGCGAAATTTATTGACGATATCGTTTTTAAAAAACATATAATCGTAATTTTGGCTGTTTTAGGATTTATTATTTTGATGATACTTGGAGCTTTAGGCGGAATAATTGCGCACGGACAGGATATTGATCCGATCACTTCTTTTGTTTACAAAATTTTCTTTGGAAGCTCCAGTTAAAATTCGTTTAAAAACCTTAAAAAATCATCTGATAATTTGGTGTGTAAAGTTTGTGAGTCTCCTGTTAGCGAAAAGGCAATTAAAAGACCATTTGCGTGATTCTCTGATATGCCTTTTTGTTTAAGGTCTGTTTTGATTTTTTCAAAAAGTTCGACTTCTTTTGAATATTTTTGCGATAAGTCTTCAAACAAGGCATAGCCATGCTCGCGTGACAGTCTATTAGTAAACTGGACTACCCATTCAGTAACACCTTCAAGAAGCTTTTCGTATACGTTTATGAGGCGTGATTTTGCGGTTTGGTAATCTCCAGGTGATGGGAGAACTAAATCAAACGAGTCAGGGTTTATATTTTTGTTGTCCTTTAAAACGAGTTGCAGGTCGAAAGTTTCAGCAATTTGCGGCAAAAGTATGTTTCCATGGACATTTATTTGCAAGATTCCCAAACGGTGGACTGATTCGTGTAGGAGATCATGGAGGTTGTCTATTTCGGAAAGAGGAATGAAAACCTGGGCTGTTTTAGGAGAAACAGTAATGTTTCTCGACTTTTCGTTATCCTTGGTTATTAAAAATGCGTCGTCTTCCCAGATTTTAGGAACATAGGCGAATGTTTCTGGCTTTAGGCCTGCAGAGATTGCATGTTCTACCGTCCAATCTAATGCACTTTTTACTAAGAAAATATTTTTTCTTAAGTGATTTTGTAAATCTTCGTTATCGGCCAATTTTTACTCCTAGTTTTTTTAAGAATACGACCGATATATAAACTGCTGCTATGGCAATTACTGCGGCTGCCAAAACATCTATTTGGTGATGAATTTTGGCTGCAATTCTTGCGTAGCCTGTAGCCAGTGAAAGTATTGCTAAAAAGATACCCAATTTCCGGTGATATACAAAAATTACTGATGCAATTGTCATTGAAAGCAAAGTATGATCCGATGGAAAGCCGTTATTTGCTGCGTGACTTATTAAGGGCTTAATATTCTCTACTACAAACGGCCGAGCGTTGTAGTAAAAATGTCCTGCAGTCTTCGCAGAAATATAAGCTAGAGGAAAAGAAACTACGATTAATTTTGCGATATTTACAGTTTTATCTTTGGCTTTAAAATATACCCACCCTAATGCTATTAAAATCACCAATAAATACAAATACTTCGCTGCAAGAATTATTAAAGTGTCCATTCATCCCCATTCTATCAAAGCCGGGCTTTATTTGACACAAAACTATCAATTTGCAAAAATGGCCTGAAGTGGAAGCAATTTTATTTTCATTTTTAACATTTGTTTCAACAACGTTGGGTGGGCTCTTTGCCATAAAAAACCATAATAGGCTTCATTACGTGATGAGTTTTACGGCGGGAGTTCTTTTGGCGGTTTCTTTCTTTGAAATTTTGCCGGAGGCTTTTAACATCGTTTCCGAAAACAAGTTAAGTTTCACGCCTCTTTCAATTGCCATAGTTGTTGGATTCGTGACATTTCATATTTTGGAAAAATCGATTCTTATCCATAACGGACATGAGGAAGAATACGCAATCCATAAACATCCGGTTGTTGGTCTCGTAGGAGCATCCGGGCTTGCTATACACAGCTTTCTAGACGGTGTCGGAATTGGTCTAGGATTTCATATCAGCCAACAAATTGGGCTAATTGTTGCTATTGCCGTTATTTCTCACGATTTCTCTGATGGTTTAAATACGGTTACCTTAATGCTGACCCATACAAATACAAGAGAAAAGGCAATGAAACTACTTTTTTTGGACGCTTTGGCCCCTGTTGCAGGTGTTCTTTCAACTTTTCTTTTTACAATACCGGACAAAATTCTTGTTATTTATCTTGGCTTTTTCGCCGGGTTTTTACTATATATCGGGGCGAGCGACATGCTGCCGGAAGCACACAGCAAACACAGCTCATATAGGATGATTGGATTAACCGTTTTGGGAATTTTGTTTATTTTTGGGATAAGCCGACTTATTTAAGCTGTACTTGCCTCTTATAAGTTTTTCGACGTATTTGTAGATTTGGTCGATTTCGATATTTACCGAGTCACCAATTCTGATTTGACCTAAATTGGTGTGAGAAATAGTGTAGGGAATTAAAGAAACACTGAAAAAATCTTTTCCGACTTCTGTGACAGTTAGACTAACACCGTTTATTGCGATTGACCCTTTGTAAATTATGTATTTTGTAAATTTTTCGGAAATTTGAAATTTGATAACATTTGATCCCTTCCCTTTTTTGATATTGGATACTTTGGCAGTTGTGTCGATGTGGCCAGCAACAAGATGGCCAGAGACAAGACTGCCCAGCCTTAGGGGTCTTTCAAGATTAAATGTGTGAACCTTTGAAATTTTTGATAGCGTCGTTTTTTTTAAAGTTTCGGGCATGTAGAAAAAGCTGAAAATTCCTTTTTTAACTTTTTCGACTGTTGAGCAAACTCCATCCACATTTACACTTTCACCTTCTTTGACTTTGAAACCATTGGTGATTTTAAAGGAAATCCTAATTCCACCTTTTTCTTTTTTGATTTCCTGATAGTTTGTAGTTTTTTCGACTATTCCACTGAACATGGCTATATTTTAAAGTATTTTTTGGCTTCTTCCCTATCCTTTTTCATTTGGGAAATTAATTCTTTTTCTGATTTGAATTTTTGATTGTTTCTTATTTTTTTAATTAGAGAAACCGTGATCCATTTTCCGTAAATGTTGCCGATATTGGATAAAAAATAAGTTTCGGCACTAATTTTGCTTTCCCCGAAGGTTTTGGCAGCGCCGATGAAGGTAAGTGATTGATAAATTTTTAATCCTATTTTTGAAGTTGATATGTAAATACCTTCTTGGATTTTTTTATGAAGATTGATGTTTGCTGTAGGAAAGCCTAAATTTGATCCCCTGTTTTTACCTTTCTGAACTTTTCCCCTCAGACTGATTTTAGACATGACTATTTGAGGTTTAGCATTTCCCAAACTGCTAAGACGGCGTCTTGGGCATATGGTTTAAGGCGAGGTTTAATTTGGCTGGGTAGAATTTCCGGGCCAAGTATTCCGACACCAATTGGTTTTTCCAGCTTAAGCTGAATTTTAATTATTGCGGATATGACTGCCGTACCCATCACCAAACCGTGTTTGGTCTGACCCCGTTCGATAAGGCCCAAAACTACCGCCCCATCGATTTCTTTTGACCTGAGAACGGTCTGCAGTGCAAGTGGGGCTTCAAGTGATCCTGGGATCCAAATTTCTTTTTTGATGCTAAGATTTTTTTGTTTTGCGACTTTTTTTGCAGCCTCTAGCATCACATCTATGTGCTTTTTGTGAAAGCTTGTTGCTACAATCGCAATCGATTTTGCCAACATGGTCTGCTGAGTTTAGGAAGAATGCCGGTTTTTGTCAATAATTGCGAAACTTTAAGGTCTGACCAAGTGCCAGCCTTCTACACTTTCACCGTTTGTGTCACCCTGTTTTTTATCCTTGGAGTAGTAATAAAGCGGCTTATTTGAATACGTGTACATGTATTTTCCACTTGGCAATTTAATAATCCCTATTTCTCCTTCAAGATCAGCTGGCGGTGGGTTGGGAGATTCGAAAATTGGCCATATTGAAAGGCATTCATCCTTGCAGTTACTTTTTCCCGGTGTATCCTTGTCGAACGAATAAAGTGTCATGCCTTTTTTGTCTATAAGGTAATTTCCTTTTTTAGGGTCTATTTTTGTGATTATTAAATTTGTAATCTGGGTGCCATGAGGTATAGCCGATTGTGTTGAGCTATTTTCCTGCGAAGTTTGCGACTGTGGTTTGGGTGGAGATTTCTGAAATTTTTTGCTTATGACGAAATAGTAAAGTAAGCTAGCTACTATTGCCAGAATCGCTATCATTGCCACAATTTTGATTTTAGAGCTGTTGCCTTTTGGGCTGGACTGCAAATTCGGCTGAGGCTGAGGTTGCGACTGAGACGGAGTCGGCGGCTGAGGTTGTGATTGTTGTTGAAATTGCTCTTCCATGCAAAAATTATGATCCCACTTTTAATAAAAGTGGTCAAGCTTTTTAATACAGCTTTATTCCGCCTGTAGGATCCGGAAAATTTGGTTTTTCTCCAGTTGTGAATGCGTAAAAAGGCGCTTCGCTAATGATCCTGCCGTTTGCTTCTCCTCTAAATTGATGGTCACAGTTTGGCAAAACAAATAATTCCCTATGAGAGGCACTAGTTGCTCGATCATATAATATTTGGCCTGACTGCGTCCCGACGTTGTCGTCATTATCACCAATTACTATGTAAACTTCTCCTTCGAATTGCCTTAAACCGTCCTGAACATTAACACTCATGGCTTCTCGTGCAGGGGCAAATAAAAGAATTCTTGTAACTTCTGGATGCTCGTGTGCAGTTGCAGCAATGACGCTTGCACCTGCAGAAAACCCCATCAAAAGCAGTTCGGGCTTTGGCTCTCCCGATATTTCCCATGCACGACCTTTCGTGTAGTCTAGTGCGGCCTTTAGATTAATATCATCGGGATAACCGGTAAAATCATTGCCAATTCTGACAACTGCCGCTAAACCGCTTTCCTGGATATGTCGGGCTAAAACTTTATATTTGTCGAGATATCCGTCTATTTCTCCACGAGTGCCAGGAATATTAATAATAATCCTTCTAGAATTATTTGGGTGTACCACGATTTGTACTTTTTTTTCAAATTCCCTACCGTAATCTAGTGTTCGAAATGTGCCGTCAAATGATCTGAGGGGCGAACCTTGATAAAGTGCTTCTTCTGAATGACCTACTAATTCTGACATGACGGGAATTATAACAGATCGTGGAAAATTAAAAATCCGCCTTGAATTTGCATAAGTCAACGCCTATAATTTGTTCTAAATTTATGATGTCCGAGCGCATCCTTTTTTTTGTCCCTGAGATGGCAAAACCGGGAATTCCTGTTAGTCCACCTAGAAGGAGGAGTGCGCCAGAAGTCCCTGACCCAAAACCGATAAGAATTCCTGTACCCGCCCAGCCTGCTACACCAAAAATACCTGTTCCTGTAAGATAGCCAGTCCATAAGAAATTTTTTTTATGAGTCAAGAACACAGTTTATACTTATCTGCAGTTGGAAGCTTCAGGGCTGGGATAGAGTTAGAAGGCTTTGACGAACGTTTAACTCGGGAAGAGCAAGATTTTCACTTTGCAATGCACTGTAACGGTTTATATTTGCCATCGGGTGGTGAATGGACTTTCGGCAAAGAGGCAATACGGCCCTTCTTAAAAGAATTTGAGGGTCAGAAGATAGCATTTTTCGGACCAAATCAACCCAGCAACTTCTTTTCAGATGCTGACTTTGGGTCCGATGGTTTTAGAGCAACGTTATCCCAGCAATCTGTTACTGATGTAATCAGAAGATACAGGAATGTGGATGAAAATCTGGCAGCCAGAATAGCCTTCATCTTGGGAGGAGTTGTTCGCCAGCGTTGGGAATATCCGAACACTATTGAAAATATAGATTATCTCAAAAGAGAGGTCGAATTCGTTGCAAGAATGTGTATGTTGGGTGGCAAACGCAGCGCAGACGCAATTGCAGCAGCCTCCACAATATATGTGCTTTCGGGGGGTTCTTTGCGTCACGACAATAACTTTGCCGGATCCGTATACCATATGGCCGAGGCAGTTAGCGAAGACCACATAGACCCCTTGGCGACTGAGGATTTGGGTCTTTCCCAGGTTGCCAGATTACGTTCATTTTTCGACAAAATTGACCGACAAGACAAACGTCCATTTCCAAATATAAAGGAAGAAATGGCCGCTTTTGAAGGGTTTCCGACTGTAGGCGCTGAATTCCATTTTCAGCCAGAGATTGCAGAGCAGGTTCCGGATTTTTGGAAAAAGCTGGCACTTCTAAATATGTCCGCGTATCAAAAAAAATCTTACGTCCAGACATCTCGTAACGATCGCGGCGTTATCGAGGTACGGATGAACCCATCTATTTATCCAGTAACAATTGCGAACTGGAGTCACATGAAGCGTTTATTGCCCGAGCTGGACAAGGCATTTTTTACGATAACAATTAACCGACAGGAAGAGACGGATTTTACTTGGGAAAGTAAAACTGACCGTCGAGCGCTTGGAAATTTAAGGGGGCTAGGGTTTTTAATTTATGCAGGCATGTTTGAAAATGTACCTGAAAGAGGTAGCTCGGAAGAGATTGATTTTGGAGCGATATACCTAGGCCAAACCGTAAAAGTGATAGGCAAGGAATATAAGTTTACCGGGTTGTGGGGAGGCAACAGAGGAAGACATGGTCAGCTTGGGATTTATGCAGGTTACGGGGAAAACTTGCCATATCTCGCCTATTACCTTTCGATGGGACTGGCAGATCCAAGAACTCTAAGTGCTTTTGAGAAGGGCTTTTTTAGAAGTGTAGAAAGTTTAGAAGACGCCTTAGCTATGGATACCACATTAAGAAAGAATGCTTTTCAGATGACCCGAAGATTTATCGATAGTGACCCATACTTAAGCGGGGTGACAAGAGCCGGAGATAAAATAATTGATGCGTTAGACCCAGATTTAGAGCTTTAGCAGTTCGAAGATTTTGTAGACGAAAAAGGCCGGCCAGAAAATGGCTTTTATAATTCCCAGTACGCCTTGAGAAAAAGTTGTGGCATGTTGAAGATAATAGATTATTGCGCCGATTAGACCTAGTCCGTAGACTGCGCCTCCACCTGCTCCTGCGCCACCTCTCATACCTTTCCACTCTTTTGCCATACTACTTAAAGATATAGCACTTTTAGGGGTTTCTTTCTACTCGTAGTTTATCAATGTGGACTTCAACGTAACTGTGAGCCAAACAGAGCGGTTATGTGCGGGTAGAACAAAAGAATGCCAATTATAACTGAAAAAACGGCAATTAAAAGTACAATTCCAGCCGCAAGATCCTTGGCAATTTTTACTTCGGGGTGAATTTCGGGTTGAACTATGTCTGTTACCTTTTCTAAAACGGTATTTGTAAGCTCGGCCGAAAGCACCAGGCAAATTAAAATGAGCAAAATTATCCAGTCGTAATAGGAAAAACCTAAAACGGCAGCAACCAAAACAGTTATTAACCCAATGATGAGTTGTATTTTAAAATTCAGCTGGCTTTTTAGAGCGTAGGATAATCCTTCGAGGGCATACTTAAAGCTTCTCTGTTCTACTTTTAAAATGTTCTGTGCCATAAATGTATATTACCAAAATTACTGCCAAATATTTATCTGCGAATTTATATATAATTAATTGAATAGCTTAGTATCATGTCCCTTAAATTATTTGCGCAAATTGTTTCACGCATTTTTGACTTTCCGCTGTGGGTAACTATACTTCTTTCCGTTGCTCTTTTTAACACCGGTCTTTCTGCTTCGCAGATAAAAATTATGGGGCCACTTTTAGTGGTAGTTGATGTTATTGCCCCAATCGTTATATTTTTAATACTTTTAAGGGATGGTGATATTAGTGACATTGATATTACCAGAAGACGCGAGCGCTACAAGCTCTTTGGTTTCGGATCGGTAGCTTCGTTTATTTCGTGTTTTTTTGTTTATTTTTTAGGAAACCATCAATTTTTTGCGTTGTTTGCTACGGGTTTTGTAATAACGGCAACGCTCTTTTTAATAACCTTAAAGTGGAAAATAAGCGGTCATATGATAATTAACTGCACAGGAATATATATCCTTAGTTATCTTTTTGAGTGGCAGTTTTTGTGGCTTTTTGCTCTTATACCATTCGTTGCCTTTGCCCGTTTTTACTTAAAAAAACATTCCTTGTGGCAAATTACGGCTGGTGGGGTTTTAGGGTTGTTGGAGCCATACGTTTTTTTGAAACTTTTTAACGTAATTTAGAGAATTTCAAAAGCCAATTGCTTACTTTCGTTCCTGATAATGTTAAAAAATGATAAAATTAGCTTCACGATGCGGGATCGTCTAATGGTAGGACGACGGATTCTGGATCCGTCTATCTAGGTTCGAATCCTAGTCCCGCAGCACTAACGGGCACCCCAAGGTGACCGTACTTTCCCATGAAAGGTACATTAATTAAATACAAAAATACAGGTACTGAGGATCCGTTTAATGCAAGGATGATGTTTGGTGTAATGAAACTGCGAGATGCATTGGTAAAGAGTGATAAAGAAAGATTGGAATTTGATAATTTATATTCTCCAGTTTTCGAAAGCTTAGATGATTGTTTGGAATGTAAAAAACAATTGTTGGAATTGGTCGCAAAACACAGGGGTAAAATCCAATCAAAAGAGATAGTTGGTTTTCAGAATAATGGGGCAATTCTGGAAATTCATGAATCCATTGATAGAGAAATGAACAAGCTTTTTAAAGATTTCTTCATAAAAGGTGAAATAGCCTTGAAAGGCCTACAAAAACTTTGTAAAAGGTATGATCTGGATATTGGATTTTTCTTTCAAGATGATAAAAAATTCAAAAAAAGAGCGGATGCTCTTGTAGAAAAAGATCCAAATATAAAGACCGTTATTGAAATGTTAACAAATGATCGACAATGGTACTCAGTCTTTAATGAGATAAGAAATCAAATTGAACACCATGGCTTTTCGCCGGGAAATGTTAAATATCAACATAGCACGGGTAGTGAGGTCGTTGTCCTAATTCCAAAAATTAATGGCAAAGAAATAGATAAGGTTGTAAAAATAATGTCAGCAAATATTTCTGATTTTATAGAGGATCTAATAGCAATGACTATAAATAGAAAAATAGCTCCTTTTTATGTTGTAACAATTCCAGAAGATAGAAGAGATCCAAGTTTGCCGCTTAAGTACACTATCAGTATTGACGGACTTCGAGTTTACTAATTTTTTATAATGATAAAGAGGTTCTAGACCGGCCTGCTCAGCAACTTGAAAATTCCTGCAGAAAAATCTTACCCTTATAGGGTGAGGCACTTGAATATCTTCAAAATAAAAAAAAGTTTTCTATTTTTGATTATTCTTGTTGGATTTTTAGTATTTTCTGCTTTTGCTGTCTATTTGATAAGCTCTAAAACATCAGCGCAAAAGCTGACAGGTTATTTTCAAAATAGGGCTCCTTCTCCTACACCATTCGTTTTTCGCAGCTATACTCCGCCTAAAATCGAAAAGAAAAATGCCTACACGATTTTTATGATTGGAGATTCTATGACCCATGCATTGGGTCCCCATGGAGGAACTTTTAATCAATTTATCAATGATTTGTACAAAAAGAACGGCATATCAATTTTAGTAGATAATTACGCTCACGCTGCAGTCAATATTTTGTCGGTAGGTGATGAACTAACCAAAAAAACCACCTATTGGGATTCAACATTTGAGCCATTACTTTCAAGGCAATTTGATCTCATTTTGGTCGAATCCTTTGGTTATAATCCCCTTTCACCGCTTCCTGTTGCGGAGGGTCTCAAAAAACAAAACCAGGCGCTAGATGAGCTGATGAAAACTCTCATTACTACTCATCCCAACTCAGCTATTGTTTTTGTGGCAACTATTGCTCCAAGCAAAGCAAATTATGCCAAAAAAATAGAGCTTAATATCACGACTGAGGCCAGAGTTAAACAAGCTGAGGAACGGATTAGCTACATAAAAAACCACATCGACTACGCGAAGTCTCACAATATTCCGGTAATCGATATATTCAGCAAATCGCTAAATGACCAGGGAGATGGAAATCTAAAATACATTAATCCGGATGATTACATCCACCCTTCCTTCGAGGGCGTGGATTTTATTGGGCATGAAATCGCTAATTTCATCTATGATAATCAAATATTACCGATCAAAGAACGCCCCATGTAGATGTGATGGCGTTATATAATCAATTTGTGAAAAACGCAATCATACTTCACGGTGGTCCCAGCAAAAAAGAATATTATGATCCAGAAGCTCCGAGCATGAGCAATGCCCATTGGATACCATGGCTGCAAGGACAACTGTTAAAGGCGGATATTCCAACAGCCACACCAGAAGTGCCGTGGGCTTTCGATAGGAATTGGAATGTTTGGCTAAAAGAAGTAGAGCGTTTTGACATTGGGCCGGAGACAATTCTGGTTGGACACAGCACAGGTGCCGGGTTTTTTGTCAAATATTTATGTATTAACCCAAAGTTGAAAGTGGATAAAGTTATTCTGGTTGCTCCATGGCTTGACCCCAACCGCGAGTTTACCAAAAATTTTTTTGATGATTTCCAAATAGATGTGGAGCTTGTAAAAAGGACGGGTGGCATAACGATTTTCAATTCCGACAACGACATGGAAAGTGTTCAAAAAACTGTTGCTATTCTTAGAAAAACCATAAAGGATATTGATTATAAAGAATTCCATAATTACGGTCATTTCTGTTTTAAGGATTTAAAATCAACAAAATTTCCGGAGCTTTTGGAGTTTATTTTAGCTAAGAATTGAGAAAAGGTTATGAAAACGATTTTATACATGGCGATGACCCTCAACGGATATGTCGCCAAGGAAAACGACGATACTCCTTGGTCGGATGAATCATGGCAAGCGTATTGTGATTTCGTAAAAAGGACAAAGAATATAATAATCGGCGGCAATACATATAGACTTCTTCTTAGTGATCCGGATTTTAGAGGAAAAATCGGCAATCCCCTTGTCGTTGTTGTTTCTACTTCACAAAAAGAAAGGGGCAGTGCCAAAGATATCATTGCTAAATCTCCTGGGGATGCTTTAGGGGCAGTTGAAAAAGCTGGTTTTGCCCAAGCGCTTGTTGAAGGCGGTGGCGGAGTTAACGCGAGTTTTCTTAAAGAAGGTTTGTTAGATGAAATTTACGTTGATATTGATCCGGTTATTTGGGGCAAGGGTAAAAAGCTTTTTAGTGATATGGAAATCGATGTTGATTTAGAACTTTTGGAGGTACTTGCGATTTCTAATAAGCTTGCCAGACTGCATTATAAAGTTAAAAAATAAGTGCTTTTAAACTACGATTCCTTTTCAAGCTGAAGGTTTTCTACTTGTGCACTTAGTATATTTTTACTAGCCGAATTTTCTTTTGCACTCCGTGGGAATGGTTTTTTTAAGCCAGAGATGACAATGTCTGGAAAATGGCTTAGGATCTTTGCGATAGTTCTTTTAAGTTCATGCCTTTGGTCAAGTGAATCATAACCACCAAATACTCCCTCCCACTCTTCAATTTCCGCGTCTGTTTCAATAAGTGCGTCTGTGTAATTTTTGCGTAGTTCATCAACGACAAGCTGGTGAAGCTCTGGGTTTGCCGTAGCAAGAGCGTTAACAAAACTAATCCATGTATCCGATATCTCTGGAGGGGCAGGATAGAATTTAACCGTTGCAGATTCAAACTCATTCCTTCTATCTTTTAAGAATTTAGCCAGCGGCGAAAGACCAACCAAACCAGCTTGATCAGTATTTAAAATCGGGCTTTCAACATCTGCTTCAAGAACCCTATCTGGAAACCGATCAGCAAGCATTTCTGCAACATATGCATAAAGTTCAACGCCGTCAGAAGTTTCCGCTTTGCGAAAAATTTGTTGAGCAAAGTAACCTGCTGGATCTCCGTTATAACGCTTAAACGATTCAAAAAGATCTCTCCAATATTGTGAGAATGGAATTTCCGATATGCGCTGATAAACAATACGGGCTAAGTCTGGGTCTTCACCTTCGTGAAATGGTGTTGGGAAACACCCGTTTGTATATGCTGTGATCAGAGTCTCCGTGGTTTGACAAGTACCTGGCGTATGTATTCTTTCTCTTAATGACATGGGGCATAGGTTAGGCTTTTTTGCTTAAATTGTCAAACGTTTTTAGTTTTTGCGAGAAAGTAGTTTTACCCCGAAGGGAACATCCATTTAGGATCGGCATAAAATCTTGTGCCGACGGATTCTCCCCTTGCGACCTTTAAGATAACATCCTTTGCCCGGCCGTTTGCAATAACGGAAATTTTTCCCAGATCTGCAGCTTTTTTTGCTTCATCACATTTACTCTGCGCTCCACCGGTACCTGTTCCCCCTTTATGCAGTAAATCTGCTATGTCCTGAAGATTTTGAACATATGCTATCCGTTCGCCCCCGTCCATTACGCCGTCTACGTCCGTGAGGATTAAAAGGTCAGCATCAATCAGTTGCGCGACTTTACCGGCCAGCGCGTCGTTATCTACAGATCTGTCGACTTTTCGCATTTCTATGTCGGCAACGGCGTCGTTGTAATTTATGATTACCGGTCCTCGTCTTAGGCCTTTTAGTAATACTTCCTTTATATTATTTGGGTGGCTTTCGAAATCAGCGTCGGTATAAAGTGCCTGTCCCACATGTTCTATTCCATTTGCTTCAAAGGCGCTCAACCAGTTCGCAATTAACCGTGGCTGACCATACAGTGCGGAGGCTTGTTTTTCTAAAATGCTTTCGCCGTTGGTTTGTTCGTCTTTGCCTAGTGCTACGGCACCGCTTGAAACTATTGCAACACCGATTCCTGAACTGATAAGTACAGCAGATTGCCTAGCAATGTCCCTCATGAAATCCATATCCGGCTGCCTTTTGCCTCCGGTTATGGTGCTTGTTCCAATTTTTACAACCATGCGCGTGGTTACAAAATGTTCGGCTTCAGGTGATCTTGGGTGTCGTCCGGTTCTTTCCATAGTTTGCAATTATACAGAAATTATTCTTTAATCACAAACTATAAGCTTTTTAGTTTATCTTTGTTCCCAAAGGAACAGACAATTGCTAAAATTGATCTTATAGTTTTATCGTGGACGACAAGGTAAATAATTTAAAAACGTTCGGCTTTTTTAAGGACCTCAAAAATGAGGATCTTAAAGTAATAGCCCAGGCAGTATCCGAAAAAGAGTTTGATTCAAATACGATTATTATCGAGCAGGAAACCGAACCGGATATCACCTATTTTCTTGTGAGCGGCAGCGTTCGGATATATAGAATCACCCAAGAAGGCACCGAAGTTAATTTGTCAATTTGCGGACCGGGCGAAGTTATAGGCGAAATGGCATTTGTAGACGGCGGGGTAAGGTCTGCAAACGTAGAAACTTTGGCACCTTCCAAGTTTTTAACTCTTGCGGGAGGCGATTTTAAAAATTTAATGACAAAATATCCGGATATTGCATACCAGCTCATTTTAATTCTGACAAACCGGGTCAGAAAACTTGGGGAATTTATGGAAGAATCAATGTCTCAAAAATTGCCGCATAGAACATGGCATGTTTTGGAAATACTTTCAAAATATTTTCCAAATGGGGAAATCACTTTAAGCCAAGAAGAACTTTCAAATGTAGTCGGAGGAACACGCGCACGCGTCACAGAAATTTTGGACAATCTCCAAACAGAAGGCAAAATCGAACTTTCCCACAAAAAAATAAAGGTTCTATAGTTTGTTCCCTAGGGAACTGAAATCTAAACAAAATCCCTATAAAATTTACTCAGAATGGAAAGGGAATATCGAATCGGACATTATCCGTTTACGGGAACAGAAGAGCCATCTGTAATCCATTGGGAATTTGGAAGAGCTGTAGATAAACTTTTGTCCGAGCCGCTTTTTGTGGGCACAAACAAAACCATTGTTTCTCACTCGCTTTCTCGTTTTTTCGCCCATGCAGAAGAGATGTTCGCCGGGGAAACGACTGCCCGTGCAAAAGGTGAGGAGGGCGCCAATCTTTATTATCACAATGTAAGCCACGCCGTCCATCAAGCGCCTTACGATGGAATCACCATTTTAACTGCAGTACTTAATAGAAATGATGCCCTTTCGCGGCATTTAACAAGAGAGGGTGTAATAGGTGAAATTATTGGTCTTATATATCATGACGCAGGATATGTTTTTGAAGCTAGGGAAGGAGAAAATTATGCTGCAAGAACACCAATTCATGTTGAAGAAAGTATACGGGCAATGAAAGATGCTATAAGGCAGATCAAGTTACCAGCGTTTTTAAACTCAGGCAAAATTGAGAAAATGGCAGAACTTGCGATTGCCGCAACAAAATTTCCCTATACTAACGAACAGGAACGTGAAGCCCGCGAAACACTTGACACAATACCCCCTGAGGAAAGGAAGGAAGCTCAGATAATTAGGATGTGTGCGAGGCTTGCTGATTTAGGCGGTCAGACAGCCAGATGTGATTATTTTTCGCGCCACTTACCTGCTCTTCGCTCGGAAATGAATGCTATCCAAGATGGATTAGGCGATTCAGTTATCGGCAATGACTGCGAAATAAGTGACAAATGCCGAGACTTTATTAATTTAGTTGTCGAAAAACAAGTGGGCAAAATTGCCAATGCCATCTACCGAACGCCCAATAACACTTACCAGATTCTTTGGAATAATCTTCAGCGGCAGCCGGAGTGAATTTTGATTGCCAGTATGATATAAATTGAGCGTGAGCGAAGACCTAAAAGAATTAATCCCTAATTATTTAAAAGAAGCGCGCATGATGCAGCTTGCAACTTGTGCGAACAATCAACCTTGGAATTGCACACTTTATTTTGCTAGCGATAGGGAGATGAACATTTATTGGATCAGTAAGGCTGACACAAGACACAGTCAGGAAATTGCCCAAAACCCAAAAGTAGCGCTGGCGATTCCGGTTAAGTTTGACGATTTAACTGTTGTTGGTCTTCAGGCAGAAGGTGAAGCTAATATTGTTGAAGATGCCAACGAAATAAAGGCAAAAGTTAAGTTATATTCCGATAAGTTTAACCGCGGAGAAGATTGGTATCAGGAATTTCTGGAAAGCAAAAATCCACATAAATTGTATCGATTTAAACCAACAAGATTTGTAATTTTTGACCGCGTTAATTTCCCCGACGTCGAAAAACAAGAATTTATTCTATGAAAAATATGTTAGAAGGAAAAGTCGTTCTTATTAGCGGCTCTTCAAGCGGGATTGGTGCTGCAACGGCAAAACTTGCACAAGATTATGGCGCGACTGTTGTTGTGCACGGCAGAGAAGAAAGCGACCACCTAAAGGCTATAGCGAAGGAACTTCGCGCAGATTATATTTTTTGCAACGTAGCGGATTTTAAGGCTGTTTCTGAAGCAGTTAGTAAGGTAATCAAAAAGCATAAAAAAATTGATGCTCTTATTAACTGTGCCGGTATTGCTCTTCCGGGAACACTATACGATTTGGGTGATGAAAACTGGTTGGAAACTTACCAAGTTAATGTTTTGGGGACTGTCCATTTTTGCCAAGCGGTAGTGCCTTTTATGAAAAAGGCCGCAAAAGGGCGCATTGTTAACATTTCTTCAATCCGTGGGCATGCGACTACATCGAGTAACAGTCGTTTGGCCTATACAGCCTCCAAAGCAAGTATCGTGGCGCTCACCGCTGCACTGGCAAAAGACTTGGCCCCGGAAATTACAATCAATGCTGTTTCTCCTGGTTTTGTACAAACCGGCATGGCAAAACTGTGGACTGAAAGTGTTTTGAAACAAGTAAAAACTGCACTTCTTGGTAGAACCGCCGACCCTTCCGAAATTGCGGAGGTTTTACTTTTTTTAGTCAGCGACCGGGCAAGTTTTATAACTGGCCAAACAATTCTTGTTGACGGGGGCTATATGATTGCGGGAAAATAAAGTCTGAATATGACGAGAGGAGAATTTGCAAAAAAGGTTTGTTGGGCGAAAATCATTTGGGTTGTAAGCATTGTGAATCCAATAATGACTCTTCCGCAATTTTTTCAAATTTGGCAAACACATCAAACCGCTGGCCTTTCGCTACTGTTTTTGGCAATATTACTTTTTGTACAACTCGGTTTTTCGACACACGGTTTTTTTACTAAAGATCGTTTCATAATGATAAGCAATGGACTGGCCGGCGCATTAACTTTTCTTACGATTCTTTCTACTTTGTACTTTCGTAATATTTCTACTTAGCTGCTAAAATATTCTTAAATTATGAATTTAGTGGGCAAAACAGTTTTAGTCACTGGCGCATCGAGCGGAATTGGCCAAGCAATTGCTGTAGAGTTGGCGAAGCAAGAAGTAACTGTTCTTATAAATTTTCGCAAAAACAAAACAGGCGCATTGGATACCCTTAAAAAGGCCCAAAAATTGGCAAAAGGTGAAATTTTTCAGGCAGATCTTTCAAATAAGAATGGGGTCGGAAAATTATTTTCTGATATTAGGAAGAAAGGATATTCGTTAGATGCTCTGATAAATAATGCTGGAGAGTATGAAGGCGGAGATTTTGGCAATTTTGAAGTTTGGGAATCGCAATTCAAAAATATATTAATGAGCCAAGTCTATGTGTCTAACGGCTTTATTAACTATGAAAAATCAAAAGGGATAAGGAAGATCATAAATATTTCTTCGGTTTATGGAATTTCTGAGATGGGAAATCCAGAGGCGCCACAATATTCGGCAGCAAAGGCGGCTGTTAGTAGTTTAACCATGAATTTGGCAAAAGAGTATGGACCGGAAATTTTAGTAAACGCAATTGCGCCGGGTTACGTTTGGACTCCGCCATGGGAGAGCACTTCCAAAGAAGAACTTGATGCTTGTGCGAATTTAACAAAAATTAAAAGATTTATTAAGGCAGAGGAAATCGCAACAATGGTAGTTGAGCTTTTGAAAAACGATGCTATGACTGGTGAAGTTATACGAGTTGATGGCGGACTTCACCTTACGTACGTGCGTTGAAATAATTTAAAGCGCTAGAATGGTCGTAGGGAGCAAAATCGGTTTATCTTCTTCTGAGGGCCTCTGCTATGGATTCTCTTGTTCTTGATCTTCTGCCCGGTCTATACTTTAGGCCGGCCCCGGCAAGCGTTACTCCGGATGCTGCCAACATTGCCGAATAAATTAAGTTGACTCTTGTGTTTCCAGGATTTCCAGCATTCGGTAAGCCTTTTGTAGGCCCTTCTTTTACTATGATTTCGGGTGTTTCCGTTGGCTTAGGTGATGGCTTTGCTTTGACGGCTTTCGGGGTTGGACTTTCTGTAGGACTTGAAGTCGGTGTTGCAGACCTTACTATATGAACTGGTGTATCTGTCGGTTCTGCCGTGTCGGTTGCCTCCGGTGTATCTGTCGGTTCTGGAGTATCTGTGGGTTGGGGTGTATTGGTTGCTACAGCAGTAAAGGTCTCTGTCGGATTTGATGTTGGAGTATCAGTGGGTTGAGCCGTATCAGTTGGAACCGGTGTATCGGTAGCGCGTGGAGTATCCGTTGGTTCAGGGGTGTCTGTTGGAGTTGTAGTAGGCGCTTCTGGGTTACAGTCAAAATTAGGTGTTGTCGGGGAAGGTTTATCGGCACCGGATGCATAATACCACTTATTATCAAGGCCAAAATCCGGACCCCACATCCTGAAATAACCAAACACTTCTGGGGGCATATTTTCTTTATCGCCATCATCTGTTTTTATCCAGTTAGTCTGGATACCTTCATCGCCTTGAACAAATTCGTCTTGTGGTGGACAAAAACACTGCAGAGCATTCCCGCCTGGCACACTGTATACATCATCTCGTCCTTTCTTTAGTCCGTCCCCCACAATCCAATGCAGGCCGGTGTCGTAATGTGCAATATCACCCGGCTCGGTTTGATCTTCGCAGCCTGGAAATTCGGGAAAAGGTGTTGAAGTAGATGTCGGTTCTGCTGTACTGGTATTTGTAGGTTCTTGAGTTTCTGTGGCCATTGCCGTTGCAGTTGCTGTTTCTGATATTTCTGATGGAATTGGAGTCGGGGTGTTTGTTTCTTCGCCTGGAGGGCAGCTATCGTTTGGTGCCTGCGTAGTATCACCGTGATGATCGTGGCCTTTGAGTCCATTTTTGTCTATTGTGATCACAACGGTCTTATTATCATCCGCATTGTGGCAAATAGTGATTTTGTGGTCAGCGCTGCGTGACATGCCTGTTGGCGTAGTCGGGCTCTCGCTATGCCTACCTATGTTCTGAATTTGTCCCCCAATTGCTGCCACGCTAAGACCAAGACCAGCAGCTCCACTTAAAAGCGTCTGTTTGTTTACAAATCTGCGTTCTGCAATTCTTTCTCCAATACTTGACATTTTTGACTCCTTAATCTTAAGACACTACAGTCTTTACATTAATAGAATAAGTAAATCATGTAATAAATATGTAAGCTTATTCTACGAGGCAGGAAAGAGAATTCTACTTGTAATTTTTTAAATTGTCAAAACCTAGTTTAAAAATCCTTTAGCTTGGAGCAATTCGGCATTCAATATAGCCGCTCCGGCTGCGCCACGGATAGTGTTGTGGACTAACAGTGTGAGCTTTAAATCCGATACATTAGATTTACGGATTCTGCCAACTACAACGGACATTCCGTTCTCGATATCCCGATCCAAAACCGGCTGAGGTCTTGTTTCATCTTCCGTAACAACGATTGGCGCTGGTGGAGCTGAAGGTAATTCAAACTTTTGCGGCACGCCTTTAAATTGGCTTAAAACTTTAATAACTTGAGAGATTTCCGGCTTCTTTGAAAAGATTAATTCTACAGATTCCATATGACCATCCCTTACGGAAACCCGGTTGCAGGATGCGCTTATTTTTAAAGGAGCAAATATAACCTGACCGTTTTTAACTGTTCCGAGTAACTTTAGAGGCTCGGTTTCTACTTTTTCCTCCTCGCCGCCTATAAAAGGAATGACGTTGTCTAAAGCGTCAAGAGAGGAAACACCGGGATAACCGGCTCCGGACAATGCTTGCATGGAAGTAACCGCGATAGATTTGATGGTGAAAGCATCATGGAGTGGCTTAAGAACCATTGCCAATCCTACAGTTGTGCAATTTGGATTGGTAACAATAAATCCTTTACTTTGGCGTCTTTTTTGTTGAAGTTTGATAAGTGCTAAATGATCCGGATTAACTTCCGGGATTAGAAGCGGAACATCTTTTTCCATGCGGTGATTTTTGGAATTGCTGACGACAATGTAGCCTTGATTTGCAAAATTGTCTTCTATTTCGCCGGCTACGGATGAGTCAAGGCCGGAGAAAACTAATTGGGCACCAAAGTTAGGTTCACACGACCTTACTTTTAAATTTGCAATTTTTGATGGAATTTTAGAACTAATTTTCCAATTTGCGGCCTCTTTATAGGTTTTGCCTGAGCTCCTTTCCGACGCGCAAACAGCAATCACCTCAAACCAAGGATGATTTTCGAGAAGCTGGACAAACCTTTGGCCGACAGCACCTGTTGAACCGAGTATTCCAACTTTTATCTTGACCATTTATATTAAGGAAAGTTTTTTAAGGATTTGAGATAAGGTTTCTTTGTTTTTGGCTGCCATTGGCACAAGTGGAAGCCTAAAATTTTCTTTAATTTTGCCCATCATGAAAAGCGCAGTTTTAACAGGGATTGGATTTGTTTCAATAAAGTTTCCATTCATAAGGTCTAAAATTTCGTAGTGGATTTTTTTGGCTTTTTTGAAATCTCCCTCCAGTGCAGCATTGACCATATTTGTCATTTCTTTTGGGATTTCATTGGCAGCAACTGATATTATTCCGACACCACCAACGGAAATTAGAGGAAGGGTTATCGCATCGTCACCGGAAAGAACTGAAAAATCCTTGGGAGCACTTTTTATAATTTCCATCATTTGGCCGATATTGCCTGATGCTTCTTTAATACCAATTACATGAGGTACCTCTTTGGCAATTCTGAGAGTAGTTTCAGCGCTTATATTGGATCCAGTTCTGCCGGGAACGTTGTAAATTACAATAGGCAAGTCGATCGATTTGGCAATTTGCTTGAAATGTGCAACCAGCCCGTCATTTGTCGGCTTGTTGTAATAGGGTGAAACATGAAGTAAGACATCGGCTCCCGCTTTTTTGGCGATTTGTGAAAGATGAACGGCTTTTTGGGTGTCGTTGCTCCCGGCGCCAGCAATAACCGGAATTTTGCCGGCCACTTGCTCGACTGTGGTTCTAACAACAGTTTCATATTCTTCGAGATTGAGAGTAGCTGCTTCCCCTGTTGATCCGCACGGAACAATGGCATCTATTCCGCCTGATAGTAAAAATTTGATTAGGTTCCTCAGTGCGGAAATATCAAGATTTTTCTTGTCGTCAAAAGGTGTAACCATTGCGGGAATTGTTCCTGTTATTTTTTTAATTTTCATTAGATCTTTCCTTTCTCGAATAAATCTTCAAAAGACCATAAACCTTTGTTTTTTATTATAAACTTGGCTGCAAGTAATGCACCTTGAGCAAAGCCTCTTCTGTTATGTGCTTGATGCGAAAGTTTTATTTCGTCAGCTAAACTGTCAAAAGTTACCTCATGGTAACCCGGATTGTTACCGCCGCGAACTGATGCAAAGTGAATTTCCTCCTTTGCTACTTGGCGATCTAGTTTTTCGAATTGAGCATTCTTTTTATACTTGTAAGAGCTGATTATAAGATCAGAAATTTTTTTGGCAGTACCGCTTGGACTGTCTTTTTTGCCTTTATGATGAACCTCCAATCCATAAACATCGTATCCTTCATACTTATTAAACAATTTACTGCTTTCAGATATTATCTTGAAAAAAATATTGGCTCCAACTGAAAAGTTTTTTGCATAAATTAGGCCTCCGTTATTTTTTTTAACCAGTGATTTAACATCATTGAGTTTTTCGTACCAGCCTGTGGTGCCAATGACCAATTTTTTCTTCATCGCTAGAATTTTTTTGATGTTATCTACAACAATTTCTGGCGATGTGAAATCGATGACGACGTCGGATTTCTTTATTCCTGATGTGTCGAGCTTGTCTGTAATTTTTTTGTAACTTATTGAGACTATTGAGTAGTCCGGATAGTTTTTGACCAAGTTTTCAATTTCTTGGCCCATGTTGCCATAACCAACAAGTGCTATTTTCATTTTGCGTTGTTTAAGTTTTTGATCAACAATTTATTGTGCAAGACGTTTACGGCTTCTTCTATTCGGTTGTATTGTAGCACCAGGCCAACATTAATATCACTTGCACCTAAAGAAATCATCTTAACTAATATTTTCCTTTCATCTAAAATGTCAAAAATTTTCTTTATGGTTTCAGAAGAAGTAACAATTCCCTCACCTATTAATGAAATCATTCCGTAATTGGTGTTTGCCGACACAGAGGAAAATTTTGATAGTTCATCAAGTGCTTTTGCAAGGTGATCATGATTTTCCAAAGTGACAGAGACAGTTACCTCTGAGACGCTTACTAAATCGATTGAGATATTGTATTTTGCAAAAACTTTAAAAATCTTTGCTAAAAATCCTTTTTTAAACAACATCTCCGTTGAATAGATATTGATTAGAGTAATTTTTCTTTTGAAAGAAATTGCTGTAATAGGATTTTTTAGATCCGGTTTATCGCAAATTAAAGTTCCCTGACAGTTTGGATCTTGTGTGTTTAAAACACGAACAGCAATACCAGCTTTTATCGCCGGTTTTATTGTTCTGGGGTGAAGGACTTTGGCACCAAATGCGGCGAGCTCAGAAGCTTCCTTGTAGGAAATTTGCCGGATCAGTTTGGCTTTTGGGGCTACCTTAGGATCCGTTGTAAAAATTCCGTCAACATCTGTCCAAATTTCAATCTCTTTGGCATTTAGGGAGAATCCGATTATTGCCGCTGTGTAGTCGGATCCTCCGCGACCGAGAGTAGTTAATTTGCCATTTTTGCTGGTCCCGATAAATCCTGTTACAACCGGAACAATTTTTTCTTTAATGATTGGCAAAAGGACTTTTTTTGTTTTCTTTTTTGTTGGAGCCGGGAGAAAATCTGCAGATCCAAAATTATCATTGGTAACTATTACATCCGATGCAACGATTTGCCTGGCAGGAATACCGGAACTTTCAAGAGCTTTGGCAATGATGTGAGAGGACATTATTTCACCAAAGGCAAGAATTTTATCTATTTCCGATTTGTCGTAAATTTTTTTTCTTGTGTGTTTTGAAAGATCTGCAAGCTCTTGGTTGATGTAGTTTTTTATCTCATTCGATTGAGTATTTTTAAAAAGATTGCTTATCAGATCATAATGAATTTTTCGAATCCTTTCTATTTTTGATTTGGCATTGTTTGGATTTTCCGGTATTTCCGAAAGTAAATCTGTTACACCGGCTACAGCCGAAACGACAATTACAGGATCTTTTGCAAGACTTTTTTTTGTAATTTGACAGAGATTCGAAATTTTTTGGGCCGTAGCAACAGATGTACCGCCGAATTTAGAAACTATCATTTTTATAATTTTGAAAAGTCTAAGGTGCTGAAATAATCTTCTACCGTTTCTGCCCTTCTAATTTTGATAACTTTGCCGTCTGGCTTTAGAAGAAGTTCAGCCGATCTTAATTTTCCATTGTAGTTGAAACCCATTGCAAAACCGTGCGCACCCGTGTCGTGAATTACTAGAATATCTCCTGTTTCAATTTTAGGGAGTTTGCGGTCTATTGCAAACTTATCGTTGTTTTCGCAAAGTGACCCAACGACATCGTATGTTTGGGATTTTTGGGCTTTTTCTTTTCCTAAAACTGTAATGTGATGATAGGCCCCATACATTCCAGGCCGCATTAAATTTGCCATACAAGCGTCAACCCCTATGTAATTCTTATAAATCTCTTTTTTGTGAAGAGCCGTTGTTACCAGGTATCCATATGGACCTGTGATCATCCGTCCATTTTCCATGTAGAGCTTTAGTTTAGGGTTATTGATTTTACCGGACTTTTGAAAAAGTTTTTTTATACCTTTTGAGACGGTTTCTAAATTGACAGCTTTTTGATCCAACTTGTAAGGTATTCCTATTCCACCGCCGATATTTATAAATTCAAAATTGATGCTTAGTTTTTTGGAGATTTCATTAGTTAAAGATAACAGCATTTTTGCAGTTTCAATAAAGTAAGCTGGATTTAGCTCGTTTGACGCAACCATAGTATGGATTCCGAATCTTTTTACACCCTTTTCTTTAGCAATTTGATATCCTTTGAACAGTTGTTCTTTTGTTAAACCGTATTTTGCTTCTTCGGGTTTTCCAATTATGGTATTGCCGCGTCTTAGTGGACCAGGATTATAACGAAAGCAGATAAGACCAGGCAGGCCTGCGTTTTTCTCTAAATATTGTAAATGAGTAATATCGTCGAGATTAATGATAGCGCCAAGTTCTACGGCTTTTTGATATTCTCGTGCGGGCGTTTCGTTTGAGGAAAACATGATCTTTTCGCCGACAATACCGACTTTTTCTGCAAGCAACAGTTCTGGGAGCGAGCTGCAGTCTGCACCAAAACCTTCCTCTTTTAGGATTTTTAAAATGTAAGGATTAGGACAAGCTTTAACCGCAAAAAATTCTCTAAAGCCCTTATTCCATGAAAAAGTTTTTAACAGATGTTTGGCATTTTTTCGAATAGCTTTTTCGTCGTATATGTGAAAGGGTGTTGGATAATCCCTGATAATCTTTTCGATTTGGACTTTCGTGAAAGGTAAAGTTTTTTTGGTCATATTTTTAGGTTTTTTTCGATTGATCTTAGGGCTTTTTGAATGTTTTGGCGGTGTCCAAAAGCACTGAGCCTAAAAAAACCTTCGCCACTTGGCCCAAAGCCTGAACCGGGAGTTCCGACGATATGGGCTTCTTCCAAAAGCTTGTCAAAAAAATTCCAAGATGTCATACCCTTTGGTACTTTAAGCCAAATATATGGTGCGTTTTGACCACCGTATACTTTAAGACCTGTTCTTTCAAGTGTTTTTTTTATAAGTTTTGCATTTTCCATGTAGTAATTTACAACTTTCTGACTTTCTTTTTGTCCCTGTTGAGTAAGAGCCGCTAATCCTCCCTCTTGTACAATATTAGAAGCGCCGTTAAACATGGTTGTTTGTCTTCTATTCCAAAGAGAATTTAGCTTACCCCGTTTGGCATTTTGACAGATTAAATCCATTGGAACTACTGTCCAACCTAGACGCACGCCAGTAAAACCAGCCCATTTTGAAAAGCTATTAATTTCGACTGCGCATTTTTTGGCACCCGGAATTTCATAGATGCTTTTTGGAAATTTTGGATCTTTGATATAGGCAAAATAAGCAGCGTCAAAAATAATTACAGCTTTTTTTGCTGTGGCAAAATTCACAAATTTTTTAAGTTGCGGTTGAGTTGCGACTGCTCCCGTAGGATTATTAGGGCTGCAAATATAAATTAAATCAACTTTTTCTTTTGGCACATCCGGGAAAAAACCATTATTTTCGTTGCAAGGCATATAAATTACTTTTCTTCCTGCTATTACATTACTGTCTTTATAAACCGGATAGACCGGATCGCAGATTGCAACTTTTGTAGTAGGACCGAAAATGGATTGAATATTTGCCGAATCAGATTTTGCCCCGTCGGAAATGAAAATTTCTAAGGGGTCAATTCGAATTTTTGATTTTTTATACCAATTTGATAATGCGCTCCTTAAACGCAGATCGCCTTGCTCGTCTCCATAACCCGAATACGTCGATGTCTTAGATAATTTTTCGACGCCTTTTTTAAAGCCGGAAATAATTGTCGTACCAATCGGTTCCGTCGTGTTGCCAATTCCAAGCTTCAAAATTTCTACGCCGGCATTCTTTTTGGCAAAAGCAGCGGTTTTTCTGGCTATTTCGCTAAAAAGATAGATGGCAGGCAACTTATCATAGTTTGAGTTTACAGTCGCCATGGCGCAAATTGTAGCACTTCTTAGGTTTAATTCAAATTTGTCTATTACAAAATCCTTACTTTTCTATCATCTCAGTCTTTTTCAGCCTCGCTATATTGTCATTTTAGAGGGGGTGATAAGCGTGGCGGAGTATTACTGGAAATGTCCTGCTTGCGGTTATGTTGCAAATAGCCAGTCAGATGCAGACTATCACGTAGCTCATAACCAAAGCGACCATTCTCATCAGGGCGTCAAAGAAAATGACGCAATTGACACCATTTTAAAACAAACGGGTGCCAAATAACTTAAGTTCGAGAGTATAATGTTTCCTTTGCGCATGATTGGATGAAAAAGAACCGCTAAATTACTTTTTCTTTTTGAAAAGCCTTGGGAGAAGGTAGCGGTCAACACCAATCAAGCCGGCAACTCGCCAGGCAAGAATTAGAGGAATTTCCAAAATTAAAAGAACCGGATTTGTGCTAACTGTTCCAGCAAACAGATAATTTACGTTCATAACTCCACCAAAAAATGCGGCAAGCCCAGTAAAAAGACCTAGAATTAAGCCGATTGCAACAAATAATTCACCGTATGCAACCATATAGGAGAAAAGAACTGTATGGTGAAGGGCGAAATTACTTATAAATGATGCGTACCAGCTTTGGACATCCGGATGAGCACCAGAGCTTTTTTTAAGCGCTCCCATTAAAAATCCCTGGACTGCGGCTCCGGCATGACTGCCCACCCATTTGTCACTACCGGGTCCAACAACTTTCCCGTAACCTGCTTCCCACCATTGCCAACCGACGTAAAGGCGGACAATAAGCCAGAAAATTGCGGTGCGACTGTCTTTAAAAAGGAATTTAGAAATCGGAAGTTCGGGCAGAATCCTCACTAATTCAGTTATATCACAGCTTGAGTTTTAAAATCTATTTAGAAGGAGATGCGCTTGGACTTGGAGACGCTGCTTCTTTTTGCAGGATGCAAGGTTCCAGTTTTGTCTTTTCGTCTGCCGTAAGAGACGATGCGTCACCCGATGTGACAATTTTTTGAATCGTATCTTGAGGTAGTGCTTGTTTAACGCAAGCTACATCTACAAGTCCGATGCCGGGAATAATAGTTTGCGAAGCGGCTTGGGAATTATCGGATGTTGGGACAGCAACCCTTGGCCCAAACAAACCAGCAAAAGCACCTTGTCTTAAACTTTGGATAATGACTAGTCCAACAAAGGCACCAATTAAAATCCAAATTACTAAATAGATAATAGCTAGGGTGAGGCCTACTGCTTTAAAGTTTACTGAGATTTTTCTTTTTGGAGAGGAAGGTAGTTTTAAAAGCGGGCTAACTTCCTTTTTTGTTTTAGTGACTTTTTTAGCTGGCATTTAGATTTGTGTAGGATAACTGACTTTTCTGGTTAAATCAACAAGTAAAATTATATTTGCCTTAAACCGAGGATTTGATGAGCGACCAAATTTACAGCGGATTTTGTTTTTGAATTTTTTGATTTTGCTACTTTTTCCAATATGCTGATTGCAGCAGGAGAATTAAAATCGTCATCTAAGGCTTTGAAAAAATCAGGCAAGACTGCTTTTAGTTTGTTAAGGTCAGGCCTTTTTCCTCGTTGTGCACTGGCCAAGGCCTGACCTTTTGCTGAAAGGGCCTGATCTCTCGCCAGGTTTTTGAAGATTTCCACCGTTTCTTTGGCATTTTCAAACTCTTTTTCATCATAATTCCATGCAGTCCGATAATGATGAGACAATAATTGAATGCGGATTACATCTGAAGAAAATTTTTCAAGAAGATCAGAAATAAAAATCATATTTCCAAGGCTTTTACTCATTTTTTTGTCCTCGCAAAAAACCATCGCGGTGTGCATCCAGATTTTTACAAATTTTTTACCGGTTACGTTTTCGGATTGAGCAATTTCTGCTTCATGATGTGGAAATATAAGATCCTGACCTCCGCCGTGAATTGTGACCGTTGATCCAAGAAAATGCATTGACATTGTAGAACATTCAATATGCCAACCTGGCCTACCCTCTCCCCATGGCGAAGACCATGATGGTTCACCTGGTTTTTTTGCTTGCCAAAGTACAAAATCCAAAGGGTCGTTTTTATTTGGATCCTGCGGAAAATTGCCTCTTTCATTGGCAATTTCCAACATAGCCGGATAACCGTATTTTGAAAGTTTGCCGAAGTTTTTATCTTTCGAAACAGCAAAGTAGACAGAACCTTCTTTGACATATGCCAGTTTTTTTGTAATGAGTTTTTCAATGATTGATATCATTTGGCCGATATTTTGTGTGGCTTTTGGATAAATATCAGGTCTTATGACATTTAATGCGTCCATGTTCTTAAGGTAGTTTTTAGTTTGAATATTACCCATCGCCCTCCATGAGAGGCCAGCGGCTTTTGAGCGAATTAATATGTCATCGTCTATATCCGTGACATTTTGCACATATGTAACTTTTGCACCCAAAAACCTTAAATAGCGAATGAGAGTGTCATAGGTTACGAACAAAAAAGCGTGACCCAAGTGAGTTGGGGCATCTGGTGTTATGCCGCAAACGTAAATGCCGATTTTTTCCTTAAGGTTTAATGTTTCTTTTTGGTCTGAAAAAGTATTATAGATTTTCATTTAGTATTAATGAGGAAATATTCTTCTTTTGGTAAATCCTCCATTCTGGAAAGGACTGTTTTGGCGTCTTCTGCTTGCGATTTATGGGCCATCATTGCTTCTTTTTTAAGGTGCCAGTATTTGGCTGTGTCGATTACTTTGTCGACATCGGATCTTTTGTATCCCGGAGGAAAATAAATGAAATAATTTTTCATTTTGGCTGCGGCTTTTTCGTCAATGCAGTAATACATTAGTGTTTTTACAAACGGCAGTTTATTAAACACAAAAGATGTGACCATGGAAACAGTGATGTGATCAATGTGGCCGGATACACCTTGTGGTTCTTGAGTCATTAGAATTTCAGGTTTTAGTTGTTTGAGAATTTTTTCGATTTTTGACGCAAGTTTGTGATAAAGATTATTGGATAAGGTTCCATCTTTAAAACCTAAAAAATAAACGTCTTTAATGCCTAAAATTTTGGCTGAGTTTTTAAGTTCTTGAGCGCGGATTTTGCCGAGATTAGATTTTGGGCCCATTCCGGTTTCCCCTTTTGTGGCACACAAAATATAAACGTCGTGAGTTTTGGTAAATTTGGCAAGAGTACCTGAAGGGCCAAAGGCTTCATCGTCCGGATGGGCAAAAACGGCGACCAATAGTTTTTTTGATTTACCTTTTACTTTCATATTTAAAGGAGGATTATACCAGCTATTGCGACTTGATAGCGGCTTTCAGGCGTTTTATTGTTTCGTCTTTGCCGAGATTTTCCATTGAGTCAAATAGGGGTGGTGTAACTGTTGATCCGGAGAGACTGAGACCCAAATTTTGGTACAGGTCCTTTTTTTCAAGATTGGGGCCAAGTAAGGAGTTCGCGGACTCTTTAATATTATCTGTTGACCAGGTTTTTACCGATTCAAAATTTTTTATGAGTTTTAAAAGGATATCTTCTGAAATTGTTAACTTAAAGTCTTTCGGATCAGGTGCCTTGAAAAACAGATCGGCAATCTTAATATCTTTAAGATTATTAATTCTGTCTTTGATAAGAGGAGTCACATCCTTTAGTATCTTTTGATCGTATTTTGGATTGTATATAGAAAGGCGGTTGGATAGATCATCATTGGTCAATTTGCGGATCCACTGGCCGTTCGTCCAATTTAACTTTTCAATATTGAAAATGGGACTGTTTTTGTTTATACGATCGAGTGAGAATTCTTTGATTAGATCGTCGAGTGAGAATATTTCCTGATTTCCTTTAGGCGACCAGCCTAAGAGTGCTAAGAAATTAGTGATTGCTTCGGGTAGATAACCTTCGTCTATATATTCTAAGACTGATTTTGCTCCTTCTCGTTTGGAAAGTTTTTTATGGTCGGCTCCTAGAATCGGGGGCAGGTGGACGAACTGGGGATGCTCCCAGCCGAGTGCTTCGTATAGAAGAATATGTTTTGGTGTTGAGGATATCCATTCGTCGCCGCGCATTACGTGGCTGATTTCTAATTCGTGATCATCGACAACTGAGGCAAAGTGGTAGGTCGGAAAGCCGTCGGATTTTATGATAATGAAATCTTCAATAACATTTGTCGGGAATTCGACTTTTCCATGGACAACATCTTGCCAGCCGACTGACTTTTTGTCGGTTTGGATTTTAAAGCGCCAGGCACCTTCATCGTTATAAGCAAGATCCTTTGATTTAAGATCATTGAGATATTTTTGGTAGATATCGAGGCGTTCTGACTGGTAGACGATGTCGGCATCCCATTCAAGATTTAGGGATTTGAGGCTATCTTTTATCTTTTCTACAGCGCCAGGCACAATTCTAGCTTGATCTGTGTCTTCTATCCTTAAGAAAAATTCGCCATTTTGGCTTTTAGCAAAAAGGAAGTTAAAAAGAGCTGTTCTTATGTTTCCAATGTGG
This sequence comes from bacterium, assembly GCA_021813945.1. Classification (GTDB taxonomy): domain Bacteria; phylum Patescibacteriota; class Microgenomatia; order Curtissbacterales; family GWA2-41-24; genus JAKAJD01. The sequence continues at coordinate 252,320 of JAKAJD010000002.1, read as the reverse complement.
GGAATTCCTGTTGGAGATGGACCGTAGCGAACTTTGACTTTTTGCATTTTATGTAAAGGGCAGGCCTTTTTCGTTGATTAGGCTTAAGGTTAAGGCCTGTCCTTAACCTTAAACTTGATTCAATTGACCGTGGCTTTGCCAGCGGGTTAAAATTGTATCACAACGTAATTATACCCAATTAAATGGCCAATTTAACTGCCACTGCCCAGTTTTCCCGCAAAGCATTTGTTGTGAGTATGATAGTTTTAAGTGTCGCTCTTGCGGGATTTTTGGCATATACTTTCAGCGCATCACTCAGGGACTCTCTTTTCCCACCTCCAATTGTAGCAATAGCCGCTTTTGGAAAATTGCCGCCTGTTAGTTTTAGTGAGGGAGTTCCTGCGCCTGCTAATGTTAGTTACACATTAGAAACTATAAGCGGAAATTTACCGGCTTTGCCTTCTATCGTAAATGTTTTTGGAATTAAGCAACCATTACCCTCTTTTGGCGATTTGGAGGAAACAAAAAAATTGGCTATAGCGGGAGGGTTTCGCGACCAGACAGGAACAATTGGTACAAAAGCAACTTTTGTGAACTCACAAACAGGAACAACTTTAACAATAGATACGGTTTCAAAAAATTTTAGCGTCAGTTCCGATTATTTTAATAACCAGAAAGTCCTTTCAGGCCATCCAAAAACAGAAGAAGAGGCAATTTCTAGTGCTAAAAGATATGTCAATGGCTTTGGCCTTTCAGATTCGGATTTTCCGAAGGCGAACATTAAAACTTTTAACTTAAAGGTAGACGGCACCAAACTTTCGGATGTTCCCTCTGTGACAGCTTCAAATTTGATACAGGTCAATTTTGGCAGAGCAGATTTAAATAAAATTCCTGTAATTTATCCTAATTTGAAGAACCCTAATTTATGGGTTTTGGTTTCGGCAAACGGAGTTGTCGCCGCCAAAGATTCTTTGCGCACTATTCAAAAATATAAATTTTCCACTTATCCTTTGAAAGGAGTTCAAAAAGCTTTTGATGACCTAAAGGCTGGAAAAGCTTCCTACAATAAAGTCTTAACCGGCACCAATTTTCCTATAAGAAGCGTAAGTCTTGCATATTTGGAAACAGGTGTCTCTCAAGCCTATCTGGAGCCGGTTTATGTTTTCAAAAGTGATGAAGATTTATTCGCTTACGTTAACGCCCTTGATGACAGCTGGATTATGGCAGCGCCAGGTCCGAATACAAATACAAGCAAATTTTAAGTTTTCCCCTTTTGCCAAATGTAATTTTGATAAGCCCATTCAATTAGGCTTTTAGAGTCACCGAAGCGGTCTTGGGATCCGAGTACCACGACTAAAATTGAATTATCACCTCTTGTAGTTTTAGTGACAAGATTTTCCAAAGCACCGTCTGTTTCCCCTGTTTTGACCCCTTCCAATCCGGGCACAACCCCTAAAAGTTTATTGACGTTTTCAAGATAATAAGTTCGGGTTCCCGTAATATCTGCAACTACAGTGCTTTTGATTTTGACTATTTTGGCGATTATTGGATTGGTAACTGCTACACGAGCCATAAGTGCAAGATCAGAAGCGGTTGAGTATTGAAGAGGGTCGTCGTAGCCAGCCGGATTTACAAAATGGGTATTTTGCATATTTAAATCTTTAGCTTTTTGATTCATAGCTGCAATGAATTGATCGTAGGAATCTCCGCAGTTTCTTGCTAAAACAAACGCGGCATCGTTACCCGAGGGAATCAAAAGTCCGTAAAGAAGATTTTCAACCGTTACCTTGTCTCCGACTTTGAGGCCCATTTGCGAACCGTCGCCTTCTACATCTCTAACCTCGACGATATCACTTGGCGAGCACTTTTCCAAGGAAACTAAGGCAGTCATGAGCTTTGTGGTTGAAGCCGGAAGGTGGCGAAGATTGGAATTTTTTTCGTACATAGAAGTGCCAGTTTTGTTGTCGATAACAACAGCAGAAGAAGCAGTTACTTGTGGGGCATCGGTAAAATCTTTTCTGGGGCTTGGGTATGCCGAGCCGGACTCTGTAGTTGCCGCTTCAACTCGTTTGGCGACACTTGGTGCCACTTTGCCTAGCTCTTCTTTAGGAAGAAGTACCACGCCGAGAGCGGATATAACAATTAAAAAAATTACAACAGTTCGGAAAATCACAGCTTTTTGAGTTTTAGCTCTTTTAAAGTTTTTTCGTCAACCGGGCTAGGAGCATCCATAACTGCTGTTTGTCCGGAGGCGGATGTCGGGAAAGCAATTGCTTCTCGGAGATTTGGCTGATTAAGGGCAACCATTAAAAACCTGTCAATTCCGGGAGCAATTCCTCCGTGGGGAGGAACACCGTATTCAAAAGCTTCCAGCATATGGCTAAATTCTTCTTTTTGGGTTTTTGAAAAACCGATAAGCGAGAAGATTTTTTCTTGAATTTCCCTTTTATGAATCCTGATACTGCCACCACCAACTTCCAGACCGTTGCAAACCAAGTCGTGCTGGAGGCCGCGAACTTTTGTAGGATCTGTATCTAATAGTTTGATATCTTCAGGGTGAGGTGCTGTAAACATATGGTGCGATGGCGCAAACTTGGCAGAACCGGACCCATGGTAAAAATCATCTTTTGATTGTTCGGTAAAAAGTGGAAAATCGACAACGAAGGCAAAGGCTAAAACGTTTGGATCTTTATCGGATCTTAGATCGAATTTATCTGCACCGTATTTTTTAAGAGCTTCTTTGTGGGGAATTCGAGGAAAAGGATACTTTAAAACTTTTTTGCCGAAAACTTTTTCGGTAATTTCCTTAAAGAGTTCCTCTGTTAATTTTAAAATATCCTCTTGTTCGACAAACGACATTTCGATATCGAGCTGGGTGAATTCACCGTAAGCTCTGTCTGCTCGGGGGTCTTCATCGCGGAAGCAGCGGGCGATTTGAAAATAGCGTTCGAGGCCGGCAACCATCAAAAGCTGTTTGTATTGCTGCGGCGATTGTGGAAGCGCGTAAAAGTTGCCCGGTTGAAGACGGGACGGAACCAGAAAATCTCGCGCGCCTTCCGGAGTGGTTTTGGTTAGAATTGGGGTTTCAACTTCCGTAAAATGCCTATCTTTTAAAAACTGGCGCATGAAAGATGTCATTTCATGCCTAAGTTTTAAGTTTTTTGCCATTCTGGGCCGGCGCAAATCCAGGTAGCGGTATTTAAGACGTAATGCCTCTTCGATATCCAGGCCGTCTGAATCTACCGGAAAAGGTGGTGTTTTGGATTTGTTTAAAATCTCCAAGTTTTCGATTTCAATTTCGATTTCTCCTGTTTCCAGGTTCTTATTGATTAACTTTTCCGGACGTTTTTTGACTGTTCCTTCAATTTTTATGACGTCTTCCGGGCTAACGCCATAATCTTTTTTGGCAACAGTTTGGATAATACCGGACATATCGCGAAGATCGATAAAGGTGATTTTTCCGTGGTCACGAACGACATTTGCCCAGCCCATTAAGGTGACTTTTTGGCCAACTTTTTGGTTGGCTTCAACAGCCAGTGTCCGCATAGACTAGATTCTAAACTAAAATGGCTAGTTGTGCCAGCGGTTGCGGGCGATGCTAAGGGCAGGTCTTTTTCTACTTAAACATCTTGATCTCAAGGTCAGGCCTTTTTACGTTGAATCAGCACAATTCGAGGCCTACCTTTTGTGCTTGGCTAAGGCCAGGCCTTAACTGAGATACTCTTTGCTAAAGGCCTGGCCTTTTCCTCACGCCTTGACAAGCGGAATGCGTGCCCTTTACAATTTTCACAATGGATTTGAAATTTTTCGCAAATTGCCTCCTTATTAAAGGTCTCTTGCTTGTCAAGAGCCCTCGGGAGGTATTGGCTTAATTTAAAAGCCAGCTTGAAAAAGATACCTCCCAAACGGGAGGTTTTTTTGTTGAAAAAATGCAAATCGAGGCAAGAATCATTCCTGGAACAGAAGAAAAAATGTCTAGTTTTTATACTAGGTATTATCCCAATGAAAAAGAAGATAGCCCAAACAAAAGTAGGGTTTCTTTAAGAAGAAGGCTTCACACCGTTGCTGATGGTCTTCCTGAAAATCCCACAGTTTTAGATTTGGGAGCCGGGCGACAAATCTTTGAAAGAGAGTATATTAGGGCATACGGCAGGCGTGGACTCCGATTCATTTCAGTCGATATAGCGGGTATTTCATCAAGAAATTTACTTTCTGAATCTTTTGTGCCTCATGTCAGGGCAAGTGGATCCCAGTTACCTTTTCGGGATGGAGTTTTTGATGTTGCCGTCTCGAGCATGGCGCTGGATTTCATGCCTCCCGGGGCCATTTTGGAAACGAAAAGAGTATTAAAGCCAGGCGGTAAATTATTGTTAAATTTGCATCACCCTTCTTTGGTACAAGCAAAACTTGAGGATTTATCTGGGCGAAAACGCTTGAGTCAAAGGTCTCAAGATGTGTTGGATTTTTTTAAATATTTGAGGGATCACAAAATCTTGCAAGAAAGCGTTGATCAAATACATCAAGTCTTTGGTGGTCATGGTTTTAAGGTAGAAAGGGCTGCCGAAGCTAGTGACGGTTTGGATAAATGGTGGGAAGTCGATATGAGGAGGGTCAGGTAAAGAAATGGTCGAACTAGGCGAGGGCGGTTGTCCAATTGATAGGATTTCCCGTATCGAAGCGGCTAGATTGACACTACAGCAACGCTTTGAGTATGGGCCAATTTGGCCGGACGTGGACAGGGAACCGTCTAATAAAAGAATCAGAGAGGGAGAATTGCATCAAATTGACGTTGTCTAAAAAAACAAAAAAGGAGGTGAAAAATATGCATAACGAGCAAGACCGAGGACCCCAGGATTTAAGAATGCGTGACCCAAGACCCTGGGTTGGTATTGGTTCTTCGAGGCACGAGCGACCTAGATTTTGTGCTGCCGAGACAGCTGGAGCCGTATCAACTGATACCGCCACCCGTGTCGATGGAAATATTCCGACGCCAAATGCGGGATTTCCAACACCTAGAGAAAGAGTTGATTGGTACGAGCATACGCAAAATCAAACCCATATGGGTGACTAATTGTTGATTGTCAGGTCTTTGATTTTTAACTGGAGGCTTCCTTTGCCGTTGAAGTTGTCGGCTTCGATTGAGTATACAAGATCAACTTTGTAGCCGGGCCTGATCTGGGCTTTTTGTGCTCCCCTGCCAAAGCCTATTGCCGAAAAGCCATCGACTTGCAATTTTAAGTGGCGGTTGTCGCTCCCAACAGTTCTAACATCTTCAACTAACATGTTTTTGGTTAAAAAAAGCGGGACAGGGTTGGCTACTCCGTAAGGTTCAAACTTTTTGATAACTTCAAAATTAGATTTGGTGATTCCCTCTTTGGGCATTGGGCATTCTATCTCCACAACAGGTGAGAGAATTTCTTCAGTGATTATTGTTTGGGCATAGTTGTTAATGCTTTTGGTAAACGAATCGATGTGTTTAGTTTCTATAGAAAAACCTGCTGCCATGGGGTGTCCGCCTGCATCTACTAAAAATTCACTAGACGCGCGAATTGCTTCGATTATGTTAAAGCCGGCAATTGATCGAGCTGAGCCTTTCGATTTTTCAGCACCTCTTGCAATAACAATCATCGGGCGGTGGTGAATTTCCACAAGCCGCGATGCTACAAGGCCGATTACACCTTCGTGCCAATCTTCATGGGAAACCACTCCGACTAAATGATCACCGTTTACCAAAGATATCGCATGGTCGATGGCTTTTACAGTTAGATCCTGACGACGGCTGTTGGTTTGGGTTAAGAGTTTGGTTAACCGCTCCGCTTGGCTTCTGTTTCTTGAGCAAATTAGCCTAAGTGCGTCCAAGCCGTGTTCGATTCTTCCCATGGCATTTATTCTCGGTGCTAAAACGTGGCCGATTTCATAAGTTCCAATTTTGCCGTTTATGGCTGAGGCGGAAATTAAGCTTTTGAGGCCGGGCCGAATTGTTTTTTGGATTTTTTCCAAGCCGATTTTGACAATTGCGCGGTTGGCGCCAAGAAGAGGAACAAGATCTGCAATAGTCGCCAGCGCGGCAAGTTCCAATTTGTCCTCCAGATTTTTTTGATAGGAAGGTTTGATGCTTTTGACTAAATCCCAACAAAAACGCCAGGCGACTCCGGCACCGCAAAGATCTGTTGTGTGGATTAAAGCGAACGATTGAGGAACCTTTGGAGGCAGGACATGATGGTCGGTAATTATGACATCTACACCTAATTTTTGGGCCGCTTCGACTTGTGCAACCGCGGTGACGCCGTGATCAACGGTTATTATCAGTTTGACGCCGCTTTTGGAAAGCTCTTCTATGGCAGGCGTAAAAAGACCATATCCTTCCTTTATTCTATGGGGCACATATGGCATAACCTTTGCGCCCAAGTCGTTTAAGGTTTCCCACATAATGGCAGTTGCCGAGATGCCGTCGGCGTCGTAGTCGGAATAAACAATAATTTTTTCGTTGTTTTTAATTGCAGTTTTGATTCTTTCAATGGCTTTTTGGGTTTTGCCCACGCTGACCGCGGTAATTTGGTCAAAGGTTGGATTTAGAAATTGGTCCAGTTGAGATTTAGTAGAAAGACCCCTGTTTTTGGCTAAAACTTGCGCCAGCCAATCCTCTTTTTGCGCCGGATGAGGGGTTTTTATTCGCCAAATGTTATCCACTTCAATAAGACATTATATACGAAAAATTTCTTTTTGAACGTTCGTTGATAATATAATTGGTATATGGTCGACAAAAAGGTGCTTTCGATTTTAGAAAAATTAGAAAAAGCGGGCTTTGAAGCTACGGTTGTTGGCGGGGCTGTAAGGGATATTCTTTCAGGTAAAGAAGTCGGTGACTGGGATTTAACAACCAACGCAAAGCCTGAGGAGATTTTGAAAATTTTTGCTGACGGATTTTACAACAACCGGTTTGGGACGGTGGGAGTGCCCGTTGATAAGGGAAACATAGTAGAGATCACGACTTATCGATCTGAGGAAAGTTATTCCGACGCAAGGCATCCGGACAAAGTTGTCTGGGGAAAGAGTTTAGATGAAGATCTTGCAAGGCGCGATTTTACGATAAATGCGATGGCGCTGAGACGCATGGGAGAAAGGCCAGGCCTTAGGCCGGCAAAATCCCAACAAAGGCCTGGCCTTGACCTGGAAGACTGGGATTTGGTTGATCCGTTTGGTGGACAAGAAGATTTAAAAAATAAATTGATTCGCACAGTCGGTGATCCTAATGAACGTTTTGGAGAAGACGCACTAAGGATGCTTCGCGCAATTAGGTTTGCAACGACACTCGGTTTTGATATTGATGCTGATACAGCAAAAGCAATTGAGCAAAATGCCAGTTTAATTTCTAAAATTTCGGGAGAGCGGATTCGTGATGAAGTTTTTAAAATTGTTGATTCGCCAGCTCCCTCTGCCGGAATTTTCCTGGCAAAAAAATTGGGGGTTTTGACTGTAATTTTGCCGGAGCTGGAAGTTTGTTTTGCAGTTGAGCAGGTCAGTCCAAAACGGCATCATATTTACGATGTGGGAACACATTGTGTGATGTCACTTGAAAATTGCCCCTCTAAAGATACCATCACGCGTTTTGGGACAATGCTTCATGATATCGGCAAGGCAAAAGTTGCCAAAGTCACAGAAGAAGGTGTTCGTACTTTCCATAACCATGAAGTGGTTGGTGCAAGAATTGCTGTTTCCATTGCCGAGCGCTTTCACCTTTCGCGTGAGGAGCGCGACAAACTCTTCCGCCTGGTGCGTTGGCACCAATTTTCGGTAAATGAAAACCAAACGGACAGGGCGCTTAGGCGTTTTATAAAAAATGTCGGACTCGAGAATGTTGAGGACATGATGGATCTGAGGGTTGGGGATCGACTGGGTGGCGGACTTCAACAGCCGGAGAGCTGGAGACTAAAATTGTTTAGATCGAGATTAAAGGAAGTTTTGAAAAAGCCCTTCACGGTTGCGGACCTTGCGATAGATGGAAATGATGTGATGAAAGTGCTTGATCTTAAGCCCGGGCCAAAAGTCGGAGAAATTCTTTCCAAACTTTTTGAAGAAGTCGCAGACGACAAGGGTAAAAATACCAAAGAATATTTAACAAAAAGGCTTTCGCAGTTCTCTACAAGAATGTCAGATTAGCTATTATTGATTCTGCCCAAAGGGCGTAGCCAGCATCAGATGGATGGAAGCCGTCGTTTGAAATAAAGCTTTTCCATTGTTTACAAAAATGTCTGCTAACTTTGAAGATGTCAACTAAAGTTAGATTGAAATTATTGGATATTTTTTCAATCGACTTGTTGAAACGGTGAATCAGGATTTTTGATGCCATGCGTATGTAAATCGGCAATGTCGGTAATGCGGAAAAATCGGGGATGTTGTTGATTATTATTTTGGCATCTGTTTCTGTTTGCAATGTGTTTATTAGATAAGTGAGGTCTTTTTCAAACTCGGAAAGTTTAACGCGGCCGCGGATATCGTTTACACCAATACTGACTGTAACAAGATTCGGTTTAAGAGCTAATGCCTGAGGCAATTGGGCTTCAAGAACGTTTTTTATCCTGTCCCCGCTTTTGCCCAAATTGTGATATTCGGCTGCAGGGTAAGTTGATTTAATTTTTTCAAAAATTATCGATGGGTAAGATTTTGTGTGATGACTAGCCCCTACTCCTTCTACGGACGAATCACCTATCGCCACATATACAAAACGTTTTTGGTGCTTTTTTGGGAAATGGGAAAAAAGCGAAAAAAGTTTGCGAAAACCAATAAAAATCCTATTTTTCATGAGAGATTACTTTCTTTTTGGAAGAAAGATTATAACACGTTCAAGTAAGTTATTGTCAGCTGAAGAACTGTGGCGAAGCTTACCCACAAAAGATAAGGGACCTGCATGTAGGCAATCCACTTTTCCTTTTTGTATATAACAGCGATCGACCAAATTAGGGTCGCAAGGACTAAAATTACGTCGAGTGCAGCCAGTGCATTGTTTTTCAAACCAAATTGAATCGGGGTAAACGCAAAATTAAAAACTAAATTAAGGACAAAAGGGAAAGCAATTTTTGGCTTTAACTTTTTTTGATAAATTTTTATAAAAACTGCCCCGAAAGATATGACAATCAAAATATATAGAAACGTCCAAACCGGTCCAAAAAGCCAGGCGGGCGGAGCCCATGAAGGTTTTATGAGTGTCTGATACCAACTGTAAGTATTATTCATGTTATTAACCTTATAATATCAGAGTACTATTATGAATATAACAAAAATCAAATTTACAAAAAAAAGGACAGCGCTGGGTTTGCTTTTGATACCGATTTTATTTCTTATGGCCTTTGCAATCGGTGAAGGTTTAAGTCCGGATTTTGGAATCAGCGGATTTATACTGCACTTGGCCCAAGCGCTTCCGCTGGTTGGACTTTTTATCATTTGTTTAAAGAGGCCAAAAGTCGGCGGAAAAATATTAATTTTGATATCTTTGATTTTGGCACTGGTTCTTCTTTTTGCCGGCAATGGTCCTGTCGGAATAAGAGTAGTGCCGATAATAATTCTTTGTGGACTGCCTTTTACTTCCGGAATTATTCTTTTAAAATCGTTGGACGAATTTAGGTAGTTATCCGGAAACGGCGGTTTGCGCTTTGAAGTGGTGCCAAATGTTGTTGGGCGAAGTGATTTAGGTTTGGCTCGCCGGCTTCGTTTACAAGCAAATCTTGTATATGGGTCGGTTTTCCAAATGCAATGCGGAAAGGATCTCCTGGCTCTCCCCTTTCAAATAAAACACCCACAACATTAACATCAAACTTTCTCATTTTGGCAATAAATCCGCTTTTGTCGGGCATATTTAATCCTGACCCTTTTTTCCCTTGAGGGTAAATAAATAGCGCTTGGCCCGCAACTATCTCTTCGGCAAGACCTTTCGGCATGTGTTGTTTATTTACCACTTGTTCGGCCTCGTCGTGCTTGGGTCTGTCGACAATCACAAAATTTAGCGAGTTTGCCCCCATAAAGTAGAAAGCTTCCGAAAAGGGAACTGTATGTGTCCCTAGGCTAAGGCCTAAAAGCTTAACCTTTGTTCTGATACCCCTTTGCATAATTATTCTGGATTCCCTCATAACACTATCCTGGACATCCACTCGTGCATTATTGACAATTCTTGCTCCCTCTATAAATTGGACCATGCTGGCCAAAAGCGGGTGAGTATCGTGGTTTCCGATAAAAAGCGTTGCGCCGGATCTAGGAATGTTTTCTTCCCCTTCTATTTGAAATGCAATTGCGTCTTGATATACGGGATATATGTCATCACCAGGATTTATCGGCTCCCTCCTTAGGATTTTCCCGAGTCCTATTGCCAGCGCCTGGGTACCTTCCGGTGTTAGACCTCCACCAAATACTTTGACTCCTGCCGCGATTGCTAAACGCTTTGGTACAAGCTCCAGCAGACCGGTTGGAGGCGGGCTTTCGTAGACAATGTTTGTTCTAGGCTGCTGTTCGATCATGCCGATTGTTAAGGCGTTCCAGGAATATATATTCTTGGATTTGTCTTCTGATTTCCTGGAGATCTGCATTTGCCTTTTGCACTTCGCTTAGAGCAAATTTGCTACCTAAAACACAAGCTGCAGCAAATACTGTAATTAGCCACGTTGGAGCATCCGACTCAATTGCTGTAGGAATAGTTGCTGCGTCTGCTAGGGCGCATAGGGCAGTTATTGCGATCATGCTGCGGCGTTCGCTGCGGGCAATAATCTCCTGATTTTGCAACTCGCCGAGCATTTGGTCGTTGTGCCGCTCGATCATGGCCTAAATTTTAGAATTTGAGCCTAGTGGTGTCAAATGAATCAAATTAGCCGATTGTTATATCCAAAAGTTGAACGGGTTCGTCCCCTACTACCCAGCCGTCGTGGCCTGGAGGGATAATCCCAACATCACCCGGACCTAAATCTTGTTCCTGGCCGTCGTCTGTTTTTGTATGGAGCCTACCGGAAATAACGTATGCCGTATGTTTCATCTGGCAGCTTTCGGTTTTTACTGTCGGTTTTATGTCTTCCGACCATTTCCACCCCGGCTGGTAAGTTGCCAGGTTAAATGTAATACCATCCAGCTTTGCAGTTTTTATTAACGCGTTTGGAAATTCTTTAGTTTCGTCGGGCATATTTGTGGATTTTTTCTGTATGTTTGCCATTTTTCACCTCCTTTTTGTCGAAGGGTCAGTATACAGATTATTAATTCCTTTGACAACAGTTCTAATAACTTAAGCCGCGATGTAAAATGATCGGCATATGGATTACGAGGCGAAGCTATCCCCTTTGGCCAAAAAGTATATACGCGCGATCGGTATGGATTATGCCGAGGCCGAAGGCAAGATGATTGCCGTTGATCGTGTGGTTTCCGAAGTCGCGGGGTTTTACGAAAAAATCAGAAGCGCAATGGAATACCAGGAAGAAGAAGTTGTCTTGCGTTCTTCCATTGAGCGAATCCTAAGGCGCCGTCTTCTTTTTGACGATACCGGCGAGCGCATTGCCGAGCCGCTGATTCGCGAGCTTGCCTGGGCCAAATATTTTGCAAACAACAAGTTTCCGGAAATTCTCATTTCCAAAATCTCCAAAAAAATTAATCTTTACATACAGCTAAAACGGGAAGTTCGAAAAAGACACGCGAAAGTTAAAAAAGAAACATTGGACGACTGGATTTTGCAGATTATGTCTGCCGATATTGCCTTTACCATTAATCCGCGACTGGATATGCAGCATATTTCCAACTTTATGTTTCATGTTATTTATAAAAAAATAAAAATCACGGACGATTTGGAAAACAAAGATCCGCTGATATTTTTAAACATCAAGCGGGCAATTGCTAAAGAAGATAAAGCTTTTTTAAGATATGAGCTTTTTGTGCAATATTTCGGACAACTTACAGAACACAATATCGAGGATGTTGCAGATGAATTTAAACAAGGTTACAAGCAAATTGAAGGAATCTTTAACCACCCCCTAAACGAGCGCATACTTTCCTATATAAAACGCCAGGCCGTGCCGTTTGTGATTTTGGCAGACGTTTGTTATTTGCACAAAGAAAATATCCACGAACTTTTTTCGGACGAAAAACTGGGGGCGGCAATTTCTTCCGTTTGCAAAAAACGGTATGCGCAGATTAACAGCAAGACCAGAAGGGCGATTATAAGAAGTATCATATTTTTGTTTGTAACCAAGGCGCTTTTTGCACTTTTTGTAGAAGGGGTGGTCGAGCGCTTTATCTACGGGCATTTATTTATAAAATCGTTGACGTTAAATACGATTATGCCGCCTGCCATTATGTTTCTTATTTTATTTTTTGTAAAAACGCCGGGCCGGGAAAACACCGCAAAAATCACGGAAAGAATAAAATCGATTCTTTTTGAAGACGAAGTTTCGGCAATAGATGAAAAAGTTTTTACGGTACGCGAAAAAAGAAATACGTTCCTTTACACAATTTTTATTTTCCTATGGCTTGTGGCCTTTGTAACCGGGGTTTGGCTAATCCACACAGTTCTTAGTGCTTTGGAAATAGATGTTATCAGCCAAGGAGTTTTCCTCTTTTTCTTAATCGTCGTTTCGTTTTTAGCATACCGCATTAATATGGCAGCCAATACTTACAATATTGTTGAGGAGCGGGAAAATTTCAAAACGGTGTTATTTAACTTTTTATTTATGCCCTTTATCCATTTGGGAAGAAGACTTACTCTTTCCTTTTCGCGTCTAAATGTTTTTCTTATAATTTTTGATTTTGTAATAGAGACGCCTTTTAAAACCGTTTTTTCTTTTATGGAACAATGGTTCTTCTTCCTTCGCGGTGAGCGCGAAAAGCTAGGTTAGGCAAATTTAAATTTGGATTTGTTGGGTCGGGGTGTCTTTGAGTCTACCGAAACCACATCCGCCGGGGTCTGCAATTTGCGTTCCGTCTGTTGCAGTTGCCGAAACTTCGTTTTTGGCATGGTAATGGGGCGAGTCGCAGTCCGCCCCGGTGCCGACTCGCAGTTGAGTCAAAGGCAGCTGTTTTCCGTTAAACTTAATGATTTCAATCGTCTGTCTTGGACTTGCAGTTACTTGAGTTTGGAGAGTTTGCGACGGCTGAGTAGTTGGTTTCGATTTAAAATTACCGTATGCGATAAGTCCCAGAGCAGCCACAAGAGCTAAGGCGGTTACAATACCGGCCGGGCCTTTGGCTTTTGCCAATATGCTGATTGCCTCGGTTTGGTTCGCTTGATTTTTCGTCAATTCGCCTTTTACCCTTTCCAGTTCGCTTTTTAACTCGCGAAAGTATTTAATAAACAAAATAATTGCTTTTTTGCGCTTTTTTTCCTCTTCGGTTTCCTCTGGAATTGAATCTGCTGCCAAACTGATTACATCTCCTGTTGCAATATGTTCAATTTTGCCCAGTGCATTTTGGCAATTTTCCAAAAGTTCGTCTAATTTTTTATTTTGACCGGAAAGAATCGTTTTTATTGAATTGAATTTTTCAATGGAAGTAGTTTCCTGCGTTAGAAGGTTTAAAGCTTCCTGATATTTAGAAATGGTCATCGCCATGACTTTAGATTTTATGTTTTTTGGGCTAACAGTGTCAAATTTCAACGAAAAAACGTAATTGGGAAAATCCGGCCTAATCTGTTAGAATCTTCCTTCTACTATGACAGGACCGGAGGGCGAATCGGGTGTAATTCCTCTTGATATAGAAATAATTGTGGCAGCACGAATTGCTAAAGCTGTGGAGTTAATTGACGATTACTATGGTGCGGAGACTAAAAGGCTTAATGATGAAATAGATAAGGTTAATACGTGGCAGGCTCAAGTGCAATCCATGGGTAAAATTTTAAGAAAAGACCAGGCTCTTGAGCACTTAGAAGCTCAGAAAAGAGGTCTTGAGCTTGGTTATGAAAATGTCCTCCAGGCACTTGGGTTGTGTGAGAAGATTCCCGAAAAGCAGCAGTAATTCCGTTTTATTTGATTTTGTCGAGGTTTTTTGTTGATGGTCCTTGAAAAACCGTTCCGTCTGCTTTGTATCTTGAACCGTGGCACGGACAATCCCAGGTTTTTTCTTAGGAGTTAAAATCCACAATGCAACCGAGGTGTTTGCAAACCGGAGAAAGTTTACTAATTTTTCCACCGGTTTTGTAAACTGCGACTTTTTTGCCATCTAAAGTCAAAACCGCACCTTCCCCGTCTTTTAGGGAAGTCACAGTTTTGTCGGATTTTCTCAACCTGCCTTCTATGAATCTTTTTGGGTAAAGAATGCCTTGAGTGGTAAGTTTTTTAATATCCGCCATGACTTAATAATACTCTATTTTTTAACTACCGGTGGCTTTTTCGCTTTCTGCGGTTTAACGCGGAATATTTTAGTCAATATAAATATATATAAAACAACGATTATTGCGGGGAATATAGAATAGTAAGCAGGTTTGTTCTCCAGCCACTTTTGGCCATAGGAAAGTGGTATACAAAGGAGAATAAAAATATAAAAATATTTATCGAAAAGACTGTCAACTTGCATTAAACAAAATTTATAATCTTGCTGCCTAAATGTCAATTTAGTTTAAGTACAAAAAATAAAATCGGGGTTTACACTGAATGAAGTGAAGTGAAATGTGTCAATTTAGCTGTAAGCTAAGGTTTTAGCATCTATATAGTGCTCATAAACAAAATTGTAAGTTTCTAGTCCTTTAATTTCGCAATCTTTTTCTGAGTAAGTAGGTTCAGGGAGTGAGTTGTATAGAATATCAGAAATAGTTGTTTTTACCCCGGCTCGGGTTTGTTCTTTCTCTCGCCAATCTAAGACAAGTTTTTCTTGTTTAAGTTTTGCCAAAAGATCTTTTGCAGTCTTCTTTACTTTTTCCCGCTCGCCTGGATTCAAATTTTCTTTCAGTAGTAAATCAAATATTGCTAGCTCTTCTTCAGAAAGATTTTCCTTGACTGATCTTTGCTCTTCTTTGGAAAGTTCTTGGGCAAGTTTTACCAGATCATCAAACAATTGATCGATATCGTGCGCTCCAGAGTTGTACATATTTAACATCGCTAAAAGTCTATCCATAAACTTAGCGCGTATTTTATTTTTCTTCATCATCTCTTCAATCTTTTTCTGTAAATCATCTTTTAGTGTTTCCACCTGAAGATTTTTGTTTTCGAGTTTGTAGAAAAAGTCATGTAAGGCGTCAAAATCCAATGAACTTAAATCTTTTAATCTTTTGTAATGAGGAACAACGTATTCTCCAGCTCTTATCGATTTATCAAGTAAAAGCTCTAAATCCTTTTTTACGGGTGAGGTATCAATACTCTGCGCCCCAACGTCTCGTATTCTTGCGGTAATTACTTTTATAGCAGTTACTATTTCTTTATAATTTTCGGCTGAAGGATCGGGCAAAAGTGACATATATGCCGAATAAATATCAGTAGATAAATTTAAAAACTCCTTTTTCTTTTCTTGATCCCCCAAAATCTTGTTAGCGTACTTTTCTATAAGCAAAATTTTCTGTTCGTTTGGACTTTTAAGCAAAACTTCAATATCGATTTCCAGTCCTTTTAACATTTCTTTAGTTTCTTTTAGAACCTTTTGTAAATCTCCCAAAAGTTCGTCTTTGTTTTTAATTATTTCATCATCTCCACTTTTAGTTGCGGCGTACAAGGCTAACGCCTTTTCAACGTTTTTGAAAACCCCAATGTAGTCCACAATCATTCCGTTTGTTTTTCCAGCTGCTATTCGGTTGGCTCGTGCAATAGCTTGCATCAAAGTGTGATTTTTTAAAGGTTTATCAAGGTAAAGCGTTGAAAGAGTTGGGACATCAAAACCAGTTAGCCACATGGCACACACAAAAACGATTTTTAAATTGCTACCATCTTTTTTAAATTCTTCTTCTAGATCTTCCTTTTGAATTCGAGCGCGTAGTGGTCGCATGTCTATTTCAAAAGGTTCAAGGTCGGCAATTTCGTTTTGCGATTGACTAACCACAACTGCCATATCTACTTTTTCCAGTTTTTCAATATTTTCTTGGATTTTTCCTTGTTCAAATTCATTTTCTTCCCGCGAAAGATCAAGTCGCAGTTTAGCTAAATGCCTTTCCCATTCTTTTTTTACTTTGTCATACATTCTGACGGCAGTTTTTTTATCAATAGAAACTACCATCGCCTTTCCTTGATAACCGCGTCCGACAAAATGTTGTACAATATCGCGCGCTATAGCATTCAGCCTGTCTTCTCGAGTTATTAACTGGTAAAAAGTAGAAAATTCACGTTCAACTTTTTCTTCTTCCTCATCATTTAATTCGTAATAATCCATTAACTTTCCAAGTTCGTCTTCTAGTTGTGGGTTTACATTTTCCAGTTTCGCGACGCGATTTTCATAATAGAGTGGAACGGTTGAACCATCTTTGACCGATTGGCCGAAGTTGTAGACGGAAACATATTCACCAAAAGTTTCTCTGGTTTTCTCTTCTCCTTGTTTCATGAGCGGCGTTCCAGTAAAGCCAATAAATGCTGCGTTTGGTAGGGCCTTTCGCATATTTTGAGCAAAAGTGTCGTACTGGCTTCGATGTGCTTCATCGGTCATGACAATAATGTCGTCTCTATCCGATATGGTACCTAAAACATCTTGAAATTTTTGTACTGTAGTAAATATTTGCCGGTGATCCTGGTTTAGAAGCTGTTTTAAATTAAGTATTGAATCTGCATGAACCTCATCTCCCTCGTAAACTGCACCAACATTGGCGAAATTATCGTAAGCTTGTCCGTCTAGCTGTTCGCGATCGGTAACAATAATAAATGTAAAGTTACCTGTGATTTTTCTAAAAACTTTTTGGGAAAGGTAGACCATGGCAAAAGATTTTCCACTTCCTTGAGTGTGCCAAAAAACCCCAAGTTTTCCATCCAGTTCTTTTCGCTTTATTACTCTTTCGAAAGCGCGATTTACCCCGTAATATTGAAAGTATCTGGGAACGATCTTTTTTGTTTCGCCGCGAGAGCTGTCAAAGAGAATAAAATTTTCGAAAATATCCAAAAATCTCTTTTTCTCAAAAATTCCTTTTATCAAAGTTGCCAAATCTTTTTTCGGATCGTCATCTTCGCTTTCAATTTTTTTCCATTCATTAAAATATTCAAATGGCGAAGTTAAGGATCCGAATTTATTTTCAATCCCATTGGAAATGACAATTCCCATGTTGTACCAGAATAAGTGTGGGATAGTGTCTTTATAATCGCGAATATTATCGCGGTAAGCATCAACTAAGCTTTTGTGAGAAGCTTTTAGTTCCATTAAAACCAGAGGAATTCCGTTGACAAACAAAACCAAGTCTGGTCTTCGAGTATACATTTCTCCAACTACCCAAAGTTGAGAAATACAGAGAAAATTGTTATTTTCTGGGTTTTCAAAATCAAAAAAGTTTACTTTTTCAGGTTCGCTTCCTCCATCTTCTTTTTTGATATTTATACTGAACCCATCTTTTAAAAGTTTGTATATTTCTTCGTTTGCTTTGACCAGTTGCATGTTCGACCTGTCGCGGGTGAGTTCGGCAACTGCTTGGTCTATGGCTTCTTTTTGTAGAGATGAATTTATTTTGGTAAGAGCTAGAAGTAAATATTTTTTTAGAACTACTTCACCTTGATTATCTCGTCCAAGCTTCGCGTCTTCAACATCGGTAAAAGCGTTTATGTGACAGTTTTCATCAACCCAAGTTTCCTTGATGAGTTTTATAACAGTCTGTTCAACTAAATTGTCTTCACTAAACTGATTCATACTAAACCTTTACTTCGAGCTTCTTTCCAGGTTCTGATAAGTGAAAAATCTTTCTCATTCATAATTTCTAAAATATTTTCATAAGCTTTCTGTGAGTATCTTTTGAAGGTAGTTTTGCCTATTTTTATTTCCTTATAGTAGTCCTCGTTTTCTTGAATTTTATTTAGTTTAACTAAGGCTCTAAGCTTCGGTTCTGTAATGCCTAACTTTTTAGCTAACTGTGTAGATGAGAGATTGTAAAAATCTAGAATATTTATCTTTCTAATACCAACAACTGCTGCACCAGGGGTACCTTCTGGAACTACATTAATTGGGATTCCTTCATTTTTGGTAAATTTTAAATCGATTGATGGGCCACTTCCTTCGGCAGTTAATTTTATTGAAGCGACTCCGGGAAAAACATTCTCCCAACTATTACCTTCCTTTATAGACTTAGCGAGTTTATTAAGTAGTGAATTAGCTGGTTGCATCTTGTCGCCTTGAATAGCCCCTTCCATAATCGCTAGCGATCTTAATTTAGCCACTGCTTCAGTGGTTCTTCTTTTCCCTGGTTGCAAAAGAGTTTTTATTTCTTTTATCTCATTTTTATATAGCTGATCTATATTTATTGCCGGTTGAGTAGATATCGGTAAAACTCTCTTTGGCAAAACTGAATATAATTCTTCATCAAATACGGTTTTGTTTAATTTTTTAAAAAGAGATAAACCTAACTGTAACTGAATGTACAGATGTTGTTCTGAAATATCGAGTAGATGGTGTTGGGCAGCATCCCGAAGAGTGTTTATAGTCTGAATTGCAATGACGTCTTCCTCATCCAAAAACTTTAACCTACTATCACTTAGTCCACGCCTTAAACAAGCATCAAATCCAATTGTTTGACTTGCACCTTTATCTCTAATTGAACCGCCTCTATGTAAAATTGCAGCTTTAAGTAACATTTCAAAAGAGTGATCTATAAGCATTAAGGTTGTTTCAATACGACCAACGTCAAAAGCACTATTAAAGTGTTCAATGCTCAAAATAAGAGAATTTATAGATTTATTTTTTAGCAGCTTGGCTTCTTTGATCATTTTTTAACTCTCTCCTTCCTGTCACAAGTTGAGGAATAAGTAAATCTCGGGTTTCTTTTAAATTTTTATTCTGAAATAACAAAACAGAAATTCCGTCAAATATTGGTTTTACCTTGCTCGAAAAAACGTTAATAATATCTTCGTGAGGAATAACAATTTTTATTGAACTTACTATATCTTTATTTATATGAGGTTGTGCCCCACCTCCCTGCAAAGCAATTATGTGTCTTATTTTATCCTTGATTTTCAAAAAAATGTATTCACTAAATTTTTCAGTTTCGTCAAAGACTCCAACTACTGATTGATTAGCACAACATTCAATTTCAGTTAAACTCACTTGACCCAACGTTGCTCCAGTAATTGCAATTAAGGTTGTTCTTTTTGGCATTATTTTTGCTGCAGATTTTCTAAGTGCCTCTTCAGTTATTAACTCGCTTTCCTCTAATATTCGGATCTCATTAACTTTTCCAGAATTAATCCATGGAATAGTCCCATTTTCCCAATAACTTGTTCGTTTTCTTGAGGGTGTCCCACCTAAAACAACGTTAAATTTTTCTTCAATCTTATTTATGCTCCAACTCGCGGGAATTTTGCCGAGGGGAGAATCGACCATTTTTACTTTTTCGTGGCCAGGGAAGCGGAAATTTACAAACCATTCGGTATAAAGTCTCTGTGCCATTTCCTCCAAAATCTTTATCCGCCTTTCGTTGTTATTGATTTGATTATCATAGCTAGACAGGATATTTGAAATTCGTCTTTGAACAGCTATTGGTGGGAGATTAAGTTTAAAGTCTAGAATTTGTCTGCCGCTAATATGAGGAACATTTACACCAGTAGTTATTGGTTTAATGTAGTTCACAAATTCTGGTCCCCCAATTAGGTACTTAAGAAAAATTTGATCAAGTATATCTTTTTTTGATCTGAGTCTTGCACATCGTTGTACTAGAAGAGCTTTTGGATCACCCTTCTTAACATTTGCCCATTTCAATCCACTCGGGACCCATGGCCTGTCCATAGCTACAATAACATCATCGGGTTCTAGTTGAAATTTTTCATATTTGGTCCATTCAATGATTGGCCATTTTTTTGAAATATTCCACAAAATTTCTCCTTGTCCAATATTCTCTCCTTTCACTAAACAAATATCGTCGGGTTCGTTTGAAAAATAATGGCTTTTAAAAGGAAATCCGGAAAGCAGATTCACGCAATTTCCTAATGTTTGCTTTGTCCATGTTGTCATATAATTTTTTCCCAGTTTTTATCAATTTTTTTTTCTATTTCGTGTGCTTCTTGGGTGAGAGATTTGAATTCTCGGGAAAGGTCTTTCAAACGGGTTTCGAACTCCACGTCATCCATTTCTTTTTCTACTATTTCGATATATCGACCAGGATTGAGTGAATAGTCATTCTCTTTTATTTCTTCTTGTGTTGCTACTTTACAGCGGCCGGCGATATCTTCATATTTCCCGGCGCCCTCTTCGCCCCGATATTTTCTGACTATCCCGGCAATTTCTTGGATTTGTTCATCTGTCCAACGGTTGTGGGCTCGGTCAACTGGAGTAAGAATATCTTGGGCGTTAATAAATAGAATTTTGTTTTCTCGCTCAGTTCCTTTTTTGCCTTTATTAAAAAACCAAAGAGTCGCAGAAAGCGCGACATTGAGGAACATATTGGAAGGAGTGGAAATAACTACATCGACCAAACCATCGTCCACCATTTTTTTACGAATTTCTTTTTCGGCATTACCAGCATCGGTTGCGGAATTGGCCATAACAAAACCAGCGCGGCCTTTGGAATTTAGAGCACTTGAAAACATCTGCATCCAAAGGTAATTGGCATTGCTGATTTCTTTTTTACCCGTGAGTGGAAGGCCGAGGTAATATCTGGGGTCGCCATGAAGACGAGCTGGATCAATAACTAATTGGCCACTTTTGTCTTTGCCTTTGACGTTGAATGGTGGATTGGCTAGCACAAAATCAAATTTGCCGACACTTTCGTGGACATCTTCATAAAAAGAATTAGCTTGAATGATTTTTCCAGATAGTCCGTGGATAGCGAGGTTCATTTTGGCGATTTTGACAGTTGAATCCGTTTTTTCTTGCCCGTAAATTGCGACTTCTTCCATGACTTGAGATTTATTTTTGAGGTGAGCTTTGACAAAGTTGGCCGATTGGACAAACATTCCTCCGCTACCACAAGCTGGGTCGTAAATTCGGCCGTGATATGGCTCGATGACTTCGACCAGGAGTTTGACGATTGATTGTGCAGTGAAAAACTCTCCGCCGTTTTGTCCTTCTGAAATTGCGAAATTTCCCAAGAAATATTCGTAGATTTCACCAAATGAGTCTCCTTCGATATCGTCTGGAATTTGATTGAAACTTTTAAGAAGCGTAATGAGGATTCGGTTGTTTTCATCGGCTTTTTGGGAAAGAGTTGTGTAATTTTGGGGTAGAACTCCAACAAGGTCGCGGTTTTCTGTTTCAATTGCCTTCATGGCTTCGTTTATGGCTTTGCCAATATTTTCGTTTTCAGAAAGTTTGATGAGATAAGAAAAGGTTGCTTTTTCTGGAACAAAAAGTACACCATGTGCTTTGTAATCATCAGGGGTGATTGGTCTTTGTCGGGTTGAATGAGATAAACTTTTTTCTTTTTCTAGTTCTACTTGTGCTTTTTTGAAACGAACATCGGCAAATTTTAGAAAAATAAGACCAAGAATTGGTTCGGAAATTTCGTTAAGCTTTAAACTGCTATTTGCGCGCATGTGCTCCGCTGCCGCCCAAAGTTGTTCCTGAAGTTGTTTACTATGCGGATTCATAATTATCCTTCTACCAACCTTCTGATTTCTTCTCTAAATGTTTCATTTAAACTGAAAATTTCTTGTCGATATAATTTATCCATATTTCCTGTTTTTGATAAGAAGCCCCATTGAACTAAATTTTTAATCATAGTCCCTATTATTCGTCCTCGTTCCTTTCTGCCCTCAGCGACATCAGTTTTTTGATAGATATCATCTGTCTTCACCTGATTTTGAAGCGCTAATGTGAGGATTTTTTTATATGCGTTATTATGTCGAAAGTCTTTTGCTTTTTTTTGTGGACTTTTTAAATAGTATTGCACGGTATTTTGCTTTTCCATGTATTAATCATAACATGCTTGTCAAGGTAGTCGTATAGGTTCTTGTCCTTGTAGTCGTTCCCAGAGTTTATGAATGGTTAAGAAATGGTCCAATTTTAGTACTTCGACTGCGCTCAGCACAAGTACGTTCGATGAACTCAGGATAAATACTTCTTAGAATTTTATTCCAATCAGCATAAATCCAATTTTGCTATTTTTGCAGTTTGTAGACTACGCGGTGGCGGTTTAAGACAATTCCATTTTTTGTTTGGTATTTTTTGATGTATTTGTCTAACAATATTTTGTCTTTTTTGGTTTCGTAGTCTTCGAAAATCGGAACGCCCTGTAAAAATACGTCTATTTGGTGATAATTTGGATAATATTCCTGGTAATAAAGGTCTTTAGCTAATATTATTTTGAAGCCGAGTTTTTTGAATTCGGAAACATCTTTTTTTAAGCGGGACTGGTCCCAATTTTGATAATTTTGTCCCCTACCGAAGATTTCTTTGAGTTCTTTCGTGTCTTTTTCGCCAATGCCAATTTCCAGATAATAGGCGCCAATTTTAAGGATACGATGATATTCGGGATAAAAGCTTGGTCCGCGGCGGTTGATGGCGATGTCGAATTTCGAGGTTGGAAAGGGGATTTTTTGGGCATTTGCAAAGATAAATTCTAAATTTTTTACTTTTGCTTCTTTTAATTTATGAGCGGCAACTTTTAATAACTGCTTTGAATTGTCTATGCCTACAATTTTTTTAAAATAAGGACTAAGCTCAAAAGCAAATTTGCCGTCACCGCAGCCGATATCTAGGACAATTTTTTGGTTTGATTTGAGTTTTAAAATTTCGTCTTTAAAAACTTTTTCCGGGTCGCCTGCTGGATATTCTGAAGTGTACCTGGGCTTATTGGATCCGTATGCATAACCGCCGAATTTTTTGCCGATTCTGTCGTAGAAATTTGCCATTTGAGTTACGGCCAATTTTAGTACTTCTTGGCATTTTATGCCAATCAGCATAAATCCATCTCGGAATGCTCAGGACAAGTACTTATTGAAATTTTATGCCAATTTTTATGAGGTCGGGGGTTCCGTTGGCCGGGCGGTTTTTCTTATGATTTATTCTGATTTCTAGGGATTTACAGTTTGGGGTTTGTTCGGTATAATACTTGTTACAAAGACCTTGTTTCCGAATTGTCACCGTATGGTGCGCGTGTCAAACATTCGTTTGACTAGGGAGCAAGGTCGAACTATTTAAAGAGCCAAATATCATCGACTCTCCTGTTTTCTTTCAATAATTTCAGCCATTTTTTGTCCTTACCTTGATAATCAGCAGCAATACATCCTGCAACCATATCAGAAAGTTGAATAAGAGTATTCTGTCTGGAATCTTCGAATTTTAGGTCTTTGAAGATCTTGCCTTTTTTATTGTTTAAGCTTCGGCTGAGGTATACTCGCAACTTATCTCTAATTTCTTTTTCGCCTCTTTTGTCAAATTTTAGTTTAGCATTTCTTATTTCTCCTTGATTATGTTTAAGGACTTGCATAATGGCATGGCTGTAAAAATCTTCTTTATAGCTTCTAAGTCTTGGGCTGTAAATGAAGTCTTTGTCAAAAATAATAGCTCTTATTTTATAGTTAAAACCTAAGACGGCGTTAAAGAAAGCTTTTTTGAACCGCTGATCACATTTATTGAATTTAAATTCGAATCGGTCATCTACTTTTAGTTTTCGTCTGAGTTCTTTAATGGCTATTGAGGTTTTCTCTGCCTCGAGATAATCGTTAAAAATTACCAGCGCCACTACAAAGATTGGACTGGATCCGCTTTTCGTTTGGAAGCCAGGATCTCCCGATTCATCTATGAAAACGAGCATTGGAAAAATTTTATTCCTTTTTGGGATTAAATTCCATTCAGGATAAATACTTTTTAAAAATTTAGTCGATTGGTTCTGGCGGCGGGAAGAATTCGTGCTCGTCTTCTTGGCGTTTGTGCAGGTGAAACAATTCTAAGGTTCTTGCCGGTGTGATTTGCGCGGGTATGTCGGAATCTGTAACTTGTGGGAGGAGTGCAAAAATGTCATCACCGGGACAGGCAATAAAAATAGCTGCAGCAACACCTATTCTGCCGAGCTTTTGTCTTATGGAAGCGCGTCTATCGTTTTCCACAACTTGCTATTTTACACTTCTGTTCTATCAGTGCAAGCACTTTTTTTAAATTTAGGCGATTTTGGGTTTTGTATTTATATTATGGGGTTTGGTAGCAGAAGGTTTGGCGGACTCTTAATAACAAATCCGCCTACTTCTGGTTTATGTGAAGACTATTCGGCCTTTTCTTCTGATTTGGCTTCTTCTTTCTTTTGGTCTTCAACTTTTGTCTGATCGTCGTTCATTTTGTCCCCCTTTCATGCTAGTAAACTATAACAGTTTAAGGGCAAATAAGATAGACTACAGGATTTTTGGTTTTTATGAGGTTGGGAGTAGCTAGGATTTATTTTACTTGATTTAAAAAATCCGATTCTTTTATGCAGGCCCTTTTAATTTGCGCCTTTAATAAAAATGGCGCAACTTCTTTGTGAAGCGGGATAGAAAGAGACGCCGCACCTTCTTTTTGTAAAATCGCGTGATCTCCAGAGGTGTGGCTATGGTTGTAACCGAATTTTTTGAAAGCTTTAACCGCATCTTTGCCAGAAATGTTGGCAAATCTGCCCATAGTTAACTGATGGCGAAATTGATATTAACTGAAGTTTTTGCCAGGTCGGAAGGGGCAACTTTTTTGGTGGTTGCTTCCATATAAGCTTTTATTGCTTTGTTTGCGTTTGCAACTGCCTCTTTTTTGGTTTTACCCTGGCTCATACAACCGTACAAATTTAAGACATCGGCAACGTAGCCTTTGTACTCTTTGTCGTAGGTGAGTTTTATGATGTAGTCTAATTTTTTGGTCATTTTTATGCCTTTCCAGGCTAAATTATACCACAAGTTTATGATCCTTCTCCCCTTTCGTAAAAGCTGATTGAGACGTAGTTTGCGGTTTTGCCAATAAGACTGAGTTCATCTTCCAAAACCTGTGTTAGCTCATCCTGTCCTTCGACCCGAAAGGCTACAATCCTTTTCAAAAAATCCGGCGTGTGCAGGATTCCTTCGAAAACACAATGTTGAAAGCTGATTCCGACTCCTGTTCCGACCAAGGTTAAACCTTCGGGCACTTCCCCTTCTATAATCTCAAGGTTTTTTGTGGTCCACACATGTTCTTTTGAAAGATAATGATATTTGTGCTCCGGCATTTTTCACCTCCTTTTTGCTTTGGAAAGAGGTTTCGCCGTAAAAAAACCTCTTTTTAGAAAAAGAGGTTCGCCTTTGTCGTATAGACCTAATCTTTCCAAAATGGTTGGATTTGGCACCGTGGCTTTTAGCTCGGTTGCCGGATGGGTCATAGGGCCAATTCCCTCGCCATCGCTCTTGATTTATTCGGTTGTAGTTAGATTATAGCACGAAGTCTTAGAAAGCTTATTGGTTTGGTTTTTGTTTATTAATTTATGTATAATCTTGCGATATGTCGCCGGAGCAAGGACAAAAAAGGGGTTATTCTTTTGCTGAAACGAATACCAGGGTTGAAGGTATGATTTTTAACACGACCTTGATGAGGGAAGGAGTGATAGTTGATGATCGAACGCTGGTGAGATATGTGGGTTCTAGAAATGAGGGTGAAACTAGATTTCTAAGGTTAGAATTTCACGATTTGATTGACGGCAAACCTGCAAACAAACGTTTGGAGGAGGCACGAATCTTTCGTAGATATAAATATGAGGATGCGGCAAGGGGGCAAAGTTTTTTAGTGCGAGCATTTGTAAGGAGGATGAGTTCTGGAAGGCGTCTTGATTTTCAATTTTCACTTCCCGGTAAACGGGTTAGGCCGGCAAGAGAACTAGGTATTAAAATTGAAGACTTATGATTAAAAAGTAGATAGTTTAAACTTTTCATATGTGGCTTTTGCTTTCGATTTTGTCACCCGCTTTATACAGCATTTCCAATTTTGTTGATAAATACTTAGTTGAGAAAAAAGTTCCCGATCCTTATGTAATTACACTTTTGGGCGGATTTTTGTCCGGCATTGTGGGCGTTTTGATGATATTTGTAATCGGCTTTTCCAATATCGGAATTTTAAATACTGCACTTATTATTCTTTCCGGAATGTTTTTGACTTTTTACCTTGTCCCCTATTATTCAGCTATGAAGATGGAGGATGCTTCGCGTGTTGTTCCTTACTTCCAGTTTATTCCGATTTTCGTTTTAGTGTTTTCTTATTTATTTTTGCATGAGGTTTTGAATTTATGGCAGCTATTGGGATTTTTGGTGATTTTAGTGGGCGGA
Organism: bacterium; assembly: GCA_021813945.1. Lineage (GTDB taxonomy): Bacteria > Patescibacteriota > Microgenomatia > Curtissbacterales > GWA2-41-24 > JAKAJD01. The sequence goes on along the minus strand of JAKAJD010000002.1, from coordinate 226,032 downwards.
TACTTATTGGCAATTGAGGATTTTAAAATAAGCTATTTTAAACTGAGAAAATCAATTCTTCTTGTTATATTTTCCAGTTTTTTGATTGCTATTTCGAATGTGATTTTTAAATTTGTGGCGCTTAAAGCAGACTACTGGACTACTCTTTCTTACCAGTTTCTTGGAGACGGGGTGGCTGCTTTTATACTTCTTATGTTCCCGGGCGTTTTAAAAAAGACTATTGGTTCTTTAAAGTGGTCGGATTTTAACCTTTGGGTTTTGCTTTCGGGAAACGAGGTAAACGTGATTGTTGCCCACTTGGCTTATACATGGGCGATTCTTTTGGCGCCGATTGCTTTGGTTGCCGTTATTGCCGGAATTCAACCTGTTTTCGTTTTGACTTATGGACTAATCCTGACTTTATTTTTCCCCAAAATTATCAAAGAAGATATCGGGAAAAATACAATGGTTGTTAAAACTATCTCGATTGTACTCATTGTTTTGGGAATAGTCGCTATTAATTTGTAGAGTTTCAAGCGGCTTGAGTAGGCAGCTGCGGACGCCAGCGGGCTGTCCAAGCGCTTAATTGATCGTTTGAAAGTTGCATGTTCTCGACCATATTTTCAGTTTGGGAAGGTGGCGTTGCCTCAGCCACTAAAGTATTTATTGCAAGTTCAATAGTTCTTGCCCTTGTTCTTGCCTCCGGACTATTAAAGTGTGCTTCTATTTTGCTGGCGATTGATTCATGAAGGTAATCGACTGCTGCCTCTCTTTGTCTTGTTAAGCGCTCTGCGGATTTTGTACCGCCGAGGAATCTTGCGGCTGCCGCCAAAGGACTGGTAAGGATTGAAGTTGCTTCATATCTGCGAGTTCTTAAAAGTCTGTCAATTACATAGTCTAAGGCGAGGTCGCTGTCTTTTCCGGAAAGATTTAATCTTCTTTCCACTTGCCAATAGTTAAAAAGTTGTCGAGCCCGGGTGCGGACTGAATTGATTTCGCTTAAGGCAGACTTTTGTCTTTCTTTGTCCATTAGATTTATTTTCTTCTCTTATTTTGGATTTCTTGCCAGACGACAAGAAGCGGCGAGGCGTTGAAGATCGATGAATATGTCCCGGAGATTATGCCAATTAGAAGTGCAAGAACGAAGTTTTTAATTGATTCCCCGCCGAAAAGGAAAAGGGCCAGAAGCACAAAGACTGCCGTAAGAGAAGTGTTTAGCGAGCGGCCCATTGTTTGCAGCAGCGAATGGTTGACGACTTGCTCAAATGGAGTTCCCGGATGCTTATTTAAATTTTCGCGGATTCTGTCAAATACCACGATAGTATCATGAACTGAAAAGCCGATGACGGTTAAAACCGCTGTTATAAAAAGCGAGTCGACTTCGATGTCGAAAAAGTGGCCAAGAATGGCAAAAATGCCAACGACGACTATTACATCGTGAACAAGTGCAAAAATAGTGCAAAAGCCGAAGGCGACAGACGATGTTGGCTTGGGAACTTTTCTAAACGACCAGGTAATATAAAGGACAATGGCGACAATGGCAATTGCGATAGCCAAGACGGCTTTTTGGGTTAGCTCTTTGGAGATCGTTGGTCCAACTGTTTCTTGCCTCAAGCTTTCGGTTTTGCCGTATTTTTCGTCAACTGCTTTTTTGACATCGGCAATTTGCTTTTCGTCGGTTGCCCGCATCCTGACAAGGTACGTGTCTTGAGCGGTTGGAGCCGTTTGCGAAACGTCGGCTCCTTTAGAATTTAAAAACGCTTGGAAATTTTGCGCCGTTAGATCTTTTGGATTTTGGATTCGCACTTCCCAAAGTGTGCCGCCGGAAAAGTCGATGCCAACTTTGAGGTGCCAGGCAAAAAGGGCAAAAGCACCCGGAATAATAACTGCTAAAGACAGTGCAAAAAACCAATTTCGGTACTTTATTAAGTCCATTTCAATTTTTATTTCTTAATTTTTAATTTTTATTCAAATCTAAATTTTTAAATTTTTAAACATTTTTTCATTCATTAAAAATTCTAAATTTCAAATTTTAAATTGCCTTAGATCTTCCCTACCCAGAAAAAGCGCAAAAGTGTTCTGGAAACTGTGATTGCCGAAAACATGGAAACTAAAATTCCGAGCGCTAAGGTTAGGGCAAAACCGCGGATAGGACCTGTTCCAAAGTTAAAAAGAATGGCAGTTGTAATAAGCGAGGAAACATTGGAGTCCCGAATGGAGGTCCAGGCCCTGTCGAACCCGGCAAAAAAGGCGTCGAGTTTTGGTTTCCCCCAACGTCTTTCTTCTTTTATGCGTTCAAAAATTAAGATGTTGGCATCAACCGCCATGCCGATTGAAAGAACAAAACCGGCAATGCCGGCAAGCGTTAGAGTAACCTGAAAAATCTTAAAAATGGCAAAAACCAAAATGGTGTAGATTGCCAGGGCGATGACTGCGAAAAATCCCAAAAAGCGATAGTAGATAATCATAAAAAGAGCAACGGAAGCAAGACCGATTATGGTGGCAATGATGCTTTTTTCAATTGCCACGGATCCGATTGTCGGACCAACCTGGCTCTGACTTTCAATCTTTAGTGGAACCGGAAGGGCGCCGGCGTTAAGTTGGATGGAAAGCTGTTTTGCGCTTTTGGCGTCGAAGTTTCCGGAAATTTGGGCATTACCGTCGGTTATTACAGCCCGGATCACAGGCGGCGGACCCTGAGAAATTGGACGATTGTCCAAAATCATTGCCATTGGTTTTCCCAGGTTATCCTGGGTGATTTTGGCAAGTTTTTTAGTTCCTTCGCTGTTGAATTCCAAACTAACTACGTATCCTGGGGTGTTTGGGTCTTTACTCGCTTGAGGGGTTGCCCTTTTTAAATCGCTACCGGTGAGACCTGATGAGATGTAGCTGTCGAGGTAGGCTGCAGCGGTCGATTCTACAGGTATTTCCGGCTTAAGGATTTTGAATTCGAGATGGGCAGCTTGTTTAACTTGAGAAACTGCCTCGTCGACATTCGAAATTCCGGGAATTTCTACTATAAGGCGATATTGGCTTGGAGTCTTTGCCGTTTGGATAACAGGCTCGGCAACACCTAAAGAGTTGATTCTGTTTTCGACAATGTTTTTGACGGATTCGATGGCATTTGCCTGGTCGGCCGGAGCAATATTGGACATATCAGCAGATAAGGTCAGCTGCACGCCACCGGCTAAATCGAGACCGAGTTTAGGTTCGAGATTATTGGTGTACTGGCCTAATTTTATTTTGGGATGGACAATCGTTTTTTTAAAAAGTGTTAATTTGGGGATATCAAGATAAAGGGCTCCAAGAGCCAAAAGAATGATTAAGGCAAGAAGCAGTCTTGGTTTTTTGGACATGGGCAAATTTAAAGTTTAACCATTTCTTCTTCGTCACCCAAAAGCATAACTCGAGGTTTTGAAAGGATACTTAAAACAAACGGGTCGCGGCGAGATTTGCGGAAATTAAATTCTTCGTCAGTCATAGGCGTGAAGTTTATTTCGCGGTTTCTTCTAGCTTCTTCGTCTTTTATGATTTGTGAAAGTTCCGGCAAAACGATTGTCCCCACTACAAAAAGGTCCACTTCGTTTTGGGTATAGGGCTTGCCGCGAACAAAAGATCCGGAAAGCATAGCGTAGCTGATTTTTCCGAGTTTTGCTTTGTTTTTTATTATCGCCCCGCCCAAACCTACGCTTTTGTTAACCATGGATAGGAATTCGGAGAAAAAGACATACTCGCGTTTGACTGAGTAATATCTGCGGTTAGCCCTCCATTCACTTGCCAGAAATCCCGTTTTTTCCAAGCGGGCAAGTTCGCGGCGGACGGCGTTAATTTCTTCATCTACCCTTCGGACTATCTCGCGCACGTGATAGCTCTGGCCAGGGTTGCCTAAAAAGAGTTCAAAGATTTTGACTCTAACTTTTGAAATTAATATATCAACTAACATATTTATTAGGCAGGCATTACTTTAGGCAGATTTTGCAGGCAGAATTAGTACGTAACGCTATTGCCAATCTGAATAGTTTGTATCCAGATTAAGCCTCGATTTAGCTGTATTTCCTTACCTTGCGAGTCGACGTATTTGGTTCTTGCAGTTCGCGAGGTCTTTATCCATTTCCCTTTTATTGCAGTTCCGTCTTGAAAGATTAATGCATTGCCGCTTCCAATCGTGCCGTAAAGTTGGTGACCGTCTGGATATCCGTCGTCTGCAGTTCTTTCGGTTTCAAACTGGATTATAACGTTTTTGGCAGCAAGCTGTTCTTTTGTCAGAGGATCTGTGTGGGCCGTTTGGCCATGGAATCTATTGTAAAGGTTTGAGTTTTTGTCATAATTCCATGTAACAGTGTAATCGGACTGGTCTGCCCAAAACGGAACGACTATTGGCTTTTGATCGCCGCGCTTTTCCAGGGGTGCTTCGTCTTTAAATTTCCATTGAGTGAAGTTAGCATCCCAGCTCACACCTTTGTCGTTTTTTGGACCGAAGCCTCTTTGTTCTGCTGCAGCCCAAAGTTTTTGGGTGGTGGTATGAACATTGTGTGGTGCAAGCTTATCGGTTCCCCTCCAATAAGTTGGAAAGCCAAGGCCGAACTGGTCCATGTCGTCTATCTTGTAATCGCGAATTTGTCCAAGAGCGTCTGCCGGTCCTGGTGTGTTGGCGCCGCCAACGTGGGCGTAAGCCGCATTATACTCGGAAAGCCAGTCGAGATAGTAGGTTCTTGCAGACCTGACAGGTGCAATATCTCCTGCGTCTTGGCACAGATACATAGCAAGGAATCTGGTGATTCCGCCTTCGGCTACCGCTTCATAAATAACATCTGCCCGGGAAAGGCCCAGCTGTGGCCTGGCATCAACATGGTTTTCAATCATAATCCCTAGCGGCCTTCTTTTGGACCACTGATCTTCCCTCGATTTGGTATACATAACACCGTTTAGGGGGCATGGCTGGTCTTTGGTGCCTTCTTCAGATCCAGATGTGACATCCGACAAATTGCCAAATGGAGTTTGAATATTAATTGGATTTTTGAGGAATTTATTAAAAGCTAGATAGGAAACGCCTGCCGATGCAGCGTATAGAATAATTGCGCCAAGTAAAATCTGAATTTTCTTACTTGATGGAATGTTTAACATTTTTTATTTTTTTGCTACTGCTTTTTCGACTGCTTCCTTCTCCTCTTTTGTAAACTGGTGATTTACTGCTTTTGCGCCGACCACGCTTTTAGCATAAACCCTAGTTCCGTTTCTTGAATGGAGCGAAGAAATCACAACTCCGCTGTCCTTACCATCCAAAAGAGCGATTACAAAACTTTGGTCACCCCCCGCATCTTCAAACGGGTTAAAGCGCATGAGTGTATATTTTTGGATATGCCCCTGAGAATGCGCCTGGTTTTTGGAAACAACTGAGGCAACTTCATTGAGTTTTTTAGTTTGAATATCTTGTTTTTCAAAAAGATTTTCCAAAACTTTTCCCAAATCGATATTTTGTGCGCCTCGGGTTAATTTCCGGTAGTGGCCAATTACCTTCAAGGTATAAAAAGTTAAAAGTGCAAGCCAAATTATTAATCCAAAGATTACAAATTTAGTGACTGTCAATTGGTCCATGCCATCTTTGGATAAATTTAGTACTCCACTCTTTTACCATGCGAACTTTATAAATGTCAACGGTTGCAATTTTTTTGATGTTATTATATTAAGGAAGGTGATTTAAGTATGCCGTTTAAAACAAAAAGACATAAACAATCCGCTGCGAGCCGCCGAGTGAATTTTATTGAAGGCGGCCTTGTGAGCTATAGGAGAGAGGCTCGAGTGGAGACGATTAAAACTGATGATGAGAAAGGCAAAAACCTTAAATCGAGTGCCCTTGGCTTGGCGGAAAGCTATGAATACGTACGATCGGAGCTTGTGAAAATTTCTATCCTTGCAGGAATCATTATAGGGCTTCAATTAGCCTTGAAACTGGCAAACTTCAAATTTTTTTAACTGATTATAATTTTTAGGCACGAAGCAACCTAATTTAGGCACGCTTGACTTTGAATTTTAGCTTGTGCTATGGTTGAAGCTAGCTGAAGCTAAATAGCCTCGGTAAAACAAGTCGCCAAAGGCTTCTTGAATCTATCTGCTTAAAGGAGGTGATAAATAAAAATGGCTACAATGTATTGTGTTAAATGTCGAGAGAAAAGAGATGACCCAAACGCTCAAAAAGTGACCATGAAAAATGGTAAACCTGCTCTTAAGGGCAAATGCCCAGTTTGCGGCACATCAATGTTCAAAATTGGTGGCTAAGTCAAACTTAGAGTTTCATTTGAAAAAACCCCAAATTACCAAATGGTTGTGGGGTTTTTTCTACTTCAATTTCCGGAAAAGGCTTTGATCGTTAACTCTTTGAAGCTATATAGAAGTTTAAGGACTGGCTGGGGAATTCTTTCTAACTTGTTATATAAAACTTCATCCCCTTCTGTCAGCTGGGATTTATCAAATTCCCAAGTAATCTGTGTAACCTTGCTTGCATCACTGGCTGAATGGTCAAGAGATAATTTTTTATAGCCAATTTGATTATTTGCGGAGAGGTTAGGATGTTCGAAATCCTGGGCAGATGAAAGAGCTTGGCTGTCTGATACAACAGCCGGGAGGACTTTATTAAAAAGGCTTGCGTCGGCTCCTGGTTCCATCGATAAAGTGGCGACAATTGTGCTTTGAGATTTAGAAAAACCCGTGTCATGGGTAAAGATTACTTTAATAACTTCTTTTTGGGGGGTTTCCATTTCCCAGCTATAAGTGGTCTGATAAAATCCTCGAAAGGAGGGTGGCACTACGGCTGGAATTCTGACAATTTGCTGAAATTTTTTGTTGAGATCGAGATTGATTTGGTCTGTCGTTTTCTTGACGAGCCTAAAACTTATGATTTCTGCAATAATACCTAAGAAAATCGATAACGCAATTAATACTGAAATCGACAAGAATATTACTTTCCTCACAATCCAATTGTAGCAAAAATTCTCTTATTTTATGAAAGTATCGTTTAAAATTTTTGGCTTAGTGTATAAACTTCGTACAAATTATATTCCGGATACATGTAAAACTTTTGGATCAATTTTTCTGAAGATGGATCATAGAGTTGTCCCTGAGTTGTGCATCTTATGAGATAGCTGCCGCTGTTGCTTGTTGCCATTTCTTCCTGATCCAAATTAATTTTTACGTTTGCAAACTCAGCCTTTGGAGATTTCATACTGTCAAAAATTACTGCATGGTTATTTTGTTCAATCCTTTGAGACCTAAACTGCAAATTCCAGTTGACCATTTTTTTGTTGGAAAGCTTAGAAAAGTACCAAAGCTCCAAAACATCATTGCCCCAGGGCAAGCAAGAGTAACCGTTGAGAAAATAAACCATTTTGTCCTGCTGAATGAGTCCAGAAGCAGCCTGTGATAATTGAACAGAAACTCCTGGAAATTCATGTCGACTGGTTTTTTCATAATGAACGAAAAATATATGAACAAAAAGTAGTTCCTGAAAAATAAAAATACATAGGAGTAGAATTTGGGATATTTTATTATTTAATAACTTGTCAAATAAGTATGCCGTGCCTAAAGAACCAATTAAAACTATTGGAATAAGAAACGGCAATATACGCGTTGCATACGGCACAGGGCTAGAAAGTGCTGACGGCAATAGTGTAATAGTTAAGATACTTAATAAAAATATTGGCGGAAAGTTTTTCCAGGAAAAATTTTTTATTATTAGCAGAAATCCTAATGCCAACGGTAATAAAAACACTAATGGAAATATTCCGTATTCTTGCAACCCGTTTCTATAAGCAAAAGTGTCTCCCCTAAAAAAAAGAAATTCTAAATTAAAAGATCTAACAAAAGAAGATGTTATTTCATTTAGTCTTAGTAAAATGTCTTTTTGTCCTATCAAGTAAGAAATTGGTCTTTCATCTATATGATGGTTTATTAAAAATGGTATGGTTGCAAATATACAAGCAGTGAAATAAATTATTGTAGAAAACCTAAGTAGCTTAAGATCGGCAGTTTTTCCTCTCACAAAAAATGACAGTATGAACAGTGATAATGATATCAATGGAAAAATTATGACTTCTGCATGATAAGTCCACGTTCCCAAAATTATTGATAAAACACCAAGAGGCAAGAAAATTTTAGGATTTTTATTACTTGCAATTTTGAGGACTGATAATAGAAATATGCTGAGGAACATGAGTGCAAAATTGGCTTCGTAAGCGATAGATGAATACTGAATATGTAATGGATTAGTGGTTAAAAATGCCATTGCATACAAATAAGTTAAGGTTTTTGGAAATAACTCTTTTGCAATTAATCCAATAATAAAAATTGTAATTAAGCCAGGTAAAAAGGAAGCCAATCTAACGGTTATTACTGTTGAGCCGAAGAATTTATAAGCTAACGCTGTGGCGTAAATATATCCGGGAAATTTATAATCGGAAAAAGATTCAAAAGCGAAAGGATGGTCCCTTCCATATTCGTCGTATCCTTCTTGAGCAATTAACTTGGCGTTTAAACCTATTGCAACCTCGTCAGAAAAAAGTCCTTGGGGAACTTTGCCGAGAGCTGCAAACCTAACAACGAGACCAAAAACTATTAATACAATTAATATTATTTTTTTAGCCATTTTAATCCACTTAGTAATTCCACAAATCCTAAAAATATTCCTATTTTTAGTGTAAATATCAAAGGAAAAAATTTTATAAAACTGTAATGTGGTTCCAGTAATCCAATCGTAATTAAAGAAAAAGTAATAAGGATTAATAAAATTTTTTTGTATTTTATTTTGTTGTTTACCAAATAAAACAAAAATATTAAAAATATAGGAAATTCAAAAGGGTATAAAAGAACATATTTATTAGATTCTTCATACATTCCCGATTGATTAAATCCAAATAAGTAGGAAGGGTCTAGGGCTCTCGCAATGTTTAGGCTAAATTCCTCACCCGTAGACCATAATTTATTATGAAAGGCACGGGTAATTAAAATTGTTTTAGTATTTGTGTCAGACCTGATTGATTCTGCTAGGCTATTTGAAAAATCACTATTACTAATTAGTCTTATTTGACCTATATCGGTTTTTATATTATTAAATTTTAACTGCAAAAAAATTGAGACTAACAAGTATATGATAAGTGCGAACAAATAACTTTTTTTCACAAGGCAATTGTAGCAAATATTTCGCTGATATTAACTTTCCTGTTGAGGTCTATATTGCAAAGCTTCTGCAACGTGATTTGATTTAATTTTAACCGATGATTCCAGGTCGGCTATGGTCCTTGCGATTTTGACAACTTTATGGAAGGAACGTGCTGATAAATTGAGTTTTGAAATTGCTTGTTTGAGAAGCGTGATTGATGCTTCGTCGAGTGCGGCATATTCCTTTGTCAGTTTTGAGCTCATTTCAGAATTTGATTTGATTTTTGTACCTTTAAATCTCTTGAGTTGAATTTCGCGAGCTCTTTGAACCCGTGACTGGATTGTTTTTGAAGTTTCGGATTTCTGGTCTTGAGTTAATTTTTCAACTTTGACTGCCGGAACTGTTATGTGTATATCGATTCTGTCGAGAATTGGGCCAGAAATACGCTTTTGGTAGCGTGTAATTGTTGAGGGTGAGCACACACAAGATCTAGTTTCGTCTCCTAAAAAACCACATGGACAAGGGTTGGCGGCAGCAACCAGGGTAAAACGTGACGGGAAAAGCACTCGTCCTGCGGCACGCGAAATGGTAACATGGCCGTCTTCCATGGGTTGGCGAAGCGCTTCCAAAACTTGCCTTGGAAATTCCGGAAATTCATCCAAAAATAAGACACCGCGGTGAGCTAGTGAAATTTCACCAGGATGAGGTACATTGCCGCCACCGATTAAACCTATGTGGCTTGTGGTGTGGTGAGGGCTTCTAAATGGCCTGTTTGTAATTATTGGATTTTCGCGGTTTAGCAGGTTGGCGACAGAATAAATTTTGGTAACTTCCAAACTTTCTTCAAAAGTTAATTTTGGCAAAATTGTTGGAAAACTTCTGGCCATTAAGGTTTTGCCGGCACCTGGTGGTCCTTTCATTAAAATGTTGTGAGCACCTGCTGCTGCAATTTCCAAAGCCCGTTTGGCGCTTTCCTGACCTTTTATGTTTTCAAAATCATATTCTTCCGCGTACTGTTTCATAAAATTTTGTTTGATGGTTTTTGAAGCTTTGATTGATTTTTGTTGAGCTTTGGGTAAGATTGAAGTTGAAAAATGGTCAAAGATTTGCTTTAAACTTCTGACCGGGTAAACTTTGATTTTACTCATAATTGCTGCTTCTTCCAAATTATCTTCAGGAATAAATAATTCCTGAAAGGCTTGATCCCTTGCCATAATCGCAGCCGGCAAAACCCCCCAAATTCTGCGAAGTGAACCGTCGAGGGAAAGTTCGCCCAAGAAGATACTGTTTTTTATTTCCGGTGTTTCCTTAAGTTGCTCGGATGCAATTAAAATTCCTAAGGCAATTGGCAGGTCGTATGCCGGCCCTTCTTTTGGAAGATCGGCAGGCGCAAGGTTTACTGTAATTCTTTTTGCTGGAAAGTCTGCGCCCGAATTTTTTAAGGCAGCACGAACACGCTCTTTTGATTCCTCAACGGCTTTGTCCGGGAGACCGACGATAGTGAAAGATGGTAAGCCTTGAGCTGCTATATCCACCTCAACAGTAATTGGAACGGCGTCTAGGCCAACAACTGCGGCGGAAGTGATTTTGGCAAGCATTAAGGGTTATCTTTGAGGTACATTGCACGAATTGTCTTAATGCTGTAGTAAAGAGCAAAAAGAAAAACCAGAGCCAGGAGCTGATTTGTAATAAAATACAGATTTCCTGCTCCTGAAGTTGTTAAGGAATTTACCGCGTAATATTCAAAAACAAAAAGAGCGGCAAAAGAAATAGCGCCATTTAAAATGGAAATCCATTTTTGGAGTGGATTTGTGATTCCTGCTAAAACGCCAATTGCCAAAATCGCCAGAATCGACGCATAAAGCGGAACCGGTAATTTACCGATTAAAAACGGTAAAGTAACTAGCATGATTATGGCCGCCAGCATAAAAAGGAACCTTACCAAATCACCGTAATAATGACGTGTTAAGCGTTTTTCGTTTTTTAAAGTTTCCCAAATATTTGACATCATCTTATTATATCAATCTTTTTTCAAATTTTGGATTTTCGCCAGCCAGCCGCAATAGCTTCGTCTTCCGTGCAAAACCACCTCTCCCCTTTGGATTCATCGATGGTTGTTTGATTGTAATAACGCTGAGATGGGAGGTGATAGATTTTTTCGCCGCTTGAAGAAATATTACCCTTTATCTGGCAGTTGGAGTCTGAAGTAGTGGTTTGAGGGTTGGATTCCGATGAACCTTGCTGACAATTTGACCATATACCCCTATTTTGCTGCTGTGCCTCTAGTTGCGCCTTTTGAAATTGATCTTGATATTTTACATCTGGTGGAAATGTACTTGCATAGGCGAACCCTTGTCGAACAAGATAGTCGTTTACGAAGATGTCATCAACGTAGACGTATCGCAGAAGACGGGAATATTTATCCCTTTCCGAAATGTCTTTTTCCAATCGAACATTTTTGCCTTCCACCAATTCTTTGTTTTTTAGTGAAGCTTCTTTACCGAAGCACTCGACAGATTTTCTTGGGTCTACTGTTTCGGGAGTATTGATGCCAATGTAGCGAACTTTTTGGCCGTTTTCAAGCTCAATTGTGTCCCCATCTATGACTCTTGATACTTTTTGGGGCTCGATATTTTCGAGCGCGGATTGCGCCGAAGACGATGCTACTTTTTCTGCAATTACTTTTGATAACAATGTAGGGTTTTGCTTATTTTCCGAAAGATTTTGATTTGACCTGAAAAGTGCGTCCGACCATAAACTGACGGTAACTATAATGGCTGTCAGAAGAATAAGGATGATAAATTTGTATTTTCTAGACACAATGTAATGTTAGCATTTTGAAATTGGCCTGTGTTGAAAATTCTTTTCATTTGTATATACAATGGTATTATCTGTCATGAAAAATAAGGATTTGCTCCTTGGACTTGTTGCAGGTTTTCTAACTGCAATTTTTCTCGTGCCTACACTTATTAATACTGGTCTTGATTCGAAATTGCCATACGAATGGCCGATTATCTTTATTGTCCTGCCAATTTTAGCTGTAGTAGGCCTTGTGGTGGGAAATTTTCTAGGAAAGATTGTGCCTCTTGTTTGGCAATTTGCCAAATTCATGCTGGTTGGAGTTTTAAATACTGCGATTGATTTTGGAATTTTGAATCTGATTATTTTTTTGACAGGTGTGACTCAAGGAATTGGGATATTTTTTACCGCAGCTATTTCCTTTAGCGTAGCAACAGTAAACAGTTATTTTTGGAACAGGGAATTTACTTTCGTTTCCAAGAAAAAGGCGGGGCAAAATTTTGGTTCGTTTTTAATAGTTACAGTTATCGGACTTTTAATTAATGCTTTTGTGGTCTATTTTCTTTCTACTTATATTTTCCCGCATGTTATTGCAAACCCAAATCTAAGACCAAATGTTGCAAAGCTATTGGCGACAGTTATAAGCCTGTTTTGGAATTTTGTAGGCTACAAAATCCTGGTCTTTAAGAAGTAGCTAAATTGCTATTTTCCGTTTTTTAAATTCCTTAAATAGCTGATTATTGTTTTGAAATATTATTCCATCTATTCCTAAATCTCTTGCGGCATCGATATTTTCTTTTATGTCATCTACAAAGACACATTCTTCCGGCTTTAATTTAAGTTCTCTAAGAACGTGTATATAAAAGTCTTGTTCCGGTTTTTTTATGCCGATAATATGTGAAGCAAAGACCTTATTGAAATGGATGAAAATGTCGCGCTTAGAATTGACTCTATGGTGCAAATCAACCGTGTTGGTCAAAAGATAAAGATCATAATTTTTTCTTAGATTGTCTATTTTGATGAGTAGTTGTTTGTTTGGAAGAGTTTTGTTTTGGTAAACTTTTTTCCAGTTTTTTAAGATTTGAGTCGTTGATTGTTTTATATCAAATTCTTTTATTAACCGCTTTGCCAACGTTTCTACTGAAAGCTTACCGATTGTCCAATCCTTATTGTATTTTTTGAAAATTTCTTCAATATCTTTTTTTTCTTTTTTAAAAACTTCCGCAATGACTTCGAATCGTGCTTCCAGTGATTGAGTCAGCACGACACCGCCTAGGTCAAAAAATATGGCCTTAATTTTTTTCATTCTTGATTAGAAACTCTTTCAATTTTTGGAGCGCTTTGCCGCGGTGGGAAATTTGGTTTTTTAAATTCGGATCCATTTCTGCATAAGTTTGTTTGTAGCCCTTAGGGATAAAAACTTTATCGAAACCAAATCCGCCTTCCCCCCTATTATTTTTGGATAATTTGCCCCAAACTATACCTTTGAAAATTTTGACATTTGACCCGTTGTAGAGTCCAAGTGCTGCTGTAACTTTCGTTTTAGTTGATTTGTTGCCGACTAACTTAACAGTTCCTTCAGTGCCAATCCTTTGCAGAAAAAATTTAACAAATGGGCCTGGAAGACCCTTTAATGATTGAATTTCAAAACTGATATCTTCAACAAGAACAGGTTTTTTGATTTTTTCAAATGCGGCTTTTGCTTTTTCGGTAATTATTTGATCCAAGTCGAGTGATTGGATTTCGGGAACTTCTATTTTGCTAAGCTTGTATTTTGTCCCAAGAATTTGATTTATTTCGGCTAATTTATTTTTGTTAGAAGTAACGACAACAAATTTTTTAACCTTTTTACTCATACTCTATCGTTGCTGGAGGCTTTTGAGTAATGTCATAAAGGACGCGGTTTACCCCGCGGACTTCGTTGACGATTCGAGAGGAAATTTTTTCTAAAACCGAAAATGGGATTTTTGACCAATCGGCGGTCATAAAATCTTGAGTGTCGACTGATCGTAAGCTGACGATATATGAATAGGTGCGGGCATCACCCATGACACCGACTGATTTGACAGGAAGCAAGGCTGCAAAAGCTTGCCCTACCTTATCATATAAACCTGCTGATCTAAGCTCCGAAATTAATACATAATCGACCTCCCTTAGTATTGATAATCGTTCTTTTGTAACCTCTCCGAGAATTCTAATTGCAAGGCCTGGGCCAGGAAACGGATGACGAAGTAAAAACTGCTGATTGATACCAAGTATAGCGCCGATTTTTCTAACTTCGTCTTTGTAAAACTCGGCAAGTGGTTCGACGATTTCAAGCTCGAGACCTTTTGGTAATGTTAGATTGTGGTGACTTTTAATTTTATCGGCGTGCTTTGTTGGTTGTGCCGATTCGATACGGTCTGGATAAATTGTCCCTTGAGCAAGGTATTTTACTGATTTAATCCTCTTAGCTTCTTCTTCAAAAATTGCAAAATAATGTTTAGCGATAATTTGGCGTTTTTCTTCCGGATCTGTAACGCCCTTGAGTGCGGATAGAAATCTTTCGCTGGAATTTGATATTTTAAAGTTTACAAAACCAACTTTTTTTACAATCGATTGAACTTCTGAGACTTCATTTTTTCTAAGAAGCCCTGTATCTATAAAAACCAAATGTAGATTATTACCAATCGCCTCTTTGAGTAAAGCTGCCGCAACCAATGAATCGACGCCCCCAGAAATTGCCATAATGACTCTATGGTATTTTATTTTGTGACTTAAACTGTTTATGATTTCATCTTTTTGCTTTTTGAGATCCCAATCTTTTTTGGTGTTTGCAATCGTAAACAAAAAATTACTAAGAATTTTTCGCCCGGAAGGTGTATGGGTTACTTCAGGGTGGAACTGAATTCCGTAGATTTTGGATGTCGGGTTTTGAATACCAGCGACTTTGGCATTTTTTGAAGAAGCGATAATAGTAAAACCCAATGGGATTTTGTCCACTTGGTCACCATGCGAAAACCAGACTGTTTCAGTCTTTTTTAAACCTTCAAATAATTGTGATTTGCCTATTTTTAGATTTTCTTTACCAAACTGCTTTGAGTCGTGTGACGAAACGGAGCCGTTAAGTTGATAGGCAATCAATTGCTGGCCGTAGCAGATTCCTAAAATAGGAATTTGCAATTCGTAAATTTTTGGATTGATGTGCGGTGCTTTTTTATCGTAAACCGAAAATGGACTTCCAGAAAAAATAATGGCGTCTGGAGATAAATCTGTTATTTTTTGGATAGATATTTCTGGGGGGAAAAGTTCGCTTTTTACACCGAGCTCTCGAATTCGCCTTGCGATAAGATGTGCATATTGGCCGCCAAAGTTTATAACTGCGACCATAATCTTATATCAATTTTTCGAGGCTTTCCATAATCCTTTCAAGCTGAGGTATTTTTGTATCAACATCAAACTTTTCTCCCGTTAATCTTTCATATACTTCCATGTATCTTTGCGAAATTTTAACAACTAGATCATCCGGCATTGTAGGAGCTTTGCCCTTGCCGGTGTAACCGCTTTTTGCAAACCAAAGTCTCATAAATTCTTTATCGTAATTTTCGGGTTCATGACCTTTGGAAACTAATGGTGCATATGTTTTTTTGAGCCAATACCTGCTGCTGTCTGGAGTATGGATTTCGTCTATTAAAATTAATTTACCTTTTTTGTCGATCCCAAATTCATATTTAGTATCAGCTAGTATAAAACCGGCTTTTGCTGCAACTAGTGTTCCTCTTTCAAAAAGCTTGATCGCTACTTTTTCAATTTGCTTGTAAATTGCAGGCGGTACTAATTTCTTTTTTATGATTTCTTGTTTGGTAATCGGTTCGTCATGCCCACCCGGACCGGTTCCTCTTGTGGTCGGAGTAATAACCGGAGCTTTAAGTTTTTGATTTTTTTTAAGGCCCTCGGGAAATTTTATGCCATAAATTGTTCTTTTGCCCTCGTTATATTGTTTCCAAAGAGATGTGTCGGTAACACCGGTAATGTAACCTCTGACTACAACTTCTATTGGCAGTGCTTGAACTTCGGAAACCAACATAACGTTTGGATCAACAACACCAATCATGTGGTTAGAAACTATATCCCGAGTTGTGTTAAACCAAAATTCTGAAAGTTTGTTTAAAACTGCGCCCCTGAAGGGGATTAATCCCAAAACTTTATCGAAAGCCGATATTCTGTCCGTGGCAATAAGAATTCTAAGATTATTTTTACTATACCAATCGCGAACCTTTCCGCTTTGCCTTTTACCAAGGTTTCGAACTGGAACCGCTTTTATAGCATTAGGAATATTTTTTTGTATTATTTTTTTATCTAGCATTTTTTCCTTTTAAATATTTGGACCATCCAAGCTTTTTAAGAGCTGAATTTTTGACAAGAACTTGTTTTTTTAAACTGCTTTTGTAATTTGCTAATTTTTTAGCTGCTTCTTTGTTTGATAAGGCAACAATTGCGGCTGCTAAAATTCCGGCATTTTTTGCCGAATCTATACCAACTGTGGCAACTGGAATTCCGGGAGGCATTTGACTTATAGAAAGGAGAGCGTCTAATCCTTCTACTGCTTTGGACTTAATGGGAACACCTACAACTGGTAACAATGTTTGCGAAGCCACAACACCCGGCAAAGCTGCTGCACCACCCGCACCGGCGATGATCACCTTTAAACCCCGTTTTTGTGCTGAGGCGGAATAAGCATTAGTTTCCGAAGGTGCTCTGTGCGCAGAAAGTACAGATACTTCATACGGAACCTTAAGTTCGTCTAAAATTTTTGCCGCATCAGACATAACCCCTAGATCCGAATCGGAGCCCATTATTATTCCTACTTGCGGACGTACTTTCTTTTGATTTGCCATATTTAGTTTACAGGGCAGTTATCTTGGGCAAGTCGTTCAGGATTATTTTTGCTATTGTATATTGTTTTTACATATTTATGAAGTGGCAAAATTATTTTCTTCATTTTAAATATTTTTAATTTTTGAAATCATCGATCTTGATTTCTTTTCCGAAAGACCTATATGTTTTTTATAATTTGAGAGACTATCAATTTCAGATTTAGATAAATATTTTAAAATGGTCTTATCGTAGCTTAAATTCTGGAACAATTTGTTTTCGCCGGTTTTAGCCATTTCATCGTAGACACGCATTGAATGCTCCCTGAGGACTTCATGCATTTCCTGTCGGTTTGCACCGTTTTTAACACTTTTTAAAAGAATTGATTCGAGTGCAGAAAATGGTCCATAAGATTTAAGGTTTTTTTCAATGTTCTTTTTGTTTATTACCATGTCTGAAACTATATATAAGGTAAGTTTTAATATTTCGTCTGTTGCCAAGAAGCTGTCTGGAATTATTATTCTTTTGGCTGCGGAATCGTCGAGCGTTCGCTCGAGAAGCGAATTTGCTGCGTTGTCCCAGGCAGTTCTTGATAGACCGACAATGTAACGAGCGAGCGAACAAATTCTTTCCGAGTTCTGAGGATTTCTTTTAAAAGGCATCGCAGATGAACCGACTTGTTTTTTGGCAAATGGTTCCGCCAGTTCTCCAAACTGTGCCGACTGAAGAATTCTTAAATCGAAAGCGAATTTATAAAGGCTTTGTGCGATAGAAGACAGCAAACATAAGACTAAATAATCTAATTTTCTTGGGTAGACTTGTCCTGTAATGTCGAAAGCTTCGATGCCGAGATCTTTCAAAACGGCTTCTTCCATGTTTTCGGTTTTAGATCCCAACAGGGACATATAGCTGGCGTAATTTCCTACTGCTCCTTTTGTTCCTTTTCCTTTTATTTGAGTTTTTATGTAATTTAATAATTCCAGATCAATGAGTAAATCTTGCGCATATAGTGAAAACCGATAACCTAAGGTTGTCGGTTCAGCCGGTTGCAGGTGTGTGTAGGCCATGCAAACTAAATCTTTATTTTCGTCGATTTTTAGTAACCAAACTTTAAGAAGCTTGTTTAAGTTTTTTTCTATTATCGCGAGTGCATCTTTAAAGATAATTGCATCCGCGTTGTCTTCTATATCTTGGGAAGTTGCGCCGAGGTGAATCTTACCTCCGCCGATTTTGGCTTGTGAAGCATACGTTTTTACCTCTGCCATTAAATCGTGTTTTATTTCGCTTTCGATTTGATGCGCTTTTTCGATATCTATTACATTTTGATGTTTGATTATGTCATTTAATTCTTTTTTAGAAATCAGACCGAATTTATTTTGAGCCTTTGCTAACGATACCCAAACTTGCCGCCATGTTTTTCGGCGATTGACTTCAGAAAAAAGCTGGCGCATTTCGTCCGATCCGTAACGCCAGGAAAAAGGTGATTGGTAATTATCAAAATTTGTCTTCATGTCGTAATTTTATCGATTGAATTTTGGTCAATAGCTTTTTTTATTTCCATTGCCACTCTTTTTCCCATACTCATCGGCTCCCCATATAAATAACCGCTATAAGGTGTTGCAAAAATTCCCGGCGATCCAGGCATTCTGGGTGAAACATCGAAAACCACAATCTCTTTTTTGGGTGGACCCGCAGTAATTACCGATTGAAGCCCGAACGGCCCGATTATTCCGGGAGGATATAATTTTCGTGCGGCATCTACAAAACGGTTTGCCATCTCAAAAGCTGGTTCCAGCGTTGATTCAAGGGTAGTTACAGCGATGTGACCAGCCTCTTCATATTTGATTTGTATTGATTCCTGCAGCTGAGTTTGATAAAAAGCGGGAAGTCTTAGGAGACCGTCTATGTTGGTCTGTCTTCTTGTGTCCGTTCCGGCAAGTTCTACCCTTTTTGTAAAAGGTGAATAGAAGAAATTAAAATTAATTTGGACCCCTAAAATAAATTCTTCAATTACTGCAACATCGAGGGCATCCTTTGTAATTTTTCCTTCCAAAATTAATATTTCGGAAGCGATCTGAAAATCTTTTGGAGAGCTTGCTAGAAAAAATGCTCTTTCGAATTTCCTTTCACGTTCTGCGACTTTTACCAAAACCAAACGATCTATTTCCTTTGGATTATCAAATGTCTTCGGGAATTTTATTTTAGCTTCAGTTAACAAATCATATTGGTTTGGTTTGACATACCTTTCCTCGATTCTGAGCAAATATTTATTGCCAAACATAGGTACTTTAAAATCTTTTTCTATTGCGTCGTAATCGTTAAGATAAACTTCGAATGAGCGGTGAGGAATAAATATTGAATTTTTATCTTTTAAGGTTTTCTGATTTTTAGGTTCCAAAATATCTTTAAATTTTTCGACCTCCAAAACTTCATCGACACATCCCAATTCCCCATCTGTTTTAAAATATTGGGCATAAGTCTTGTCTCTTCCTTTTTCAACAACGACTAAAGTTTTAAAACCTAAATCCTTTGCTCCTCGACAGATGTCTAGGGCGCTGTGTGAACCAACTACTGCAATTGTGTAATCTTTAGGCTTAGACATAAATTACTTCACCTCTTTTAGGGCCAACTGAAATGAATTTAACCGGAATTTTGGTGAATTTCTCAATCGCCTCTATATATTTTTTAGCATTCTTAGGAAGCCTTTCAAATTCTCTAACGTTAGATATATCTTCCTGCCACCCTTCAAATTCTTCATAAACTGGCCGAACGTTTTCTAAAAATTCAGAACTGTGAGACAAGTATGTTGTTTCTTTGCCGTTTAATTTATACCCGACGCCTAATTTGATCTTTTTTTGACCGCTTAGGATATCCAATTTTGTTATAGCAAGAGCTGTAAGGTGGTTTGCTTCATGCGCGTATTTTAAAAGAACTAAATCTTGCCAACCGGGAGATCGGATCCTTCCGGTTGTAGTTCCAACTTCATGACCTTTTTCGATAATTTGTTTGGAAGTTTTCTCATCCATTTTGGTTGGCATTGGACCAGATCCGACCCGAGTTGTGTAAGCTTTGGTGATTCCTATTACATGGTCTAAATTTTGCGGGTGTAAATCGTAAGATCTCCAAATTCCGACAACTCCGGGATTTGACGATGTTACAAATGGGTAAGTTCCCGCATCGATATCTAAAAAGTAGCCTTGGGCACCTTCAAAAAGGATGTTTTTATTTTTTTGTAAATTTTGTTTTATGATTTGTATTGTATTTCCAACATAAGGTTTTATAACTTTTGAGTATTTTGAAAACTTCGAATATACATCATTTGGTGAAATCTTAAGATTAAAAAATTTATTTTGAATTTCGGCTTCATTGTAAATTTTTTCTTTTAGATCGCTTGATAATAAATCGATAACTT
Organism: bacterium; assembly: GCA_021813945.1. GTDB lineage: Bacteria > Patescibacteriota > Microgenomatia > Curtissbacterales > GWA2-41-24 > JAKAJD01. Next base: position 205,837 of record JAKAJD010000002.1, on the reverse strand, counting down.
TTAACCCAACTCTTTCCGTGTAGTCTGCATACGTAGGTCCCACCCCATTTCCGGTTGTGCCGATTTTTGATTTACGGACTTTTTCCCTGATGCCATCCCGTAAAATATGCCAAGGCATCGTCAAAGGCGCTTGCTCATCTATAACCAAATTTTTAAAAGCAACACCGGCTTTTTTGAATGAGTCCAGCTCTTGAATTAGCACTTCCAGGTTGACCGCAACGTTGCGACCGACAAGGCACGTTGCTTTTTGATTAAAAATTCCGGAAGGTGTTATATGCATCGCAAATTTTCCGAATTTATTTGAAACAGTGTGGCCAGTGTTTGAACCACCGTTGAAGCGGGCAATTACATTCGCATTTTGGGACAGATCATCAATTAACCGGCCTTTTCCGGAATCACCCCAATCGATCCCTATTACTGCCGCTGTTCCATGCCATTTGTTTAACTTTGCCATGTTAATTTAAGATTTTTCTTAATTGATCTTTTTTAATTGCCTCTTTAATTTCCATCGCGATTCTTCGGCCTGTTGACACTTCTTTATCCCAATATAAGGCAGCATATGGTGATCCATTAATAAATAAATTTGTTCCGGCTACAATTCGACAGGAAATCTCAATTATTGAAAATTTTTGCTCCGGAGTTATTATTGTCTCTAGACAAAACGGGCCCCAGAGTCCGCCGGGAATTAATTCTTGTGATTTAGCGACTGCTCTTTCTCCCATTTCAAACGCCTCGGCTAAGAGTGATTCCCTGAGAGTCAGCGGGGAATTTCCGACAACGACAAATGACGGTTCGATGCCTAAGCCTTGCTGATTTTGTGATGGAATTCTGCCTAAAGAATCGACGTTCGACTCGTAACGTTTATCTATTGATAAAATTTCTAATTTTTTTGAAATTGGTGAGTAAAAATAATGTATATAAAGTGGAACTCCAATAACGTATTCCTGAACTATAAAATCTTTTGGTTTGAAGACCTTTATCCTTTTATCAAAATCTTTTTGATTTTTGGCGAAAAAGTATCCATTACCACCGGCGGCACCGTATGATTTGACGATAACCGGTCTATCTATTTTTTCACCTTTTTTAAACCTTTTTGGAACAGGAATTTGAGCTTTTACAAGCCATTCCCTTTGCATTTTTCTGTCGGACTCCCAATCCAGAACTTTTTTATTTCCGTAATAGGGGACTTTCATTTTTTTGTTATTTTCAACTCCTAAATATGCGACGAAAGAACCGTGCGGAATAATTATTGTATTTTCTGAAATTAGTTGATTTTCTATCTTTGGAAAATCGGTATATTTTTTAATTTCTATTATTTTGTCAATAAAAGAGAAGCGTGAATAAAGAGAAACTCGATCAGGGATTGCGATGCAAATTGTTTTGAAGCCTTCGTCTTTTGCGCCTTTTAAGATTTGTAGCGCGGAGTGAGAACCCAGTGTTGCAATTTTGTAGACTTTTCGGGCCTCCATTGTGGAATTATATAGGATACTTTAAGAAAATGCAAAAAAATTATTTTTTCTTTCTTGGATCCTGATAATATTTTTTACCGATGAGATTTTTTGGCATATATTCCAGAATTTTTTTGTCGCTGTTTTCGTCCATCCATGGATAGCGAATATGACCTTTTCCGTACCCCATTTCTTTCATCATTTTTGTCGGTGCATTTCTTAAGTGCAGAGGGATTGGATCGAGGGGAATATTTTTGATATCAGAAAGAGCCTTTGAAATTGCGGTCGTTGAAGCAATACTTTTTGGGGCTTCCGATAAATATGACGTGACGTGTGAAAGAATTAAAGTTGATTCAGGCATGCCAACCATATGGACTGCCTGCATTGCAGAAGTTGCAATAACCAAAGCAGTGGGCATTGCGTTGCCGATGTCTTCTGAGGCAAAAATCACCATGCGGCGGGCGATAAAAACCGGATCCTCTCCTGCTTCAATCATTCGCGCCAAATAATGAAGTGCTGCATCAGTTTTTCCTGCCCGCATGCTTTTGATGTAGGCAGAAATTGTATCGTAATGGTAATCCCCTTTTTTGTCGTAAAAAGTTGTGTGCCTTTGGAGAGCGCTTGTGAAGTTTTCCATTTTTAGAGTGGACTGACTCTTAATCTGCGAAGATGCAATTTCGAGAGTGTTAAGGGCAAACCTTGCATCTCCGTTTGATTGAGAAATTAAAAAATCAAGCGCTTTTTTATCTATTTTGATTTTTTGTTTGCCGAGTCCCTCGGTTTTATTCTTTAGAGAGCTTTTGATTATTTTTTCGAGATCTTCTTCGGAGAGTGATTCTAGTTTTAAAACGCGGGACCTTGAAAGTAAAGCACCAATCACTTCAAATGAGGGATTTTCGGTTGTCGCGCCGATTAAGGTGATTGTTCCTCGTTCGACGTGAGGAAGTAAAACATCCTGTTGCGCTTTATTGAAGCGGTGGATTTCGTCGATAAAGAGAATGGTCCTTTGCTTTTGTAGCTTTTGAGTGTCTTGAGCGCTTTGAATAATTTTTTTAATTTCCGCCACATTGGATGTAACTGCAGAAATTGGAACAAAATTGGATTTAGTTTCGGAGGCGATGATTCTTGCAAGGGTAGTTTTTCCAGATCCGGGTGGTCCCCAAAATATCATGGAAAACAATTTGTCTTCTTTGATTGCTTTTTCTAAAATTTTTCCTTGTGATACCAAATGTTTTTGCCCTGCGAATTGTTCAAGGTTTTTAGGACGCATACGGTCCGCAAGCGGCGCAAATTCTTTTTGGTTTTCGTCGAACAAATCCATGGGCTAGGTATACCCGAAGTAAATACGAAAGTCAAATGAATTTTATTTTTGGTTTTTAAGCCACCAGTCTTTGAGGATTCCTAGTGAAGCCGTTGAAACGAGATAGGCAATAGCCGGTATTATTGCGGAAAGAAATGGTTTTTCGACCTTGATGATTATTAGAAAAATTGTAATTAAAATGTAGGTTGTTACTGCAATCGCAGTTTTTCTCGTCCAACTTGTTTCCCAGGCTTTGTCTTTTTCCACCCTCTTATTACGTTCTTTTATTGTCTCTATTTCTTCTATTAATGTCTCACTCATCTTAAATCTAGTGATTCTGATGAAAATTTAATTTTTTTGGGTTTGATGATTACTTGACGTGGTCCTGACTCGATATACCCAGCATCAATTGATTCAAATTTGTTTTTTTTGACTATGTCTTGCGTTTTTTTGACGTCTTTTTTGTCGATGAAGATTGCATAGTCTTGGCCCATATTTAAGGTTTGGTATATTTCATCATCCGTTAAATTTGCGTGCTTTTGGATGAATAAAAATATTTCCTGAGGGTTAAAAAGTTTTTCAATTACATAAGTAAAGTTACCGCGAGCCCGCATGATTTTTCTAAGTCCGTGACCTGTGATATTGGATATGTAATGAATATCTATACCGGCTGAGAGTAAATCTTGTATTAGCTTTGCATAAATATTTGTTTTTGTGAGAATTGATTCTCCATACGTTTGGCCGTTTGATAATTTTTCACCGTAACCGTTTTTTAGTTTTTTGGCAACTGCCCGAGCAAGCGACAAACCATTGCAATTAATACCGTTTGATTTAAAAAGTAGAATTCTATCCCCTGATTTTAGTTTTCTATCTGTAATTAAATTTTTTGGATTTTTTATAACGCCGATTGCGGAGCCGCCTAAATCAACAGTGTTTTTTTCAACTATTCCTTTTAATGTTGGCGTTTCTCCTCCGCCCCATACGGCCATCGAAACCTGACAGGCATCTTTCCATCCTTTTATAAAATCTGTCATCCTTTCAGTGTCTTGAAGCCAACCGTTGTCTTCAATAGCCCAATATGCGTGAACCACTCTTGGCTTTGCGCCAACCGTTATCAGGTCGTTAATAATTGTCGCAACGGTATCGTAACCGATTACGTCGTAATAAGTTTTGCCAGTTATTTTTCTCATTTCATCTGCAACGAGATTTTTTGTTCCCAAACCCTCAACTACAGACGCCATTAAAGCCGCTCCTTGCTGCCAGACAAAAGCCGATTCTCCTCTAGTGTCGGTTATTTCTTTAAAATCTGCTTCGCTAATTTTCGTTTGACGCGCTGCAACTTGCGCCAATTTTTTAATTGGATCTTTTGTGTCGTAGTTGTCTCCAACTTTGCTGTAAGAAATTTTTTTCATATTTTAATAATTAAGCGCGTAATTCATCCCAGCCAGTTTGAATAATTTATCAAAGTTTGTCAAGAATTCTTTTTTACCGCTTTTTTGGAAAATTGCCACAGAGTGAAACCATACTACTGGAAAATTCGGATCACCAACTTTTTTTAATCTGCTTTCGATGGAAAATGCAAGTCCTTTTTTTATTACTGATTTTTCTTTTGGGCTAAAAAATATCCTTCTTTTGCTGATCATAGTAGCTGTATTTTTCCAATTTTTATTAGCATTATTTAGAAGTTTATATTCTTTGTCGCTCCAGTCTTTTTCTGTTGAAGGAGATGTGTGTCCCATATTTCTACCGGATGGATCAGTTACATTAAGCCACCAATCGTTTGATAAACTATTTTTCTTAAAAAGCCCGTCTGCATATTTGTAGAGCGTAGAAAAAGACATACCTAGCTTTGCATAGTTAAAAACTTTTTTTTGTATACTCAAGATATTTTTAATGTGCTTTGTCACTTCAGGCGCACTCCCAAAATATAATGTAAGTCCAAAATCTCCGATAATTCCTGTCTTTTTGCTAACCGGAGAAGCATAGAGAATCATAATGCCTCTGTTTTTGTCCAGAAATATGTTGTTTTGAGGAAAATTTTCTTTAAAACGAAGGCTGCGAAATTGTGTTCTTTTGGGTTTATTGTCTTGAGCAAATATGATTGCAATTCCATTGGGTGGAGGAACATACCAACCATTCTTAAATATTTCCCTACTTTTTTGAAGTTCCTTTAGCCATTCTTTCTTTAAATCTATTTCTGACACAGGTTTATTTTCTACTAAAACTTTTTTCAACGCCTGATAGAGCGCTTCCATCGTGATTAAGCGCGTAGATTTTAGCGATTTCAGTTTATTAATTTTTCTTTGCATACGAAATCAGATCTTCGAAAATAAATGCCCCGTGGGGTTTTGTGAATTTTTGGCGGCGCCAGTTTGGGTGTTGAGTGATGTTTATAAATTTTTCCGGATGTGGCATCATGCCAAGAATTCTACCAGTCGGATCACACACGCCTGCAATAGCGTTAATTGATCCGTTAGGATTTTCCGGGTATTTTTGTGTGGGTTTGCCTTGACTGTTGATGTATCGGAAAACGACCAAGTTTTCGTCTTCGATTTTTTTGATTGTTTTCTGGTCAGCATAGAATTTTCCTTCACCGTGATTTACCGCAATATCGATTGGATCCTTATGATTTAAAAATGCGCATTTGCTTTTTTCGTTTTTAATTTTTACCCATCGACATTCAAAATGGCCGCTGTCGTTTTGGGCTAAAGTCACGTCCATTTTGCCAAAATTGTTAAATGGCAAAAGACCCGTCCTGACCAAAGTTTGAAAACCGTTACAAATTCCTAAAACTAAACCTTTTTTTGCGACAAAATTTCGGATTTCTTCTCCCAAGAAACTTACAAGTTCGATTGCCAACACCTTGCCGCTGGCAATATCATCACCATATGAGAAACCGCCGGGAAGAGCCAGTATTTGGAAATTCTTGAGTTTTTTAGACTTATTGCGAAGTTCGTTTACGTGAACAAGTTGGGGTTTGGCACCAAATTTTTCAAAAGCATAATATAGTTCTTCGTCGCAATTTGCGCCGTCGGATCTTAGGATGCAAACATTTGGTTTAACCATTAAACACCTCTTTCATCGGTTTTTGCCAGGAGTTTTTTAATGAGCTGGCACTAACCTTTATTGTTTTTGAGCCTTTAACTATGATTGTGTCTGACTTAATGGTTTTGCCTAAAATTGTATTAGGTACTTTTGCAAAAAGTTTTTTGGCTGCTTTTTCATTTTCCACTTCGACTAGAAATGTGCCGGGTGTTTCGGAAAATAATATTTGATGATCTGGATATTTGAAACCTTTGATTGATATTTCAGCACCGCAATTTCCGCCGAAGCACATCTCCGCAAGTGCTGTTGCTAAACCACCTTCGGAAATGTCATGACATGAAAGAATTTTTGATGATTTGATTCCCGAAGTTATTGATGAGAAAACTTTGGTGGCTGATGAGAGATCCGGTTTTGGAATATTGCTGCTTTCTGATTTTATGGCATCAAAATATGCTGAGCCGCCAAGATTTCCGAAATCTCCTTTACCAACTAAAACTATGGTTGATCCGACTTTTTTAAAATCGGAACTTCCTGTTTTCGAAACGTCGGGAATTTTTCCAAAAACAGAAATCAAAAGGACGGGAGGGATTTTTAATACTTTGCCCGTGGGGTATCTGTAAGTTGAGGAAAGGGAATCTTTTCCCGAAACAAATGGCATCTTCAAAAGATTCGCCATATCCAGGCAGGCATCGACAGATTTATCCAGATCTGCTAATGATTCCTCGTCAGGAAAAGGCCAAATAAAATTATCCACTAAGGCCGCGTCTTTCAGGTTTCCTCCGATTGAGACAAAGTTAGCAACCGCTTCCATAATTGCCCAAACGCTTCCCAAATAAGGGTCTATGGAATTGAGCTGCGGATTCAAACCGTGGGTGATGATGAGACCATAAGGTTTAGCCAGAATTGGACGGATCACTGCGCCGTCGTTTGGGCCGTCAAAATTTTGGCCGGAAAAAGGATGGAGCGCCGCGGTTCCTTGGACATTATGGTCATACATTCTAACTATTGGTTCCTTTGAACACACATTTCCATGAGCCATAACTTTTTGCCAAATTTTTTCGATATTAATTGGTTTTGAATTTTTCCTAATTTTATTATTCTGGTATTTTGACTTTGTTTTACCAATCATTTTCCGTTGAGGAAGGCCGTCGTGAAGGAAATCCATAGATAAGTTGCATACTATTTGTTTTTGATAATAAATAATCAGTTTTTTGTTAGAGGTAAACTTCCCGATTACATTATTTGGAACATTGTACGTTTCACAAATCTTTTGAACTTTTTTAAGATCTTTTGGATTAATTGCAAGTACCATTCGTTCCTGCGATTCGGAAAGGAAAATTTCCCATGGGGCAAGATTTGTGTATTTAAGAGGGACCTTATCTAGATAAACTTCAGCTCCAGTTTCTTTGGCCATTTCGCCGATTGCCGATGCATATCCGCCCGCCCCGCAATCCGTTATCGCGCAGATAAGATTTTCTTCTTTAAGCCTTAAAATCGCATCGATAAGCCTCTTTTCTTCAATTGCATTTCCGATTTGGACTGCAGATCCTGAAACGTTAATTGTTCTATCTGTCATTTCTCCGGATGCGAATGTTGCGCCATGGATTCCGTCGCGGCCTGTTGCACCACCTAAAGTTAAAATTAAATTGCCCAATTTTGGTTTGCCCTTTTTTGCTTTTGATTTTTCTATTAAGCCGAAAGATCCGACAGCAACTGTCGGTTTGGCACGAAAGTCTTGATGAAAGTGTATTGATCCGTTGTTGGTTGGAATCCCGACCCTATTGCCGTAATCCCTGACGCCATAAACAACCTTTCGAAGTAAATATTCCGGTGGCAGACAGCCTGGGGGAAGATCTTTGGCGGCCAAATCAGGCGGAGCGAAACAGAAAACGTCAGTTGAGACAACCGGTTTTGCACCCTGGCCTGTTCCCAAAATATCGCGAAATACGCCGCCGGAACCTGTCATCGCACCTCCGTATGGTTCGATTGCAGATGGAGAATTATGTGTTTCGACTTTTCCAGATATCGCCCAGCCATCATAGAAATCTATAACACCAGAATTGTCATCGAAAGCGCTAACAATTAATTTTTGATTATTTTTGGCCGTTTTTTTAATGCGAGAAATAAACGATTCCTTTTGTTTGCCGTCGATAGTTAATTTTGCTCGGAATGTTTTGTGACCGCAATGCTCGGACCAGGTAAGTGCAAGAGTTTCCAGTTCACAATCAGTTGGGTCTCTTTTTATTTTCGCAAAATAGCTTTGGATGACTTTCATCTCTTCAAGATTTAAAAATAATTTGTCCCGAGATAAATCCATCAGTTGCTGATTATTGAATGAACGGATTGGAATTATTTGAACTTTTTGAGCAGTGCCTGAAATTTTTAAAGTTTTGGGAACCTGCTTGACTAAAGTTTCAACTGTGTCGTTGACCAACAACCTTTTAGTTATTTTTTCAATTTGAGATTTTGAGACAGGGCCGAAAAAAGCATATTCCCAAGAAGAATCACAGGCTTCTATCTTAATCTTTAAATCGTTTGAGACTTTTAAAATAGAAGCTACTTCCGGATTCATAACACCGGGTTTATAGGCAACTTCCAATACTTTTGCAGTTTTTGGAAAAATCGGTTTATTGTATGTTGCTATTTGGTCTATTTCTTCGTAAAGAGCAATTTTAGAGAATTTTATTAAATCTTCTTTTTTTATATTTTCGAGGCGATAAACTTTGGCGCTCTGGATTTTTCCGATTGAGTGAATATTTAATGTCTTTTTAATTTCCGCAAGAAGTGCTTCACCTTTTGCGTCTGTTTCTGCTTTTGATTTAACCCTAACTTCAAAAATCATTCGATTCTTTTAAGATCTCTGTAGCCTATATCACGGCGATAATGCAAATTTCCACCGGCAATAGAAACTAAAGAGAGGGCATTATAGGCTTTTTTTCTAGCTTCTGCAACATTCTTCCCGGTTGCCATAACATAAAAAAGCCGACCGCCAGACGCAAGAAAATTTTTCCCTAATTTTTTGACGCCGGCTCCGAAAATTTCAACGTTTTTTAATTTGAGAATTTTTTCAAGACCCACAATCTTTTTGCCAATAACGTTTTGGTAGTCATTAGGATACCCTTTAGAGGCGGCAGCTACCGCTACTTTGTAACCCTTTTCCCTTTCGATTTTTATCTTTTTTATATTGCCTTCTATTACTTTTTTTGCCAAATCATAAAAATCGTTTTTTAATGAAGGTACTATAACTTGCGCCTCCGGATCACCCCATCTTGCGTTAAATTCAATGACTTTTAGTTTTCCATTTTTTTCTATAATGCCGCCTAAATATAAAATCCCAAAGTATGGCCGTTTTTCTTTGACTAGTCCGTTAACTGTTTTTTTAAATATATCCGTAATTTGTTTCTCGATTTTTGAAGTTATTACCAATGGTGGAGACGAACAACCCATCCCTCCGGTATTTGGTCCCTGATTATTATCGAAAACCGTTTTATGGTCTTGGGCGTGGCCCAAAATCAGAAAATTTTGACCAGAAACTGCAGCAAATGATGAAAATTCCTCACCCTCTAAACACTGCTCAATAACGTAAGTATCCCCTGCCTTACCGAAATTTTTTATTTCTTTGATAGCACTGACCGCTTCTTTATTATTCGAAGCAAAGATAGCACCCTTACCTGCTGCTAGGCCTGATGCTTTTACATACCATTTCGAGTTTTTTTGGTTTTTGATGAAGTCAATACCAGCCTTTTCGGAATTGAAAACATTAAATTTTGCAGTCGGAATTTTGTATTTTTTCATGAAATTTTTAGACCATGACTTATCCCATTCGATTTGTCCTGCTTCTTTTGTCGGGCCAAAAACATAGACGTGATTTTTTAAAAGGAGATTTGTGACACCTGCCTCAACTGCATTGTCTTGTGCTACATCAACTAGATTAACTTTCTCGGCTATGCAGATTTTGAGAATTTTCTGGGCATCCGTAGTTTTAACATTTGGAAAAACTTTGACTTTTTTATCAAGAAGCATTAAATCATTACCCGGGGTTGCTAAAACTTGCCCTACCGATTTGCTTTGCAAATATTTTTTAACAAGTGCAGATCCCCTGCCGCCGCCATCTACTACCAAAACGGTTTTTTTTATCATAAGAGGTATTTATCTATGACTTTATTTATTGATGAGATGAGAATTCTGTCTTCGACGGGCATAAGCTTTTTTCTTAGATCTTCAATAGTTTTAGCATCTCCAACTTTTATAAATTCCCTTTCAACTATTTCACCAGTGTCGTATCCTTCAGCATCCATAAAATGTACGGTAGGGCCAAAATAGGAAAGTTTTTGTTTTAATACTTCTTGTAAAACCTCTGATTGCTCTCCCTTAATGATTGGTGTCATTTCACCATCAGGCATTTTTATATTTTGACCTTCTTGTTTTTTGGGTAAAATTGCTGGATGAAGATTTATGGCTGCAAAACCGTTTCCAAAGCTGCACTTGAAGAAATCGAAGAAGTTTCTGTCCAATATCAAATCCCAACCAGCAAAAACCAAAAGTTCAGGTGCATATTGATCCTGACTTATGAACCAGCCTAAGTTTTTTTGATAATCAATTTTTCCTTTTTGGTCGCCTGCAAAAAGTCTTTTTCTAAAGTTTGGTAAATTAAAATATACTGCTGGAATTTTATTTTTTAAGGCAATCTCTATTCCCGGAGAAAAAGCTTTGTGGCTTACGACGAGTTTTATTTCAAATTTACTCGTCTTTTCTTTTGCTGCTTGAATAAGGGCCGGTAATTTTGAACCTCCGCCAATTAAAACTACAATAGGTATTTTTTTTGGCATACGTTTGAGCAGATTTGTAGTGTAAGTTTACCTTAGAGAGATGGACATTCCAAGTCCTACTCTTTTGTGTAGAGGCCGAGTATTCCGAAAACAGCCGCAACGACAAATAGTTGGGTCGGGGCTAGGGTTGTAAAATCATTTTGTGTTACAGCTTCAAAGCCTGCAACTAGTGCAATTACAAGCGTTAGACCAATAAGTGATCTAGAAAGTACATTTTTCTTAAGCAAAGTCTTAGCCTTTTTCGCCATTTATATATTATCGGCACTTTTTTGACAAATAGTCAATTTAACTTGAGAAATATGCTGATTTTTGGTAAAATTTGCTTCGCTTCTGGGAAGAAAACGGTCGCTCTTCACCTGTAATAGCGAGGAGAGGAAAGTCCAGACAGCAGGAAACAAGTCACGGGACGTAAGTTCCGACGTGTAAGCGCTAGTTTTTAAAAGCTTTACCTATATGCGGCTTTTAAAACCTGAAGGGAATTAACCTTTTGGGAGAGCAACAGAGACGAGTAGGTGTGAAACGGGCAATCCTGACTGCTGCAACCCAGAAATGAACCGCAAACCAAGTTTCCGGAAGGTTCTAAATAGGGGCATCCCGCCTAAAGCGGGGCAAAGTGGCAAAGCGTCATTTTGAGACAGATGATCGTTAATACAGAATCTGGCTTATTCCCTTCCCAGAAGCATATTATTTATCGCTATATTCCTCATTAAGTTCAGTTCGATTCATTAATACTTCCTGAACAATGATTTTAAGCAATATTGCAAATGGCACTGCCAAGAATGCTCCTCCGATGCCATAGAGCTTCGCTCCAATCAAAAGTGTGATAATAACGATTGGTGGTTGAAGACCAACTACGCGAGACATAATAACGGGAACAATCAAATGGTTTTCAAGCTGTTGAACTAAGAAAAAAACCGCAGCTGCTGCCAATGCGCTTAGGGGTGAAATGGTAAGTCCGACTAAAATTGCCGGAATGGCTGCCATAATTGGGCCAATTATTGGTACTATTTCCAAAAGTGCGGATATTAAGGCAAGAGGTAAGGCAAAAGGAATTCCGATTATGCGCAGTCCTATGTAACTTAGTACACCAACTGCAAGAGAGAGTGTGAGCTGACCCCTCACCCAACTTCCTAATCCCTTTTCTACTTGTGATATGACATTTAAGGTTTTCTTTTCTTGTTTCCCGTTGAAAGGTGAAGCGATAAATTTGAGAAAATTTTTCCATTCTAAAAGTAAATAAAAAGTTAAAACAAAAATGGTTACTACTAAAACAAAACTAGAAACGATCGTTGTTGTTATCGAAACTAAATCTCCAGCTAATCTTTGGGACTGTTGTTCAACTATCTGAGTTACATTTTGAGTCGGAATTTTATTAAAGGCTAAAAACTCATTAATGGTGGAAATTATAACGGGAAGTCTGTGGATAAATTCTGTCGTTTGGACTACCAAAAGAGGACCAATAATACCTATTACAGCAATAATTAAAAGGATGATGACGATGTAAACTAAAATGACTGACAAAAGTCGTGGTATTTTTTTTGCAACTAACCAATCGACAGGCCTGGAAAGCGCAGAAAGCAAAATTAGAGAAACAAAAAGGAGGATGATGATTTCTCTTATTTTTACAAGAAGCCAAAGTCCAATAAGAATACCTATCGCAGTAAAAATAGTTTTTGTAGAAATTTCGATTTTTACTATCCTGTTTTTGTTTTCCATCCAATCGAGTATAGCTCAGCTTTGCCGAAAAGCGCAATTTCAGTCAATTCTTAACAAAATTTTCAATATTTCTCACAACCAATTCTGTTTCCTCTTTTTTAGAAATGTCGTAAATCATTATATTTTTGAATTGTTTAAACCATGTTTTTTGACGTCTGATGTAAGCGTGAATATCACCTTTCAATCTTTTGATGGCCTCAACTGTTTCTTTCTTCCCTAGAGAAGAAAGCGCTAACCATTTATATTCCAAACCTAAAGACGAAAGCCAGTGGGAATCAACAGTTTCCATAAGTTTTTTTATCTCATCAGCCAGGCCGGCTTTCAGCCGATCCTCTAACCACTTATCTGCTTTTCTATATAAATATTCGTTTGGAGCTGTAAGACCAATGATTTTAATCTTTCCTACAAATCGCTGCGTGTTAAGGTTTGCTTGCTTGGAAGTTGATTTTTCGATTTCTATTGTCCTTATTAAGCGTCTAGGGTTATTGACGTCCGACCTATTTAATGAAGCTGCCTTTTGCGGATTTAGTTTTCTTAACTTTTCAAAAAGCTGTAAGGCAGATAATTTACTTAAAGAATTCCGCAGTCTTGTGTTTTTTCTTATACCTTGCGATTCAAGACCATAAAGGAAAGATTTAATATAAAAGCCCGTGCCACCAACTAATATAGGTAGCTTGCCAAGTTTTGTGATGCTTGTGACGGATTTTGATCCGTAATCAATAAATTCTGAGACCGAATATTGTTTTCCGGGATTTAAAACATCGAAACCGTGAACTTTTATGTCATCTACAATCCAGTAACCTTGATGTTTTTCAACTTTTGAGCTGAAGTTTACCTTTCCTGTTCCGATATCTAAACCCTTATATACTTGCCTGGAGTCTGCGGAAATGATTTCTCCATTAAATTTTTTGGCCAGTTTAATGGCTAGAGCTGTTTTGCCTGTGACTGTTGGCCCATAAATTACAAGTAATTTGGGTTTATCTTTTTTCGTTTTCTTCACTTATATTTGATTCTGAATCTTTCGAGAAATTACACGAACAAAGCGAATATAATGGATTTATATGAAGTGGTCAATTTCTAGAATTTCTTGGGGGCCTTTTTTTGTTTTATCTTTGGTAATATTGTTTCACCTTTTTTTGATTTCAAAAACCTTCTTGATAGATAAACAAGGAAACATGCGGGCTGCCGCTGCAGGTTATGGTGATATCCCTTTTCATATGACTGAGGTTTCAAAATTTGCCTTCGAGAAAAAGATCGATTTTAACGAACCAATTTTTACAGGTGAGCGGATGAGGTATTCGTTCTTAATCAATTTAATAAGCGGGTTTATACTGCAATCTACCGGAAGATGGTATTTTGCCCTGCAGTTTCCTGCAATGACTTTTATGTCACTTGCGACAATAATAACCTTTTTAATTTATAGAAAATTTTTGAAATCTGGTTGGGCCGCAGTTTTGGCAGTTATTATTTTTCTTTTCGGATCGGGTTTCGGGGCAAACTGGCATTTTCAAAATTATCTGGGTACTTACGCAAATCATAGTTTCGAAGGATTCATAAACTATCTCGTTAATACGACAGCTTCAACGATTACTAGATATGATGCTGTATTTCCTAACCAGAATATTGGATGGGGAGCACCACTTTCATTGGTTTTACTTCATCAAAGGTCATTTTTCTTTGGAATACTTGATTTCGCGCTATTCATGCTAGTTTTAGAAAGTTGGTTACGCAATCCGAAAAACAACATTAAGACAATAATTTTGGGGCTTATTGTTGGAATCGGCCCTTTAGGCCATTTCCACACTTTCATTGCAATGGGGTTGATACTTGCTGTTACGGGAATTTTGGCAATAGTTAGGAAAAATGCTGAGTTAGTTCGAAGACTTGCGATTCTGGGAACATTAATATTTTTAATCGCAGGACCGCAAATTATTTATTTACTCCAAGGGAACACGTCAGCAATTTCTGGGGGATCATTTCTGAAATTTAGGCTCGGTTGGATGGTTGAACCAACAATCGGATCGATAAAATTTGATGCCCGAAGCGGATTTTTGGGCGGTTCGATCCTTCCCTTTTTCAACTTTCTCATTTTAAACTTTGGCGTGGTTCTTCCAATATTTATTATTGGTGGATTCCTTATAGTTTTCGGGCATCGCAGTTTCAAGTTGCAATTTAAAGGTATTGGCTGGTGGTGGTTATGCGGAGCAACGCTATTTTTGGCGGTACAGCTCGTAAGATTCCAGCCTTGGGATTATGACAATAACAAAATTTTGGTATATTTTCAGTTTTTTGCAGCTCCTATATTTGTAGCTTTTTTTGTTTGGCTTTTGAAATATAGCAAAATTTTAGGGGCAATTTTGTTTTTTGCGTTTTTTACCCTGGGAACTTTTTCCGGTTTCATCGATCAAATTCCCAGATTTTTAGTTCCTAATGAAAAACTTCCCATAATTTTTAATACAGATGCAATTGAAATGGCCGATTTTATAAAAAATGATCTCCCATATGGCCAAAATATTATCACCTCTTCGAGTCATTTAAATCCTGTATCCTCGCTTGCAGGAAGACCCGTTTTAGTTGGATATCCAGGTTGGCTTTGGACAAGAGGCATTGAATACGGAAAGCGTGAGCAGGACTTAAAAATGTTTTACTCTGATCCAGTTGTCTGGAAGTTTATAGCTGATTCTTATAGTGGAAAGTTTGTTGTGGTTGATCCAACCGCTATTTTTGATTGGCACGCGAACGTGAGTGCTTTTGAGAGGAATTATCGACTTGTTTTCCAGAATAATTCCTTTCGAATTTTTAAACTAAACTAGATAATGGAGATTTTGTTGTTTAAAATTAATTTAAAATGAAAAGAATTTCCATTATTTTTATTGTATTTTTGACAGTCTTTTCTCTTGGCCTTAGATTATATAGAATCACAGAGCCTAACCACTATTATTTTGATGAAGTCTACCACGCTGTAACAGCGGAAGCCTATGCTCAAAATAATCCAGCTCCTTACGATCCTTTTTCCCCTGCACCAAAGGCCGGCACAGCATATGACTGGTTACATCCACCTTTAGCAAAACTCATTCAGGCAGCATCAATAAAAATTATTGGAGATAAACCTTTGGGGTGGAGGCTTCCAAGTGTAATTGTGGGAACAGCAATAATTCCGGTTACTTTTTTACTAGCATATATTTTGTTTGGGCCAATTGCGGCGATATTTGCAGCAACTACTATTGCATTTGAGAATTTAACTTTTGTAATGAGCAGAATAACAATGAATGATGCTTTTATCGATTTATTCTCCCTTTGTGGATTTATTTTTGCTGCCCTGTACGCAAAAGAGAAAAGGTTAAATCTCTTGATTTTAACAAGCTTATTTTTGGGGCTTGCTGTTGCTTCAAAATGGACAGGGCTATATGCAATAGGGGCCGTAGGTTTATACCTTGGTTATCTTGATTTAAAAGAAAGAAAGATAAATATCAAGTTAGGACTTCTTATCATTATTCCAGCGATTATGTACATTGGCTCTTACGGACAGTTTTGGATTCAAGGGCATTCTATACAACAATTCATAGATTTACATAAACAAATATGGTGGTATCAAAACAGACATGATCTTAAACATTCTTACGGCACGACTCCCATTTTTTGTGTACCGCAAGGGCTCGACGGTCCGAGAACTTTTTGCCCGTGGATACTCGATGCGCGAGGCGTTTACTTTTCTTATGAGCAGTACGGACCTAAGGCTGGTTTCATATATGCATTAGGAAATCCACTGGTCCTTTGGGTTGGAATAATTGGTATTTCATACATTATTGGAAAATATATTGAGGAAAGAAATGATAAATTTTTATTAATCCTTTTAGGTTATTTTGTTTTTTGGCTGCCCTGGATTTTTACTCCTAGAATTCTATTCTTTTATCACTACTTACCTTCTATTCCTTTTTTGGCAGTTGGACTGGGATATTGCTTCAAGGAAATTTATAAAACTAAACTGATGGTTGTTTCACTTTTTATTATTGGACTTTTTATATTAAGCTTTTTATATTTTTATCCGATTACTTCTGGGTTGCCAATCGATCCTACTTCAATTGGCAACTACATGTGGCTTTCAACTTGGAGATAACATAAGTTATTGTCCTTAATTAGTATTTTATGAAATTAATAAAGTTAAGAAGCTATATGCCGATAAAAATATTTATTGTTTTGTCTGTAATTATTGCAGCGCAAATAATCCAGCTCTACCAGGTGAAGTATATTTCAGCAAATATTGACGAAATAAAATATATAACGGCTGCACGAAATCTAATAAAAAATCCTGATTGGAGTGACGTATATGAAAGATTGCATCCTCCAATGATGTATTATCTTGCTAATATTTATTCTAATTATGCTACTGTTGGCGATGTAAATTCTCAGCTTTTTTGGGCTAGATTTCCTATAATCCTACTTTTTCCTTTTTTCGCATTAGCTGTTTTTTTTATTGCTATGTCAATATACGGCTTTTTGGCAGCACTTCTGGCCTTAACACTTTTTTTGTTTAACCCAGAGATTCTCGCCCACAGTAGATTTATCACCCCTGATTTTATCAGCTCATTCGGCTTTTTACTTTCGGTTTTTTCATTTTCCTACTTTATAAGTACGAGAACACTAAAAGCTGCAATTATTCTTGGAATATGCCTTGGGTTTACTTTACTAACGAAATATACTGCACTTGTTCTTTTTCCATTTATTCTTGTTTACATACTATTTGTTACCAAAAAAGAAGAATTTATGAAAGTTTCCGGAAGTTTGGCAATTTCTTTCGCCATCTCAATTTTCATCTTAAATGCTGCCTATTTATTTCATGGCTCATTACAGATACCAAATTATTTTGAAAGCTCTATTTTATCCCTATTATCCAACAGCCCTTTAAGATTGGTCCTGTATTTGTTTCCAAAACCGTTTTTGATGGGGCTTGATCTTCAATTTAAAACTTCTAGCGGGGGCTGGTGGGGATGGTTTTGGGGACAGCAATATATTAAGGCGCCTTGGTACGTCTTCCCTGCAACATTTATTATAAAAACACCTCTTCCTCTTTTAATTCTAATTCTCTTTGTTTTTATATTTGGCTTAAGAAAAGGGTTCATTCGTTCTAAAACCGAAACAGTATTTTTATTCTTTACTATCATATTTACTTGGTACATGAGTTTTGTAAATCACATAGCGATTGGGCTTAGGTATCTTTTGCCGATATATCCGTTTATTTTCATTCTAGCGAGTAAAATTGTAATTTACAGGCCGAAATCTGTCGTGCGGCACCGAACTTTTGATTTTGTTTTAATTTTTTTAATTTGTTGGTACGTTATAAAAACTGTAACGATTGCACCACATTTCTTAGAATATGTTAATGAAGGCTTCGGCGGCCCCAATAACGCTTACAAATATTTCGTCGATTCGAGCTTAGATTGGGGGCAAAATAATCTTTTTTTGCAAAGCTATATTGCAAGCCATCCAGATGTAAAAGTTGAACCACAAATTCCAGAGACTGGGATAATTATCGTTGATGTCAATAATTACAATCTTTGGAAATACGGAAATTTCGAATGGCTTAGGCGGCTTGATAAAAAACCAGTCGGAAATATCGGGTATACATGGTTAATTTTTAACCTTACCCAAAAGGATATGGAGAAGTTATAACAATTTGCAAAATTTATGCATCTAGGTAATTGCGTTTAGTTTTGAGAAATTTTAGGCTCAATTTACACATCTCAAATAAAGGCTTTGGTAATTTTTGAGGATCAGCCCAAAACCACTCTGTTCCTTTTTCAGGTTCGAGATTTTTTGGGGTGCCAGATCTCCAGTCTGCGGTTAGACCGATGTGGACGTAGTGCTTATCGCGATATTTTTTTACGTTAGCAAGATATTGGAATTTTATATTTTTAATTTCGATTCCCGCTTCCTCTTTGGTTTCTCGCCTGGCGCAATTTGCAAAAGATTCCCCTTTTTCTAAATGTCCTCCTGGAAACGCATATTCGCCAGATCCATGACTATTTTTGCGCTGATGCATTAAAACTTTTCCGTTTTTTCTTATCATGATACCTATTCCAACTTGGGGAAAATTAAAATTTCTTTTTACATTTTTCATTAGCGTATTGCAGTCCTTTTATTTCCTTTATGGTTAATTAAATCATCTAGAATATGGAAACGTTTGTCTTTTTCAGCATGTGTAACATCATCACCTAATGCCTTATGGGCGGCAGTGCTGGGACGGTCCGAGTATTTTGAAATATAAGCATAAGTAAAATTTGCAGCTTTAGACAATTTAACAGTGTTTTGAAATTCTTTTTCGCTTTCACCAGGAAACCCGACAATTATATCGGTAGATATTTGGGCATTAGGAATTTGAGTTTTAATTTTTTTGATGAGATTTTGGTATTGAGATCTGGTATACCACCTATTCATTTTTTTGAGAATTTTATCATCTCCAGATTGGACAGCAATGTGCAAGTTTCGATCTATCTTTTTATTTCTAGCTATTGTGGCAATGAGCTCATCTGAAAAATCCCAAGGGTTTGACGATATAAATTTAACAGTTTTGATCCCTTTAATTTTGCAAACATCTTCTAAAAGATATGGAAATAGTGTTGGTATTCGATATTTACCCAAATGTTTAACCATAACCGGTTTCACAGTTTTACCGTTTGGTAATTTGTAGCTTTTCTGATTTTTTATAAGGTCTGATCCGTATGAATTAACATTTTGGCCAAGAAGTGTTACTTCCTTGCAGCCTTTTTTAGCTAAATCAACGATTTCTTTTATTATCCCTTCATATGGTCTTGATATTTCTCTTCCTCTGGTAAATGGAACAACGCAAAAGGTGCAAAAGTTGTTACAACCATTGGAAATTGGGACCCAAGCGTGGGATACGTCGGATCTTAGAGCAGGGTAGTCGAAACCTACCTCTTCGAGCGGCAAAAATTCATCTACTTCGGGCATTCGATGCCGTAAAGCTTTGATGTATTTACCAGTCTCGTCTCTTGTAGCCATACCAACCATACAACCTGTTACAACGATTTTAGGTTTGATTTTTCGAGATTTTGCAATGTTTTTTACCAAACCCGTTACCCTGTCTTCCGCTGATTGGCGGATCATGCATGTGTTTATGACAATGTCAGTAGCAGATTTTGAAGTTTTTGCTTTTTTAAATCCGCGCGCTAAGTAATAGCTTGCAATCCTTTGACTGTCTGCGTGGTTTTGTTGACAACCAAAGGTTTTGATGTAAAAAGTATTTTGCATTTTTTGTGATTTTAGCATAGGTTTTTGTTTGACTTCCAGGCATAAAAGCTGTATATTGCGACCAGCCGAGGAGCGGTTTTTTTATGGGAAACGGAAAAGATAGAGTCGTGGGTTCACCAGTCACAACAATCAAAGGTGAAGTGATTGTATTTGATAACCCAAAAGACTCTGCTCAATACCAAATAACTGAAGACTTAATGCGAACCTTAAGTGCAACTAGGTCCGAGGTGCGCGATGCAGAGGTTGAGGATGAGGAGTCGGGAGGAGGAATTGAAGTTGAGCCACTACCAATTTCTTCTGGTAAGATAATTAACATTTCTAATTCTGGACATTTACCTTTGCCCAAATACATATTGCAAGTACGAGAAAAACGAGCTGCCAGAAAAAAGAATCAACTTCCTAAGGCTGCTTAATTTTTCTGATTTTATTTTATAAGACGTTTAAGGGTTTTGCCTGCGGTAAATCCAGGAAGTTTGTGGCCGGCAATTTTTATTGATGAACCTGTTTGAGGATTTCTTCCAGCACGTGTAGCACGTTTTCTGACTTTGAAAGTTCCAAAGCCGGTAATTACGACTTTGTCACCTTTTACCATTGACTCCTTAATTATGCCAAAGATAGCATTGACGGTCTGTTCCGCCGATTTGCGGGTCAAACCGACCTTTTTAGCTACTCTTTCTGTAAGTTCTTTCTTTGTCATTTGAAGGGTTATTATAACAAGGAGACAATTACTTGGCAATATCTTGCGCCCTGGTCTCTCGAATAACAGTAACCACTATTTGCCCGGGATAATTTAGTTGCGATTCTAATTTTTGTCTTATGTCGTGGGATAGAGTGATGATACCCTCGTCGTCTATTATGTTCGGTTGGACAATTACTCTGACTTCTCTGCCCGCTTGAATTGCATAAGCCTTTTCGACACCTTGAAATGAAGTAGCGACATTTTCTATATCGGAAAGGCGTTTTATATAATCCTCGACAGCCTCGTGTCGGGCTCCAGGGCGGGCTCCAGAAACAGCATCCGCAACATGAACGATTATTGATTCTATTGAGCTGAAAGGCTCATCTTCATGATGTTGAGCGATACAATCTACTACTGCCTGAGGGAAATTCCATTTTTTGGCAAGCTGGACACCAAGCTGAACATGGGTTCCTTCTTTGTCAATCTCGGTTTTACCAATGTCGTGAAAGAGACCTCCTGTAGCACATGTAATTTCGTTTGCTCCAATTTCCTGGGCGATTTTTTTGGCAATTTTTCCGGTTTCCAAGCTTGCAATTAATTGGTTTTGCCCGTATGAATAGCGAAATTTGAGACGACCTAAAGTGTCCAGCGCTTCCTGTGGAAGGTTGTATAGACCAAGTTCGTTGGCCGCTTTTTTGCCTGCTTCTGACATGTCCGATTGAACATGACCTTTCACCTTTTGGACGATTTGTTCGATTCTTGTTGGTTGGATACGAGCATCTTTGACCAACTCTTCTAAGGCTATTCTGGCAACTTCGCGGCGAACCGGGTCAAAAGAGGAGAGTCTAACTTCACCCTGGATGTCGCTATCGAGCTCGACATCAACTCCGGTTGCCAACTCGAAGGACCTGATATTTCGGCCTTCTTTTCCGATTATTCTTCCTTTCAAATCGTCCGATTCAAGTTTGACTGTCGAAACGGTATACTCTGCAACCCAATCCGTGGCGCCCGAGATCATGGCATTGACAATAATTTCCTTGCTTTTTGCGGCTGACTCTGCCTTAATCGTTTCTTCTGCTTCTTTGATTCTTTTTGAAATTTCGCTTTTTAATTGCTCTTCAACGTTTTCTAGAATAAGTTTCTTTGCTTCTTGAGCTGTTAATTGAGAAACCTTGCTAAGTTTTTCAATAAGCTCTGATCTGACTTTTGTAAGTTCTTGATCTTTTTGATCGAGAGCTTTTTTGGCAGATTCAATTTTTTCTTCAAGCTTAGATGCTTGCGAGAGCTTTGAGTCGAGAGATTCTTCTTTTTGGGCGATTCTTTCTTCTATTTCTAAAGACTCTTGCCGAATTTTGCGCGCTTCTTCTTCTGCGGCTTTTTTGATTCGAAATGCCTCATCCCGTGCATCTTGAATTATGTCCCTGGCGTCCCGGCTTTGATAACCATGTTGGGAGGAATTATCGCCAACTGAGACAACTACCTTTGCAGAGCCGCTTTGGCCATGTCTTTTATTTCTATCGTCGTAATATGCCATTCTTGAAAAACCAACAAAGAAGAACCCGGAGTGGGTTAAATAATTTTTGTCTGAAGAAAACCAAAAATACTTCTTTTCATAACAAAAGTAATTTTACTTCTACGCTGGTTATCTAACTGTGAATTTTAACGTTTTTTCTCTAAAAAGGCAATTGTTTCGCGAATGGTTTCAGAATCAAAACCTCTTGAGCCTAGGTACATGTAAACCTTTTTCTTGAAGTCGAGTTTTGTCAATTTATTAAATTTTTCTAGCTTTTTTTTGAGTGATTTTAGAGCGAGCTCTTTTTGATTTGGGAGGGAATTTAAAACTTTCTCGATTATTGCCTGATCAACTTTTTTTCTTTTTAATTCCATAGCGATAATTTTTGGACCTTTTGGGTTTGATGTGAGCCTAGACTCGACAAGCCATTTGGCAAATTCATAATCATTTAAATACTTATAATTTTTCAGTTTATCTACTACTTGGATTATAATTACACTCTGCTTTGCTTCGGAAAATTTAACGCCCTCTGCAGCTGCAATTTTTTTTGCCAAGTAATCTTCTACTTCGCTTTGGCTTCTAGGTCGAAAGGAGAGAAAGTTTAATGATTTATTTAGCAAACTTCCAAGTTTGTCTTCTTTGATGATTTTTTTGGTTTCTTCTTGGCTTAATTCTTGCCCTATTTTAAGATTTCTTTTCAGTAAATTTTCCGCTTCTATTCCAAAGGCGAATTTGTCGTCTGTAAAAATATTGTATCTTGATATTTTCTTTTTTTGAGGAGTAATTGCCGTTATTCTTGGCACGTTTTAAGCTGCGGCAATTTCTTCTAAAATTTCTTCGTCTTCCGATTCGTGATTAGTAATTTTTGTGGTGGAAAGACCTTTTTTTATTTTGGTCCAGATTTCTTTTTCAAGTTGGACATAATCCTTTTTATGCTCTTTAAAATATCCTTTCGTACTTTCTCGACCTTGTCCAACTAATTTTGTGCCCCACCTAAAAAATGCTCCGCTTTTGGTAACCAGGCCAGCTTCTAGTGCAACATCTAGAAGCCCGCCTTCTCTAGAAATTCCCTCTTCGCCCATAATGTCGAATTCTGCAATTCTAAATGGGGGAGCAACTTTGTTTTTAACAACTTTTACCCTGTGACGCGAACCGATGACTTTGTCGCCTTCTTTTATATTGTCGATCTTTCTAATATCTAGACGGACTGATGAGTAGAATTTGAGAGCTCGGCCGCCGGGAGTAGTTTCGGGGTTACCAAACATAACTCCGATTTTTTCGCGCAGCTGATTTGTAAATATAGCAACTGTTTTGGATTTGGAAATGACACCTGTTAATTTTCGCAGAGCTTGTGACATAAGACGAGCTTGAACACCCATCATGGAATCGCCCATTTCGCCTTCGATTTCGGCGCGAGGAACAAGAGCGGCAACGGAATCGATGACGATAACATCTATTGCCCCGGACCGAATTAAAGTTTCAGTAATTTCCAAAGCTTGCTCACCAGTGTCGGGTTGAGAGATTAAAAGATCGTCTAAATTAACACCAACTTTTTGTGCCCAAGCCGGATCTAACGCATGCTCGGCATCAATAAGCGCTGCGCTTCCGCCGTTTTTTTGGGCTTGAGCGATAGCTGATAGGGTGAGTGTTGTTTTACCGGATGCTTCCGGCCCAAAGATCTCGATTATCCTGCCGCGAGGAAGGCCACCGGTTCCAAGTGCAACATCTACTGGTAGACAACCTGTTGGAACAACTTCGATTTCAAATTTGCCGACGGATTCCCCCATTTTCATGATAGATCCTTTGCCGTATGCTTTTTCGATTTGGGAAATTGCTGTTGCTATTGCCTGTTTTTTGGCGTCTGAAGTGTTCATTAAATCATAGTAGTTTTACTATAGATCAAATCAAAAAACAAGGGCTGACCCTGGAGGTTGTAACTTGCGCTTGATATAATTTGTTCCGACGACGGGGAGTAGTATAAGGACCTGTTCGAAATTTGCCCGGATTTGAATTATCGCAAATTTCTCCCAGAACCTTGCTTTTTCTTTCAGAAAAAGTAGTGGTATCATTTCTAGGATGCGCCGGGGAGTAGTATAGTGGTAACACACACCGCTGGGGGTGGTGTATCGGGAGTTCGATTCTCCCCTCCCCGACAGATTGTTATTGGCTCGGATTTGCGCAGCCTGAAAAAGTTCCTCCCTCGTACAGAGCTACTTGACCGCTTGGGCAACCTTCCGAATAAGAAGATGAAGACCTTAAACCAGTCCAATAAGTTACTTCTACAGAAGTAAATTGGTTTTCGTTGACAACTATTGATTGCGGGTTAGCTCTCAGAACAGTATAGTTGGTATCTTGTGGAATTACTTCTAGATTGTAATTTCCGGGATTTAGAAAAATTTTAAACTTGCCGGTTTTTCCAGAGATTTGTCTTGTAATTTCCATACCAGTCTTTGATTTGACAATTAAACCGCCGACACAAGGAATTTTGTCTATTTTTTCAATACAATATGAGGTGGCGTTGATTCCACTATTTAAATTTTGGTTACTGGTGTTGACGATTTGGGTGGACACTGGAGATGGATTCGGTGAGTTTAGAAGGTCATTAGCCCGTTGAGGGGAATTAACGGTGGCAATAGTTTGGCGTTGTTTTTGATAAACAATGCCCAAATAGAAAGCAAGTATTGGAAAAATTATGAACATAGCCAAAGCTAATGTTTTTGAATACCAAGTAACCTGGTTCCACTTAATCTTCATCTTATAAATTATATCAACTCTATTTTTTGTTGACAGTTACATACCTAACACTGTAAAATCTTCAAAACGGTCGCCAGAAATGGCGGGCGGTTTTTTTAAGGTTTAATCATGGATGGGAGAATAGAGGGAGAACCCTCTTTCACTTCTGTTCCCGACGGAGTAGCCAGCAAGGTCACTCCGATTTTAAAAGGGATGGAAGTTCCACTACCATTAACCTTCTCACCAATCGAATCTGCAAGGATTCGAAGAGAGGCTTTGAAAGACCGAACAAAAAAGCTAGATTAATTAAAGATTGCTGACATGTTCGCATGGGTGGGGATTTCGTTTGTCATTTTAGGTCCGAATTAAGCTATTAATTTCTGAAGCCTTCCCTTTCCAAATATTTGTGGTTTTTTGTCTTTAAGGTTGACAATAACGGCTGTTTGTTCATCGATTCCCCAGATTTCTTCACCTTTAGGTAATGAATTAAAAAGTTTAGTAAATCTCTCTCTTCCCATGTAACAATAAGACGTGTCGGTTTTCCAACCTCCTTCATGATTGTTAAAATGAGGAACTACTGTTACTGGTTTTATAAAACTTTCATAAAAATTAAGGCCTTTTTGCCAATGAAGCGGCTGACCGGCTTTATATATTTCATAAACTGGAAGACAGTATTTGGAAAAAGCTATGGCAGCAGCGGATGCGATTGCCAATGTCGTATCTTGCTTTATTTTTTCTTTAATTTTTTCAAGAAGAAGAGTGTCTTTTAGATTATTAACCGCATACGTTGGACTCCCGGGTCCAACCATTATGTAATCGGCTTTATCCAATGGTTGGATTATTTTTTTATCGTTGGCTAAGTTTTTATTATTTGCGTAAATTATATTAATTTGGGGTTTAAAGTTTTTAAGATGATTGGAAAAAAATTGGGCGATTTCTTCGTGAACCACCTTTACGTTAGGTTGAAAACCGGCAGGTGTAGTTATTATCGAAATTTGTATATTTTTTTTGCCGATTTGGGAAAACGCTCGTTCATGTATTCTTCTGCCGTTATGAGATATTTCACCTGAACCGAAAATAATTATAAATTTTGGTTTTGGCTTTGAATTTTTTTTAAATATCTTGGTTTTATGATTGTCTTGAAGTTCATAACCTTGGGACAAAATAGCTTCTCTTATTTTATCCGCTTCCTTAAAAAGACCTTTTTCTCTTAAAGAGTTTCTTTTTTTTATCAATTGTTCTGTTTGTTTTGGAAGTTTCATGCACTGACGACTATATAGAAGTCAAATACAATTTTCAAATGGGATTAATGTAATAAAAGAGCCATGAAGCATAGTTGAGGACTGATAATTATCGCTTTGGACTCTGTTTTCCTTTTCGGGCTTTTTGAGCCATGCCATACTTGCGACGTTCTTTAACGCGAGGATCGCGAGTTAAAAGTCCCGCGCGTTTTAAATTTTGCCTAAATTCACTATTAGCTGCGTTAAGTGCACGAGCAATTCCATGGACAACTGCATCTAGTTGACTGCTTTTCCCTGACCCAGCGACTTTAACGGAAACAAAGTATAAATCTTGCGATTTGGTCAGATGAAAGGGTTTAAGATATTTTGTTTTAGATGCTTCCGATGGAAAATATTTTTCTATAGGCAACCCATTTATGATATTTTCGCCCCTACCCTTTGTTAGCCTAACGCGAGCAACTGCCTCTTTTCTGCGTCCGACAGCATGTATATATGGTTTTGATTTGGTCGTTTTTGTTTCTTCCATTTTTAATTTTTGAATTTACTTTGATAGGGATGGCTCGTGGATGGATAAACATAAAGTTTTTTAAGCATGATTTTACCCATCTTGGTTTTAGGAAGCATGCCCTCAACCGCATTCCTGATTAAATTTTCCGGTTTATGTTGTCTGACTTGTGCTGCAGTTTGCATATATAATCCTCCGGGATAGCCTGAATGGCGATAGTACTTTTTTTGTTTTTCTTTTTTGCCGGAAAGAGCTACTTTCTGGGCATTTATGACAACAACAAAATCACCAGTGTCCAAATTTGGAGAATAAATGCTTTTATTTTTACCCATCAAATGCATTGCAACTTCTGTGGAAAGCCTGCCAAGAATTTTTTCCTTAGCGTCTATAAGATGCCATTCTCTTTTTATATCTTTTGGTTTTAGAGTTTTCATTTTTTAACTTTTTTGACCGAGCTTTTCTTTGGCTCTTTTTTGGGAGATTTTTTGGCAGCGGCTTTTTTCGTCTTTAATTCTGCTTTCCCTTTTTTAACCTGAGCTTTGGCTTTAGCTGGTGATGTCTTTGGTTTCTCCCAAGCAAGAAATTCAATACGAGCCATAGCAGCAGCATCACCCCGCCTTGTAGCTAATTTGATGATACGTGTATAACCACCGGCTCTTGCTTGAAAGCCAGGCGCAATTTCCTCGGTCAGTCTTTTAAAGGCAGCTTTTGGCAGGCTTGATGCCAAAACGCGTCTAGATCCAAGCTTTGCAACTTTCGCTGAAGTAACCATTTTTTCCACATAAGGCTTTACAAACTTGGTTTTTGCCAAAGTGGTAGTTACAGAACCATTTAAAATTAAAGCTCCCGACAAGTTATTCAAAAGAGCTTTTCTGGAATTAATATCCCTTCCAAGCTTTCGGCCAAATACTGCGTGTCTCACTTTACCTGCATTCCCCTCTCTTTAAGTTTTTCCTCGACCATCGCAATTGATTTTGGTCCCATATTTTTCATCTTCATCAAGCTTTTTCTGTCGCTTGCAAGAAAATCGCCAATCGTTTCTATTTTGCCTGCCTTGAGGCTATTGGTTAACCTAACTGGAAGATCTAATTCCTCAAGAGAAACCTTTAGGTCCTCTTCTGATGCTGCTTGCTGAACCTCACTTGTTTGTTCGGTTTGTTTTTTAACAACAGGCTGCGGTGAATAAATTGTTGAGAAATGATCAACTAAAATTTTTGCCGCCCCTTTTAGCGCATCCGATGGCTTAAGGGTCCCATCTGTTGTTATGACAAGAGTCAGCTTGTCGTAATTAGTTACCCTTCCAATACGAGTTGCTTCTACTTTGTAGTCAACTTTGACAACAGGTGAGAAATTGGCATCGATTGGAATAACGCCAATCTCGCCAGTTTTTCGCTCGTCTGCAAGAGAATAACCTCTACCACTTTCGGCGATTATAGTTGCCGAAAGTCGGGATTTAGAATCTGCTAAATGAGCAAGTACTAGATCTTTGTTAATAATTTCGCAGCCAGCGCTTGGAACAATATCCTTGGCTTTAACTTCGCCAGGACCTTTGGCATCTAGTGTTAGTTTAACCGGTTTGTCTGAAGAGATAACAAGCCTTACCTTTTTGAGGTTTAGAATAAATTCAACTATATCTTCGGACATACCAGCCATTGAGGTAAATTGATGACGTACTCCGGAAATTTTTACCTGAGTTATTGCAGCTCCAGTCAAAGAGCTTAATAGCACACGTCTTAGGGAGTTACCTATGGTGTGACCATAACCTTGGTCTAACGGCTCTATCGTGAACTTACCAAAATCGTCAGTTTCTTTTTCTGTTTCAACTTCTATTTGAGATAAATCTATCATTTTTTATCAGTTCACCTCCTATCTTGAGTAAAATTCTACAATTAACCTTTCGTTTACTTCTGCATCTATATCTTCTCTTTTTGGATTAGATTTAATTTTGCCGACAGTTGCCTTTTTCTCAAGCCAGGCAGGAATTGTGCTTTCTTTTGTTGCTTCTTGTAATTTCTTAATAAAATCGAAATTTGTTGCTTTTGGAGAAAGCGATACAATGTCGCCAATTTTAACATTATATGAAGGAATAGTCACCTTTTTATTGTTAACAAAAACGTGGCCATGCGAAACCAGTTGCCTTGCCTGCTGACGACTTGATGCCAAATTTAGCCTGTAGACGGCATTATCAAGCCTTGTTTCAAGAAGTTCCAATAATGCTTCACCTGTGGCTTCTTTCTTTTTAGAAGCAAGGCCGTAGTATCTTCTGAATTGTCTTTCTAAAACACCATACATTCTTTTGACCTTTTGTTTTTCTCTAAGTTGTGTTCCGTATTCCGATATTTTTCTTCTCCCCTTTTGGCCATGTTGACCGGGAGGACCGGCGTTTTTTCTGATAACCGGGCATTTTGGAGATCCACAAAGTGCAACTCCTTCAGCCCGACATAATTTGTGTTTTGGTCCGGTATATCTAGCCATGTTTTTGTTCTCCTTGTGTGAAAATAAATTTACCCGTTTGAGGCATTAGTTGATAGGCATCAACCGTTCTTGAGCTTCCATGCCCTAGCATAAGTCCTACGATATCATGGCCAATAGCAACTGCTGCTTCTTTCAGACCCATTAAACTCTTCTCCTTTTTTGGGCCCGCGGGCCATTGTGCGGAATTGGTGTAACATCGGCTATCATGGTGATATTTAGGCCAGCCGCTTTGAAAGCCCGAATCGAGCTGTCCCGGCCCGGCCCGGGTCCTTTGACGTAAATTTCCACGCTTTGAACACCAAGTTCTTTGGCTTTTTTGGCGACCCCTTCAACAACTGTAGTTGCAGCATATGGAGTCGATTTTCTGGCACCTTTGAAATTAGAAGCACCTGCGGAACCCCAAGCAATAGTTTGGCCGCTTGTATCCGTAAGGGTCACTAAGGTGTTATTAAAAGTCGCAGTAACATAAGCCTTTGCGTGGCTTGTTTTTTTGATTTGCGATTTTTTTGTTTTTTTGGTTACTTTTGCCATAAATTAGGATTTACTTAGTTGCTGCCATTTTGGCTACTACTTCTTTTCTCACAGTCCCAATTGTCATTCGTTTACCCCTTTTGGTCCTTGCATTGACCCTTGTACGCTGACCCCTGACAGGCAGACCTTTGGAATGCCGCAAACCTCGATAGGTTCCAATTTCTTGAAGGCGCTTGATGTTTCCCTGAATTTCCCTTCTTAGATCACCTTCGACTTTATAATTTTCGACTTCTTTTTGAAGTTTATTAACCTCGTCTTCTGTTAAATTTTTTGTTCTCTTTTCCGGATCGATATTGCAGGCTACGATTATCTTTTTGGCCAAAGTCGGACCAATGCCAAAAATATAAGGTAATGATGCCTCTATTCTTTTCTCGTTCGGTAAATCAACTCCTGCAATTCTTGCCATTTTTATCCTTGTCTTTGCTTGTGGCGTGGATTTATGCAAATGACATAAAGCATGCCCTTTCTTTTGACGATTTTACAATTTACACAACGTTTTTTTACACTAGCTTGAACTTTCATATTTTATCCTAACCTATAAGTTATCCTTCCTTTGGTTAAATCATAAGGCGTTAGTTCGAGTTTAACTTTATCCCCAGGCAAAATTCTGACATAATGAATTCTCATTTTTCCAGAGAGGTGACAAAGCACAATTGTGTCACCTTCAACATTAGGCAATTGGCCTTGCGAAACCTTAACTCTAAACATTGTATTTGGCAGTGCTTCTGTGACTTCTCCTTGAATTTCTATTACACCTGATTTTGTCATTTATCTAGACGATTATTTTACATAATTTATAGGTACGGCGTCAACACTACAGGCCCTGATTTTGTTGTCAAAATAGTTTGTTCAAATAAACCCCCTAAAGAACCATCTGCTGCTGAAATTGTCCAATTGTCTGACTCCAGGCCAATTTCACCAGAACCAGCAGTGTAGATAACCTCTACTGCTAAAGTCATGTTTTCTGAAATTATGGGTCCAGTATTTGGTTTTCCAAAACATGGAATAAATGGCTCTTCGTGCAGTTTTTTCCCGACTCCATGGCCTGTTAACTCTTTCACGACAGCGTATCCTGAACCTTCTATTGAATTCTGTATTACAGCTGAAATATCACCGATTTTATTGCCAGGAAAAGCTTTTTGAATTGCTGATTTGAGAGCTGACTGACCTACTGAGAGGAAATTTTGGGTGTCAGGCGTGACAGCACCAACCGGTTGAGTGTAAGCCAGATCGCTATGATAGCCTTTGTATAAGGCACCAATATCTATTCCCACTATGTCACCATCTTTTAAAGGGCGATCTGTTGGGATTGCATGAACAACTTGTTCGTTGACTGTTGTGCAAATAGTATATTTGTAATCTTCGACTGTCATAAAAGAAGATGTTGCTCCTTGCCTTTCTATTTCTTTTCGGGCAATATCATCGAGCTCTTTACAGGTTACTCCAGGTTTGATATTTTCGCGCACTTTTTTTAATGCTTTGGCACAAATTTGTCCTGATTTTTTCATAAGTTCTATTTCTTTTTCAGTTTTGATCCAATTGCTTTTCATAATTTGCAACTCTTTCTTTGATATCTTTGTGAATTTCTTCTATTTCTCGTTCGCCGTTTATTGTGACAAGTTTTCCGTCTTTTTCAAATTGCTCAAGCAAGGGTTCTGTCTGCTCGTGATAAATTTGAAGTCTTCTTTCAAGCGCCTCTTTTGTGTCGTCTGATCTCGCCCTGAGACTAAGTCTTTTTATTGCTTCTTCGTCTGAAACTTTTACAAAAAATACTTTATCAATATCTTTCTGGAGTCCTGCAAGTTGAGCAGCATTTCTGGGATAACCGTCTAGAATATAACCATTTCTAAATTCCGAATTGTTGAGCTTTTCCTTTAGGGCTTTGACTGCGATATTATCTGGAACGAGTTCTCCTGCTGATAAGCGTTCGCGAATAGCCAAACCTTCTTCGTCTTGATCTTGTGATTTTTCGCGAAAAATTTGACCCATTTCAACCAGGGGCAAATTTAGATAATCAGCCAAAAGTTTTGCTTGAGTTGATTTACCTGATCCTTGACCTCCTAAAAAAATAAATTTCACATTAACCTCTTTTTTTCAAAAATGCATCATAATCGCTCATCACTAAATGAGACTCTACTTGCTTGGTGGTTTCCAAAATTACAGCAACAACTATTAATATCCCAGTACCGCCAATTAAAAGATTATTGATTCCCGTTAAGCGCTGAGCAATAGATGGCAGGACTGCAATAATTCCCAAAAAGATTGCCCCGAAAAGAGTGACTCTTAAAGATACATAATCAAGATATTTTTTTGTTGGGGATCCAGGACGGATTCCAGGCAAAAATCCGCCTTGTTTCATAAGCATTTCTGAAATTTGTTTAGTGTTGAAAGCAACAGTTGTATAAAAATATGTAAAAATTATGACTAGAAAAAAGTAAACCGCACTATAAACGTTATTTCCGGGCGAAAATAAGCGCTGCAACTCTTGAGCAAGATTAGCCAGAAAAACATTTGGAGATCTTTCAAAGAATCTGCCGAAAGTTGTTGGTAGAAGGATAAGGGAAACCGCAAAAATTATTGGAATAACCCCGGCTTGATTGACCCGAAATGGTATAAAACTGGAAACGGCGTTTTGCGCCCCTTGTGCTTCACGCCTGGAGTAGTGAACCCTAATCGGACGCTGAGCTTCTGTGACAATTACGATCGATATGATAACAACAATCGCCATTGCAACAAAGATTAGAATATTTCTAAGTTGCGAGGGATCAAAGACTGAAATTTGCTGAAACAGGCTTATTGGAAGGCGACCAACGATACCAGCGAAAATTATCATGGAAATTCCGTTTCCTATCCCCTTTTCTGATATCAATTCACCAAGCCACATTAAAAGCACAGTACCTGCAGTAATTGTGACGACAAGTGACAGTAATGTCAGCGGAGTAATGGTTGACAGGATGTTTGCGTTTTTCAAAAGTATATAAATTCCGAAAGCCTGAACTGCGGCAAGAGGAACGGTAAGATATCTTGTATACTGGTTAATTTTCTCGCGGCCAGCTTCTCCTTCTTTGGCCAGTTCTTCAAGTTTTGGAAAAACCATTTGTAAAAGCTGCATAATGATGCTGGCGTTGATATAGGGATTTAGACCTAGGGACATTACAGAGAAATTGGCAAGAGTTCCACCGGAAAATATGTCTAAAAGTGAAAGCAGTTGGCTTTGAGAGAACAATCTTTTAAGAGATAAAATATCAACACCCGGTACAGGAACCTGAGCAAAGATTCTAAAAATTAAAAAAATAAAAGCGGTGAATAAAATTTTTTTTCTTAAGTCTTTTACTTTAAATATTTTGAGCAGTAAATTTAAGTATTTCACCTTACTTTGATTTTGGAGTTATGATTTCGCCGCCCGTTTTTTTAATTTTTTCGGCAGCTCTTTTTGATGTTTTAATGTTAAATTTGTATGGGCCTGAAAGTGTTCCTTCACCTAATATTTTTACTCCGTATATTTTGGCATCGTTTTTTTCTACGATCTTAAATTTTATAAGAGATTCAACTGTAACAATTTCTCCTTTAGGCAAAACATTGATTGCTTTTAGGTTGACGACAGCTGGTTTTTTGGAGACCTTGCGGTTTCCTTTGCCTTTTCTGTAGGGAAGTCTTTTTATGAGAGGCCTTTGGCCTCCTTCAAAATGAGAATGGGTAATCGGTAATTTCCCTCTGGCATTTTGGCCTTTTTGACCGCGGCCTGATGTCTTACCCTTTCCGGATCCTGGACCTCTGCCAATTCTTTTGGCACTTTTTGTTTTTATTTTTGATAATTCTTTTAAATTCATACTAGAAAATTCTTTAAAGCCTCTAAAGTTGCATACACGTTGGAGGCTTTATTTTTAGTTCCTAAGACCTTACTTGAGATATTTCTAATTCCTGCCGCTTCCACAACAGCCCTGACAGCTCCACCGGCTATGACTCCAGAACCTTCTGGTGCGGGTTTTAGCAATATTTTTGCAGCACCTTTTTTGATAAAAATATCATGTGGAATTGTTCCCTTTACTACAGGAACTGTAATTAAATGTTTTTTTGCAAGGCTCACGCCTTTTCGAATTGCCGACGCTACGTCTTTTGATTTGCCCAGGCCAACACCGACTCGTCCTTTTCTGTCACCAATAACAACTAGTGCAGAAAAACTCATTTGATTTCCACCTTGTGTCTTTTTTGAAACACGGTTGACCTGAATTACTTTTTCTTCAAATTCTTTGACTTCCGGAATGTATCTTTGACCTTGTGCCATTTTAGAAATTCAAGCCTCCTTTTCTTGCTCCATCTGCAAGTGCTTTTACTCTACCGTGGTATTTATTACCACCGGTATCAAAAACAACTTTTTTAACTTTTTTTGATAGCGCCTTTGAAGCAACTTCTTCCCCAACTGCAAAAGCAGACGAGACCTTAATCGACTTATCTTCGGTTTTTGATTTATTTTTTAATTTAGTGTCCGACGCCGAAACAATTGTTTTCATATTTGAATCGTCAATAATTTGAGCGTAAATGTGTTTCCCAGATCTGAAAATCGAAAGCCTAGGTACTAATTCGGTGCCCTCTACCTTTTTCCTTGCTCTCAAGTGCCTTTGCTTTTTTTGAACCTTTTTATTTGCCATTTTTATGCGGCTGCCTTAACAGCCTTACCAGCCTTTCTTCTAATATATTCTCCTTGATATTTTATCCCCTTACCTTTATATGGTTCGGGCGGACGAATTCTCCTGATTTTAGCAGCAACTTCTCCGACTACAACTTTATCCGGTCCCGAAACGATAATTTTATTTTCCTTGGTTTCAAGCTGAATGCCGTTAACTGGCTGAATCACAACGGGATGCGAATAACCAACATTCAATACCAAATTTTCTCCTTGTTTTGTGGCACGATAGCCTACACCAACAAGCTCCAAAACTTTTTGGTGACCGTCTAAAACTCCTTTGACCATATTTGCTAAGATGCTCCGGGTTAAGCCATGCAAGGCTTTGGCTATTTGGGTTTCTGATCTTCTTGCGATTTTTATTTGACCCTCTTGGACGTCTACTTTAACCTCAGGACGAAATATGAATTTAAGTTCACCCTTTGGACCATTAACACGTACCTCGTGTCCCTCGATAGTGACCGAAACGCTGGATGGAATATTTATTGGTAGTTTTCCGATTTTTGACATAATTTTTTTACCAAACTCGGCAAATTACCTCCCCTCCTAAATTTTTCTTTTGCGCTTCTCTTTGAGTCATAACGCCTTGTGATGTTGAGATTATGGTTATGCCTCGACCGCCTTTTACGGGTCTTATGTTTTTGCTTTTGGTGTAAATTCTCAAGCCTTGTTTAGAGATTTTTTTAATCTCTGTGATTCTAGGTTTATTGCCCTCCGTATAAAGAAGTTCTACTTTTACTGTATTTTCAGACTTTGATACTTTTGTGACAAAACCTGATTTTTCAAGCACTTTGGCGACTTCGAACCTAAATTTGGAAAAAGGCATAATAACCTCATCCTTTCTGGCAAGGTACCCATTTTTAATTGTTACTATCATGTTTGCTATCGGATCCATAATTACTTTAAGGGCAAACCTAAAACGGTTTTCCCTTAATATTCCCTTTCACTTTGTTGTAAAAATCATACTGGTTAAACCAGATATGATTTTTGGATATTAAGTTATATTCTTTAGTTTTTACCATGATGACTTTTTAACTCCCGGGATTTCTCCTTTATGAACAAGGTCCCTAAAACAAAGTCTGCAGATCGCGAACTTTCTAAGATATCCTCTCGGTCTTCCGCAAAGTTTGCAGCGATTCCTTTTGCGATTTGCAAATTTTTGTTTCTTTTCGTTTTTTACGATTTTGCTGGTTTTTGCCATATTTTTATGTATTCTTTTTAAATGGTAAGCCCATTAATTCGAAAAACCTTACCGATTTTTCCGGTGTGCTATTTGATATTACGAATGTAATTTCAAGGCCTCTTATTTTGTCGACTT
This sequence comes from bacterium, assembly GCA_021813945.1. Classification (GTDB taxonomy): domain Bacteria; phylum Patescibacteriota; class Microgenomatia; order Curtissbacterales; family GWA2-41-24; genus JAKAJD01. Next base: position 170,551 of record JAKAJD010000002.1, on the reverse strand, counting down.
TTGAATACTCAATTTGAGGAAAAAGGATTTGCTCCGTAATTCCTAAATTATAATTGCCCATATGGTCGAATTTTGTTTTTTCTAGTCCCCTGAAATCTCGCATTCTGGGAACTACAATTGAAATAAAATTTTCTATAAAATCCCATGCTTTCTTGCCTCGCAGAGTAACCATAACACCAATTGCATCGCCTTTTTTAAGCTTAAAGGTCGATATTGATTTTTTAGCGATTGTTACCCTTGGGAGTTGACCCGTAATTTGGGCAACTTGCTCCTTAATTTTTTCAATAACATCTTTAGATGAAAGCGCTTCTCCTGCTCCGACGTTGACGACAACTTTTTTGATATTCGGTGTTGCCAAATCGTTTGTAATTTTAAACTCTTCTTTGAGGTTTGGTAAAATTTCTTCTTTGTATTTTTTGTAAAGATTGTTCATATTACTCCTTAACAGTTATTCTGCTTTTGCACTTTTTACATATTCTATTTTTTGTTTTTCCCTCCATTGAAAAGCCAACTCTTGTTGTCTTTCCACATTTAGGGCATATGAGATTTATGGATGCGATAGAAATCGGTCTTGTAATCTCATAAATACCGGCAGGTTGAGTTCTAGTAACTTTTTTGTGCCTTTTGTAAACGTTAATGCCTCCGATTACTACTTTGGATTCTTTCGGCAAAACTTTTTCTATTTTCCCTTTTTTGCCTTTTTCTCTGCCAGCAGTAATTTTTACTTCATCGCCTATTTTAAACTTAAACATTTTAGATAACCTCCTTTGCCAGCGAGGCAATTTTAGCAAAACCTTTCTTTTTTACTTCTGTTGCTATTGGTCCAAAAATTCGGGTCGCCCTTGGTAAATTGTTGTTATCGACAACAACAGCTGCGTTATCAGAAAACCTAACGTAAGAGCCATCCTGTCTCCTTATTTCTTTTCTGGTTCTGACAATTAAAGCTTTTACTATTTCGTGGTCTTTAACCTGGCTATTAGGTATAGCACCACGAACTGAACAGGTTACAATATCGCCGACTTTTGCAAATCTTTTTCCAGTCCCCTTGCCAATACCAATAACTACTAACCTTTTTGCACCGCTATTGTCGGCAACCGTGAGAATTGACCTTGGTTCTAGCATTATTTAATAACCTCCAAAACTTTAAAGTTAACGCTTTTTGATGTCGGTTTTGTTTCGGCAATTTTTACTTTGTCATTTATTTTTACACCGATTTCATCATGCGCTTTTATTTTTTTAGACCTTTTAATTTGCTTTTTATAAAGCGGGTGTTTAACTACCGTGACGATTTTAACGACCACGGTCTTTTGCATTTTTGTTGATATAACTACACCCGTTTTAATTTTTGACATCTTTTGCTACCTTTTCTTTTTTTTGAGTTTCTTTTTCTAAAATCTCTTTCATTCGGGCAATCGTTAAAGACTGTGCAATACTTTTTTTAATTTGGGCTAAAGAATGAACATTTTTTGTCCTGCCCATTTTAAGCTCCAATGCAGTATTGATCATTTCTTTTTCAAGCGCTTTGATACTGCTTTTTATTTCTTTTGACGTTTTTGTTTTTAATTCTTGTAAATCCTTTTTTTTCATCTTGATATTATTTTTGTTTTTATTGGCAACTTATGGGCAGCTAACCTTAATGCTTCCAAGGCCACAGTTGAATCAATTGAGCCCATTTCGAATAGGATTGCCCCAGGTTTGACTACTGCAACAAAGTGGTCAACATCCCCTTTTCCTGATCCCATCCTTGTTTCTGCCGGTTTTTTAGTAACCGGTTTATCCGGAAAGATTCTTATCCAAATTCTCCCGCCTCGTTTAGTGTAATGTGTCATGGCACGTCTGGCCGCTTCAATTTGGCGAGCAGTAATCCAAGCGGTTTGCTGACTTTTGAGGCCATGTGATCCAAATGAAAGAGTGCTGCCGCGAACAGCAAGACCTTTTCTTCGGTTTCTAAATTGCTTCCTAAATTTTGCGCGTTTTGGTGCAAGCATTAAGACTCTCCTTTGTAAATCCAGACTTTTATTCCAATTATTCCTGCTTTAGGAACTTTTGCATCTACTTTTGCAAAATCAATTTCTGCCCGTATGGTCTGAAGGGGAATTGCGCCATCTTTTAATACTTCACGTCGGGCAATTTCTGTACCACCGAGTCGACCTGAAAGTGCAATTCTTGCTCCTTTGGCACCTGATCTTTTGATTCTGTCGAGTGATTGATTCATTACTCTTCTGAAAGGAATTCTCCGTGCTAGCTGGTCGGCGATTCCGACTGCAACCAGGTAAGCATCCAGATCCGGCGTTTTTATTTCTTCAAATTTTATTTCAAGTTTGCCAGCATCTTTAATTTGTAATTTTTTAAGCAATAACTCTTTTAACTGCTCAACCCCTGTTCCACCTCTTCCAATGGCAACACCAGGTCTTGAAACATGAACTGTTATAGTCCGTTTGTCGAAAAATCTTTCAATTTCAACCTTTGAAATGCCCGCGTTTTTCAGCTGCGGCATTAAAAATTTCCTTATTTTATTATCTTCCAGTAAATTTTTGGCAAATTCACCCTTTGGAGCAAACCAGCGCGAACTCCAAGTATAGATACCGCCCATTCGAAAACCTATTGGATTAACCTTTTGTCCCACTTTTTTCCTCCTTTTCTGATTTTATTTCTTTTTCTTCAACTTTTTCTGCCGATTTTAATTCCTTCGGTGCTGAAGCTACTTTCTTTTCTCCTTCTAAAACAACTCTAATATTTGAAGTCCTCTTTAATATAGAATGCGCACGCCCTCTTGCAACGGGACGATAACGTTTAAACATTGGGCCTTTGCCCACTTGGATTTGATTAAATCGAAGCGATTCTTCTGCAATGTCGTAATTATTTTTCGCATTGGCAATTGCGGACAAAACTACTTTCCTTATGAGAAGTGCCGATTTTTGCGGCAAAAATTCCAAAATTTGAGTAGCATCTTGCGGTTTCATTTTTTTAATTTGGGCAACGACAAGCCTCGCCTTTTGTGGCGAGATTCTTAAATTTTTTGCTGTTGCTGTTACTTCCATATTACTTTTTGGCTTTTGCTTTTTCGGTTATTTTTCCGTGACCCCTAAAAGTTCTTGTCGGCGCAAATTCCCCAAGACGATGTCCGACCATAGGTTCTGAAATAAACACGTTTATAAATGTCCGGCCATTATGAACTGAGAAAGTATGATTTACAAATTCCGGCGCAATCATGCTTGCCCGAGCCCATGTTTTTATAGCGGATTTTTGGCCACCACTCTTTTGGGCTACAACTTTTTTCATCAATTTTTGGTCCACATACGGACCTTTTTTACTCGATCTGCTCATTTATTTCTTCCTCCTCGATAAAATGAATTTGCTCGATGGTTTTCGGCGCTTTCTGGTTTTTCCAAAAGCCGGTTTACCGCTTCTGGTTTTTGGATTCATTCCTGTTCCGGATTTTCCCTCACCGCCACCATGAGGATGTGATGCTGGGTCCATGGCAACGCCTCTGACATGAGGGCGGCGACCCATGTGGCGCGATCTTCCCGCTTTTCCCAAAGATATATTTTTCCAGTCAACATTTCCAATTTGGCCGATTGTCGCGTAACACGATGTATGGATTTTGCGTACTTCTTTTGAAGGAAGTTTTACGTGGACATAATTACCTTCGCGGGCTGCAATAATTGCTCCGGTTCCTGCGCTTCTGACGATTGCACCGCCGGCTCCAGGTATCAGTTCAATATTGTGGATTATAGTTCCAATTGGCATTTTGCCTACAGGCATGCTGTTTCCGGGTTTAATTTCTGTTTTATCGGAAGTTGTGATTTTGGAACCGATTTCAAGGCCAAGAGGAGCCAGGATATACCTTTTTTCTCCATCTTCATAGTTTAAAAGTGCAATATTGGCAGTTCTATTTGGATCATATTCAATTGATGCAACTCTTGCGGCGACATCCCTTTTGTTTCTTTTGAAATCGATTATTCTAAAATGCTGCTTGTGCCCTCCACCAATACCGCGCGCCGTTACCTTTCCAAAAGAACGGCCAGAATTTCTGTTTTGGCTTTTAATTAAAGATTTTTCCGGTACGGTTTTGGTGATTTCCACGAAATTAAGGCCTGATTTAAACCTTTGTGCCGAAGTTGTCGGTTTGTAAATTTTTAGTGCCATAAAATGGTTGCTAGCTGCTAGTTACTAGTCGCCAGTTTTTTCCTTCCTTTTTGTTGATTTATTTCCTCTGATTTTTGACAGTAAACCTCTCTTTTTGATTTCTGATTTTTCTTCCGACTTCTTTGTCACTTTGTCGCTCTTGCTCTTTTCCTTTTTTGCTTCCGTTTTTGGAGAAAGTAATGCAATAGTTTGGCCGGATTTTACTTTAACAACTGCCTTTTTGGCTCCGGCAACCTCAACTTCACGACGCGTTCCTGTGATTCTCCTTTTTTTAGGAGATTGGGCAATTATATTGACGCTTATAACATCAACTCCAAATTGCCTTTTAACAGCGCTTGCTATTTGTTTTTTATTAGACCTTGTGTCAACCCGAAAAGAATAAATTCCCCTAGCCATCTGATCATGTGCCTTTTCTGAAAGTATTGCTTCTTTTATTACAAATGCGTTGTTCATGATAGTTTTCCTATTGCCTCTTTTGAGAAAATAATTGTTCTGCTTTTATACACTGAATATGGATTGAGGTTTCTGACTTCATCTACAGAAACATTAGACATATTTCTTGAAGCTAGTTTTATGCTTTGTGAGGTTTGGGAAATTACCAAAAGTATTGAGCCGTTAGCATTAGATTTTGAAAGAAGATTGGCTACAACTTTAGTTTTTGGTTTTATTGATTCGAAATTTGAAACAACGGAAATTGCGCCTTCTTGCGCTCTTTGGGAAAGACTGGAAATTAGTGCCTTTCTTTTCATCTTCTTAGGCAGAGTTAAGATGGTTTTTCTGGGTTTTGGCCCAAGAGCAACAGCACCACCAACCCAAACCGGGGATCTTTTGGAACCGGCTCTTGCGTTACCAGTACCTTTTTGTCTCCAGGGTTTTCTACCACCGCCGCGGGTTTCAGATCTTGTTTTTGTATTTGCAAAATGAGCTGTTTGGTTTGTGAAATAAATGTGAAGCGCTTGGGCTAAAAGTTTTTTATTAGGTTTTTGGCCAAATACTTCTTTTGGCAAGGTAATTTTTCCTTGGCTTTTGCCGGTAATGTCAAATAGCGGCGCCGTCAACCCAGTGGTTTTACCTTCCGGTTTTGCTGAGGTTGCAGTTGATTTTGATACCTTTGATACTTTCGCAACCGTTGTGCTTTTTGCAACCGTAGCTTTTTTTGACTTTAGACTTTTGACTTTTGACTTAATTTCCGGCATTTTCTTCTCCTTCTGGTTCTGGTTTGACTTCAGGTGGTTGTGATTCTTCTTTGGATACTTCTTCTGTCTGACTTTCAGATCCATCAGATTTCGCTGCATTTGCCTCTGCTTCAGCTTTCTCTTCTTTTTCGGCTGCTTTTTCTTCGTTTGGTGGAGGAGGCGGTGTGTAACCTTTAACTTTTCCCGTTTTTTCGATTACTAAAAGGCCGTTTTTGGCACCCGGGACTGCTCCTTTAACAGTCAGAGTGTTAGTTGATGAGTCAACATCTATAACTTCGAGTCCGGTAACAGTAATTTTTGAATTGCCCATATGTCCTGCCATTTTTTTGCCTTTAAAAACCCTGCCTGGCGTGGTTCCCGAACCTAATGATCCAGGTGCGCGGTGGCGATCCGATTGGCCGTGGGTCTTGGGGCCACCGTGAAATCCCCATCTTTTAACTCCACCCGCAAAGCCTTTTCCTTTGGTAATACCTGTTACCTTTACTTCGTCACCTGGCTCAAAAACAGAGACAGTTAATTTGTCTCCGGATTTAATATTTTCGTCTTTTTGCGACTTAATTTCTTTTATGAATCGAGGCATAAAGCCTGCTGATTTAACGTAGGCGCTGTCTGTCTTTTTGATCTTTTTCTTTTGGCCCAGGCCAATTACGGTTTTGCCTTCGCTAATATTTAGAACCACGTTCGGCTCGACCAATAAACTAGTTACGGCAACTCTTGCGCCTAGCTTTGTAAACCTTACGGTCATATTTTGTTTTGTTCCAAGCAAACTGTTTATCATTTCCTTTTTTACAGCAAAAAAGCAGGACTCCTTAGATTGATTAGAATCGAGGTTAGTCGATTACAAAGTTTCAGGTGTCCTACTCAAACGCCGATCTTTGGTTATTGATCGTTTACCTGCCTTTTGGCAGATAGGTCGTTTAAGCCTTATATTTAATTTTTAACCATAAACCTTGCTTTTAGATTTAAGATTTATGAAATATGATTTGTGAATTCTTAAATCCTACTTCTTAAATCGTAAGTCTTGTTACATCTTTAGCTCGATGTTCACACCTGCAGGCAAATCTAAATGGGTTAGCGAATCAATTGTCTTGTTGGTCGGTTCTATGATGTCTATTAACCTTTTGTGAGTGCGCATTTCGAATTGCTCCCTTGCGTTTTTGTCTGTATGGGGACTGGTTAGGACAATATACTTTTCGATTTTTGTCGGAAGCGGTATAGGACCAGAGATTTTAGCCCCGGTTGACAGGGCTGTATTGATAATGTCACGACAAGCCGCATCGATTACTCGACCATCGTAAGCTTTTAACTTGACTCGTATTCTTCCTTTAGGCATGTTTATTACCTTTTAATGTGCTACCTTCTGACTCTGTCTCAAATCAGAGTAAGAATTGTACCAATTTTGTGCCTGGGAAGCAAATATTATGAGGTTTGTGATTCTTGGCCTAAAAAGACAATAATCATAATAAATTTTCGCTTCCTTAAAGTAAAAAACCCGCTTTATTTGCGGGTTATTTGCTTTAGGCAACTACTTTGGAAACTACTCCGGCGCCTACTGTGTGGCCACCCTCACGGATGGCAAACCTAAGGCCTTCTTCGAGTGCAACGGGGACAATGAGCTTTACCTTCATTTTGATGTCATCTCCAGGCATGACCATTTCTGTGCCTTCCGGCAATGTAGCTTCTCCGGTAACGTCTGTAGTTCTAATGTAAAACTGTGGTCGGTAGCCGGTAAAAAATGGGGTATGTCGACCACCTTCTTCTTTGGTCAAAATGTAAACTTGAGCTTCAAATTCTGTGTGAGGAGTGGCACTGCCGGTTTTGGCAAGAACCTGTCCGCGTTCAACATCGTCTTTTTCAATTCCCCTAAGTAAAACTCCAATGTTGTCACCTGCTTGGCCTTGGTCGAGCTCTTTTCGGAACATTTCAACACCTGTGACAACTGTCTTTTTGGTTGGACGGATACCGACGATTTCGATTTCGTCGTTTACTTTGACAACTCCGCGTTCAACTCTGCCGGTAACTACTGTTCCTCGACCCTTAATTGAGAAAACGTCTTCGACTGGCATCAAAAATGGTTTGTCGAGATCTCGGACCGGAGTTGGGATCTTTTCGTCAACTGCAGCCATTAGATCTTCAATTGCTTTTACTGATTCGGCGTCGCCTTCCAAGGCTTTTTTGGCTGAACCTCGGATAATAGTGGCGTTTTTGCCGTCGTATTCGTATTTGTCCAGAAGTTCACGTACCTCAAGTTCAACAAGATCCAAAAGCTCGGCGTCCTGGACCATATCGCATTTGTTAAGGAAAACGACTATTGCCGGAACGTTTACTTGACGGGCCAAAAGAACGTGTTCGCGAGTCTGAGGCATTGGGCCGTCCGGAGCTGAAACAACAAGAATTGCACCGTCCATTTGAGCGGCGCCTGTAATCATGTTTTTGATGTAGTCTGCGTGACCTGGAGCGTCGATGTGGGCGTAATGACGCTTTTCTGTTTCATATTCGACGTGGGTGATGTTGATGGTGATTCCGCGTTGTTTTTCTTCGGGAGCGTTGTCAATTTCGTCAAAAGCTTTGGCCTTTGCCATACCTTTTTTGGCCAACACTGATGTGATGGCGGCTGTCAATGTGGTTTTGCCATGGTCGACGTGGCCAATAGTCCCAATATTGACGTGCGGTTTATTTCTTTCGTATTTACCTTCTGCCATTTAATTTTTTGGTTATAAAAGCACAATCAGCCCGTTTAGGCTGACCAGTTTGGATAGTTTAAATAAAAATTTGCCAAAATGCAAGAGGGAAAGTGACTGTTGAGGATACGGTGAGTTCTTTATCTGAATCTTATTCTTTTAGTGATACCAGGTAGCACTGTTTCTTGGTCATATATGCGGATTCCTGCTTTATTTATTTCTGTACCAATAAAATTTGCACCAGTTAGGTCTCCCTTTTCCTGATCGAGAACTAGAAAACTGTCTCCAGTTTGTTGAACTCTTCTTGATGATAAATTAACTAAAAGTTTATCAGGTGTTCCTTTAGATACTGAGACACTGATTCTGGAGGGCACTGGCTCCCTTACTATCGGTACACCAATGATTGAGGTCACTATTTCGACAGGCACTTGGCTTTATGATTCTTTTTTCTCGCCCTTAACTTTGGCGACGATTTTTTCAGCGATGTTGTTGGGGACTTCTTCGTAGTGGCTAGGTTCCATGTAAGCGGATCCGCGGCCCTGGGACATAGACCTGAGAGTGGTGACATAGCCGGACATTTCGGAAAGTGGCACTAAAGCGTTGATGATGACAGAATTGCCGTGATGGTCCGAACCGTGAATTTGAGCGCGTTTACTAGAAAGATCGCCGATGACATCACCCATAAATTCTTCGGGGACGGTGACTTCGACTTTCATAATCGGCTCGAGTAAAACTAGTTTGGCGTGTTTGGCGGCTTCTTCCAAAGCCATTGATCCGGCGATTTTGAAGGCAATGTCGGATGAGTCGACGTCGTGGTAAGTTCCGTCGTAGACAACAACTTTCATATCGACCATTGGGTAGCCTGCCATAACTCCCATTTCCATTTTTTCCTTGACGCCTTTTTCAATTGAGGGAATAAACTCCTGCGGAATTGCCCCACCTTTAATTTCCGATTTGTATTCGTAACCTTCGCCACGAGGCTTCGGTTCAACTCTTAGGAAACAGTGACCGTACTGACCGCGGCCTCCGGATTGGCGGATATATTTGCCTTCACCGGTTGCGGTTTCTTTGATTGTTTCGCGGTAAGCAACTTGAGGAGAGCCAACATTGGCACCGACCGAAAATTCGCGCTTTAGACGGTCGACCAAAATTTCGAGATGAAGTTCACCCATTCCCGAGATAATGGTTTGACCTGTATCCGGATCGCCTTTGATTCGGAAAGTTGGGTCTTCTTCGGAAAGACGACCGAGCGCGTAGCCAAGTTTTTCCTGGTCGGCTTTGGTTTGCGGTTCGATGGCCAATGAGATGACCGGTTCGGGAAAGGAAATTGATTCTAGGATTATCGGGTGGCCTTCATCACAAAGCGTATCCCCTGTTCCCGTTCCTTTTAAGCCGACTATTGCGACGATTTCACCGGCATAGGCTTCGGAAATTTCCTCGCGTGTGTTGGCATGCATCAAAAGGATTCGGCCGATTCTTTCACGGTCGTGTTTGGTTGTGTTAAGTACCGATGTTCCGGATTTTAGGGTGCCGGAGTAAACACGGACGTAGGTAAGTTTTCCAACATGCGGGTCGATTTGGATTTTGAATGCCAGGCCGGAAAACGGTTCGTCTATAACAAGTTTTCTAACTTCCTCTTCGCCGGTTTTCGGATTCGTACCTTTTATGGTTTCAATATCCTGAGGCGATGGAAGATATTCGACAACAGCGTCCAAAAGCGGCTGGACACCTTTGTTTCTTAGAGATGAACCGGCAAGAACCGGAACGATTTTGTATTTAATAACTGCGGCACGAAGCGCTTTTTTAAGGTCGGCTTCCGGTATTTCTTCGCCGGAGAGGAATTTTTCGGTTAACCCGTCATCGGTTTCGGCGATTTTTTCAACCAGTTCAGCGCGCCATTTTTCAACTTCGTCTTTGAGATCGGCTGGGACTTCTTCTTCTTTAAATTCTTTACCAAGACCCTTAGGGTCGACTTCCCAGACAAATGCTTTTCGGGTGATGAGATCAACAACGCCGCGAAAATCATTTTCGGAACCAATTGGAAGATTGTAGGGAACTGCCGGTGCACCAAGACGTTCGCGAATTGATTTTAAGGTTGCAAAAAAATCAGCCCCCATTTTGTCCATTTTGTTAATAAAACAAATTCTGGGAACGTTGTATTTGTCGGCCTGACGCCAGACCGTTTCTGACTGTGACTGGACGCCTTCTTCGGCGTCGAGTACTGTGACTCCGCCATCGAGGACACGCAGCGACCTTTCAACTTCGGCAGTGAAATCTACGTGGCCGGGGGTGTCGATAATGTTGATTCTTGTTTCCACATCTTTCATCGGCCCTGTTTTTGGGGTCCAGAAAGTGGTTACGGCTGCGGAAACGATAGTGATTCCCCTTTCTTTTTCCTGATCCATCCAGTCTGTGACTGTTGTGCCTTCGTCAATATTGCCTAATTTATATGATTTGCCGGTATAAAAGAGGATTCGCTCGGTAGTAGTAGTTTTGCCCGCATCGATATGGGCAATGATGCCTATGTTACGGATACGATCCAATGGATAAAGTCTGTTTGTTGTACCTGTTTGGGCCATTTAAAATTCCTTGTGAGTTATCTTATTGTAGAGTCTTTTTGCGGGCATAGAAATGGGGAATTATTGTTTTGACTTTGACTCTACTTGGTGCTCTAAGCCTTTGATTTCACTTTTAACTTCGGCAACCATAGCCCGAAGGACAGAAACTTCTTCGTCTGCCAGCTCCCAAGCAGCATTTTCCTGCCAGGCAGAACTTGATTCCTGATACGCTTCACCATATTTAGCAAGAGCTTGTTTAAGCTTGACTTCCTCAAGCTCCGAAAGCTTTGCTTTTAACTGTTTTAATTTTTGCGTTTTTGATATAGCCATAACCTAAATTTTTTTATAAAAATTGGAAACTAATGCAGGATCATATCACAAGAGTCAATTATTATCCAGAACTTGAAATGAGCCTGCTTTAGGTTTGCAGATTACCACCTAAAGTGGGCAAAGGCTTTGTTGGCCTCTGCCATTCTGTGCATTCCCTCCTTTTTGGCTACTGCACTGCCGGTTCCTTCGGCTGCTTTTATAATTTCATCGGTTAGTTTTACAATCATAAGCGGTTTGTTTTTGGGTTTTTGGGAAATGCCTGACGCTGACTGCGATCTAGCTGCCTCAACAATCCAAGTAAGAGCGAGAGATTGGCGTCTAGGGCCTCTAACTTCCATAGGAACCATATATGAAGCACCACCAACTCGGCGAGGCCTTACTTCCATTTTCGGCATAACATTTTCAAGCGCCTTTTCAAAAGTTTTTAAAGGGTCTTGGCCTTGATTTTGGATATTTTGAAACGATTCATAAACAATTTTTTGGGCAATTGATTTTTTGCCACTTTGCATTACTTTGTTGATAAGCCGGGCAACCAAAGGATTTTGGTACATTGGATCGGGCTGAATCTGTCTTTTTTCAATTTTTCCAGTTCTTGGCATGCTACTTTGCTCCTACTGCTCCGGCGCCAATTGAAGCGGCGGCTTGAGTACCGGAAACTGCTCCCGATTTTTTTGTTCCATATAATGATCTTGCCTGTTTTCTGTTAACGACACCTGTCGTGTCGTATTTGCCGCGAACGATGTGATATTTAACACCTGGAAGATCTTTGACTCTTCCACCCCTGACCAAAACAACAGAGTGCTCGGCAAGCTCATGACCAATTCCAGGAATATAGGCTGTGACTTCTTGTTTATTTGAAAGGCGCACACGAGCAACTTTTCTTAAAGCAGAATTAGGCTTTTTAGGCGTCATTGTTTTTACCACCGTGCAAACTCCCCGCTTTTGGCTTGCCGGATAAGCAACGTAGCGGTTGAATTTAGAATTGAAAGCACGACGCAGCGCAGTAGCCCTTACCCTTTTGGGTTTTGTGCTTCGTCTTTTTCGAATCAATTGGTTTATTGTTGGCATATAAACGTCTGGTAATTATATCAATCTCTAATTTGGGTGTCGAGTAGTTTTGAGCCTTACTGGATTTTTGCCCTTTCAGGATTTGTAGGAATAAGCCTTCCAATAATTACGTTTTCCTTCAGGCCTAATAGTTTGTCCACCTTGCCCTCAATAGCCGCATCGGTTAAGATTCGCGTTGTTTCTTGGAATGAGGCTGCAGACAAGAAGCTTTCTGTATAAAGAGCCGCACGAGTTATTCCAAGTATAACAACTTGAGCTGTTGCAGGTTCGCCGCCTTCTGCAAGAACTTTGGAATTTTCTTCCTGGAACCTGTTTCGGTCTATTAGTTCACCCGGCAGAAGAACAGTATCTCCGGAGGTTTCAATCCTAACTTTAGAGCTCATTTGTTTTACGATTGCTTCAAAATGTTTGTCGTTTATGGCAACACCCTGGCTTTCGTAAACTTCTTGAGCACCGGAAATAATATACTTTTGGGCATCTCGAAGTCCGGAAATTCCAAGAATTTCTTTGATGTCAAGATAACCCGTGGAAAGCGGAGTACCTGCTGCTATGAGCTGGCCATCTTCTATAGTTAATTCTGATGTAGGCGGTATGAAATATTCCCTTTCAACTGCGGGTTTAAGATTGGTACTTTTGATGCGGATGATATAACCTTCTTCGTTTTCTTCAATTTTAGCTTTACCGGAAATTTCGGAAATTTGAGCGGCATATTTAGGTGTTCTGGCTTCGAAAAGTTCTTCAACACGTGGAAGACCTTGAGTAATATCTAAGCCGACAATTCCGCCGGTGTGGAAAGTTCTCATGGTAAGCTGAGTTCCTGGTTCGCCAATACTTTGGGCAGCTATGACTCCAACGGGTGTTCCAAGAGCAACTAGCTTGCGGGTTACTAGGTCACGACCGTAACAAAGGCTGCAAAGCCCATGTCTTGCGTGGCAAGTTAAGGATGAGCGGACGGTAATTTCTTCAACCCCCGCAGCATCGATAGCGCGTGCCATTGCTTCGTCTATTAAAGTGCCTGCCGGTACCAAAACTTTTTTACCCTTGGGTGCTGTTATATCCAGTGGTGAAACACGGCCAATTATTCTTAGAACAAAAGGCGCTTGGCGTTTGTCTCGTTTAGAAATGACTATCCCTTCTTTGGTTTTGCAGTCTTCGATTCTAATTATGGCGTCGTGTGCAACATCGACGAGCCTTCTTGTTAGGTAACCAGATTCTGCAGTTTTGATCGCACGGTCTGCAAGACCTTTTCTCGCACCTCGGGCACTGGTGAAGTATTCGAAAACCGAGAGACCTTCACGGAAGTTTGATTTGATAGGCAGCGGCACGATTTGGCCTGAGGGGTCAGTCACCAAGCCTCTCATGGCGGAAAGCTGCTTAATTTGTTCGGCAGTTGCCCTAGATCCTCCCGAATCGGAGATAATTTTAATGGCATTGTCGTGGCTCAGGTTTCTCCAAGTTAAATCCGCAAGTTCGTTTGTTACAGAAAGCCAAACTTCTTGAGAAAGCCTTTTTTGCTCTTCTTTGGTGATAAGTCCCATTTTGTAATTCTTTTCGATTGCTTCAACTTCTTTATCTGCCCTTTGGATAATTTTTGATTTATCACCGACTATGATACAGTCAAAAACTGAAACTGAAAGTCCCGAAGAGGTTGCACCTTCAAAACCTAAACCTTTTAGTCTGTCGATTAGGGAAGAAACTTCTTCTTCTGAAATTTGGTCTATGGCATCATTTATGATCTTTTTGATCATAGATGCAGAAATTGTTTCGTTTATAAACCGCATGCTTTCGGGAAGTTGAAGGTTAAATAAAACTCGGCCAGGAGTGGTTTTTATGATTTTGCCGTCTATTTTTACAGAAATGGGTTGACGAACAGTAATTTTTCCAGTAGCTAAGGCCGTTTGCACTTCGGTTTCGCTTTCAAAAATATTTGCATACTCATTCAGATTTGGGTCTTGGGAAGTTAAAAAGTAAGCGCCAAGTGCCATTTCCTTATTGGGAAGTGTGATGGGAGAGCCGTCTGCCGGCCTGACAAGATTTCGAGCTGCCATCATAAGACTTGTTGCTTCTTCTTTGGATTTTGCAGAAAGAGGCACATGAATTGCCATTTGGTCGCCGTCGAAATCTGCATTAAATCCGGCACAGATACAAGGATGAATTCTTATGGCATCGCCTTCTATAAGTATTGGATAGAAAGCTTGAATTCCTAACCTGTGCAGTGTAGGTGCACGGTTGAGAAGAATCGGATGGTTGACAGTTATTTCCTCCAAAATGTCCCAGACTTCCCCACTTCTTCTTTCTAGATAATGCTTGGCGCTTTTGACATTTGGAGCATAACCGCGGTTAATGACTTCTCTTAGAACAAAGGGCTTAAACATTTCCAATGCCATTTCTTTGGGAATTCCAGCTTGTTGAAGGCCAAGCTCGGGACCGACGACTATTACAGAACGTCCGGAATAGTCAACACGTTTCCCGAGTAGATTTTGTCTAAAGCGACCTTGTTTTCCGCGAAGCATGTCGGAAAGTGATCTTAGTTCCTGAGATGCGCGGGTGCTTTTAACTCTTTGCGAATCGATAAGAGCATCAACCGCTTCTTGGAGCATTCTCTTTTCGTTTCGGAGAATAATTTCCGGAGCTCCGAGTTCAATCAACTTTTTAAGGCGATTGTTGCGATTTATGACTCTTCGGTAAAGGTCGTTAAGGTCTGATGTTGCAAATCTCCCACCTGAAAGCTGAACCATTGGGCGAAGATCTGGCGGAAGAACCGGCAGGGCTTTTATGATCATCCATTTCGGATCTACACTTGCCTTTCTCATGCTTTCCACAACACGAAGACGTTTGGTTGCCTTGATGTGCCTTTGGCCTGAGGTTTTGGCAATTTCTGATCGTAGTGAGACTGAAAGTTTGGCAAGATCAAGTTTGTCTAAGACCGAATAAACGGCTTCTGCACCCATGCCGACCGTTAAAAATTCCTCAGCTTCGTAATCGGAAAGCTTGAGATATTCTTCTTCTGAAAGGAGATCGAATTGCTTAATGGAGTTGACCATATCTGAAATGTTTTTATAGATCTCTTCCAGCCTTGATACTTCTTGGGCGTTTTCTTCGCGAAGTTTTGCCTGGCGCTGGCGCATGCTGAGCTGGGCTTCCTCTATTTTGAGCTCAGCCTGCTCTTTGCCTTTGCCGGTCGATTTGATCGCAGTTACTTCTTTTTTAGATTCTTTTTCCTGTTCGTCGAGGCGTTGTTTTAAGCTTTGTTGCTGTTCTTTTCTTTTCTTTTCGACTTCATCTTCTAATTTTTTGAGAACTTCTTTTTTCTTGTCGGCATCGACGTTTACGACAAGGTATGACGCGAAGTAAATAACTGCATCAAGCGATCTTGGCGAAACGTCCAAAAGCAAGCCAAGCTTTGAAGGGCTGCCTTTAAAAAACCAGTTGTGGACGACTGGTGCAGCAAGTGAGATATGACCCATTCGTTCTCGTCTGACTCGGGAGTGGGTAACTTCCACTCCACATTTGTCGCAAATTATGCCTTTGTAGCGAATTCTTTTGTACTTTCCGCAGTAACATTCCCAATCCTTAGTTGGTCCAAAAATTCGCTCGTCAAAAAGACCATCTTTTTCGGGCTTTAGCGTGCGGTAATTTATGGTTTCAGGTTTGGTGACTTCACCAAATGACCAAGTCTTGATGTCATCTGTTGATGCCAAGGTTAATTTTAATGATTCAAAATCGATTAATTCATTCATGCTATGCTGCCTCCTCCAATTCCATTGGACTTGTTGCTTTTGCAATTTCACTTTCAACTCCAACTATTTCTTCACCGGACGCAACCGCAAGTTCCAATGCTTTTTTAGCCTCTTCTTCGGTTTGAGGAGTAACTTTTGCTTCTTCTACAGTTTTGGCTCCAACTGTTTGAACGTTTAAGGAGAGGCTGTTTAACTCTTTGACTAGAACCTTAAATGATTCCGGAATTAGGGCTTGCGGAATTTCCTCACCTTTGATGATGGCCTCAAAAGCTTTGGCCCGGCCAACTACGTCGTCGGATTTGATGGTCAACATTTCCTGCAAAGTGTAGGCTGCGCCGTAGGCTTCAAGTGCCCAGACTTCCATTTCCCCTAACCTTTGGCCACCCATTTGAGCCTTACCGCCCAAAGGTTGTTGAGTAATTAGAGAATAAGGACCTGTTGAGCGGGCATGGGTTTTGTCTTCAACCATGTGAATGAGCTTTAAAATGTAGGCTTTTCCGACAACAATTGGGCGATCAAATGCTTTGCCTGTTCGGCCATCGTATAAAGTTGTACGGCCATCTTGCGGAAGGCCTGCTTTTTTAAGCTCCGTGACAATATCGTTTTCGTTGATGTGTTCAAACACTGGAAGAGCAACTTTGTAGCCGAGTTTTTCGGCTGCCCAACCAAGATGGGTTTCCAAAAGCTGACCCAAGTTCATTCTAGAAAGAACCGAGAGGGGACTGATGATGATATCAATTGGGGTACCGTCTTCCATGTAAGGCATGTCGGCCTGGGGGACAATTTTAGAGATAACACCTTTGTTACCGTGGCGACCTGCCAGTTTGTCCCCGACTACAACTTTTCGCATTTGGGCGACTTTAACGACGATTTTGGAAACTGCTCCGTGTTCCAGCTCGTCTCCCTTGTCGCGGGAAAGTATTTTAATGTCTATTACTGTTCCCTTTTCTCCATGAGGCATTCTTAAAGAAGTATCCCGAACTTCTCTAGCCTTTTCACCAAAGATTGTTCGAAGCAATCTTTCTTCGGCGGTGAGTTCTGTTTCACCTTTGGGAGCAATTTTGCCAACCAAAATGTCGTTCGGGCCGACTTCTGCGCCGACAACAACTATTCCGTCGTCGTCTAAATTGGCAAGGTCTTCTTCGGAAACATTAGGAATATCGCGGGTTGTTTCTTCAACTCCCAGTTTGGTTTCGACAACGGATGTTTCGTATTCTTCAATATGGATAGATGTAAGAACATCATCTTTAGAGAGCCTGTCGGAGATAACTATGGCGTCTTCGTAACCAAGGCCGTCGAAACTCATGTAGGCTATTGTTAAATTTTGGCCAAGGGAAAGTTCACCGTTATCGGTAGCAGAGCCGTCTATAAGAATATCTCCCTTTTTAACCCTTTGGCCTGTGGTGACCCGAGGTCTTTGTGAATAACAAGTGCTTTGAGGAGAACGGGCAAATTTTTGAAGCGGAATTGTAATTTCTTCCGATTTATTCGCTTTGTTTTTAACTTTTATAATAACTTTTTTGCTGTCAACATAAATTACATCTCCATCTTGAGGGGCATGGATTGCCCGACCCATGTTTATGCCTACAACCTCTTCCATGCCAGTTCCCACAATAGGTGCTTGAGGTTGAATAAGAGGAACGGCTTGGCATTGCATGTGAGTTCCCATGAGAGCGCGGTTTGCTTCGTCATGCGCCAAAAATGGAATTAGAGATGCGGAGGTTCCAACAACTTGTCTGGGAACAACATCTATAAAGTTGACCATGTTTTGGGTTGCAGTTGTAAATTCTCCCTTGTAGCGAACTGGCACTCTTTCGTCGACAATGTAACCTTTGGCGTCAACTTGAATTTGGGCGTGGGTAATGTAATAGTCCTCTTCATCGTCTGCTGCTAAATAAACAATTTCGTTTGTGGCTTTTGCTTTACCGTTTGTGTCTTTTACAACTTTGCGGTACGGAGCTTCCAAAAATCCGTATTCGTTTACTCGGCAGTAAAGTGCCATATAGGTAACGAGACCGATATTTGGGCCTTCGGGAGAACGGATAGGACAAATTCGGGAATACTGTGAATGGTTAATGTCGCGGATTGAAAAGGCTGCCCTTTCCCTTGCTATACCGCCTGTTCCCATAACAGTGAGACGTCTTAGATTGTCGAGTTCTGCAAGTGGATTTGTTTGGTCGAGAATGGTTGAAAGCTGTGATGAGCGGAAAAATTCGTTTATGGCTGATATTATTGGGCGGGCGTTGACTAAAGTTGCGGGGGAAGGAAGGGGTTCGTCTACAGGGGTAAGGCTCATTCTTTCCTTAATGACCCGCTCGAGTCTAAGCATTCCGATTCTAAAAGCGTTTTGAGCAACGAGCTCGCCAACTCGCCTTAAGCGCCTATTGCCCAAATGGTCAATATCGTCTACCCTGCCGTTTCCAGCTAGAAGTTCAAATAAATAGGCAATTGAAGCAATAAAGTCGGACGAGGTTAAAATTTGGCTTTCTTTATCTTCGTTTTGATCTTTAGAAAGCTTTTCTTTGATGTGTTTTAGACGCTTTTGGAGTTTATACCTGCCGACTTTACCAAGAGAATATCTTCGGTCATTGAAAAACATGTTTTCTATTAGCGCTTTGGCGTTGTCTAAGATGACGTGATCTCCCGGGCGCATTCTTCGGTAAATTTCTAGAAGTGCTTCGTCACGGTTTTCAGTCGAATCTTTTTCGAGAGTATTTATGACAAACTGCCTGGTTGTTTCGTTAACAACAGGTTCAAAAAGTTTGATTATGGAATCGTTATCTTCAAAACCAATGGCTCTTAGAAAAGTTGTGACCGGGAACTTTCTTCTTCTGTCGATTTTGACGGTTATGACATCATTTTTGGTGATTGCAAATTCCAGCCAAGAGCCGCGAAGAGGCCTAATTTCACAATTGTAAAGAACTTTACCGGTTGATGGGTCGATTTCTGCTGAATAATAGACGCCGGGAGCTCTGACAAGTTGAGTGACAACCGCCCTTTCGATTCCGTTGACAATAAATGAACCCTTTTCGAGCATCAGAGGAAGATCGCATAGAAAAACTTCCTGCGTGTTTTTGGCACCTGTTTGTTTATTGGTTATGGTTGCTTGAATTTTTAAAGGGACGTCGTAGGTTACGCCTTTTTTAACGGCTTCTTCCGGGGAGTGCTTTGCTTTACCAAATGAATAGTCTCCGAATGAGAGTGTGAAATTTTTACCGGTGAAATCGTCTATTGGAGAGATTTCGTCGATAACTTCTTTGATTCCAGTTTGTAAAAACTGCTCAAATGAATCGCGCTGAACTTTCACAAGGTCAAGTTCAGGTAGATTGATGTCTTTTATTTGGCCCCAGGATATACGTTTGGTCACGAACTTAATGGCTTTCTAAAATGATAAGCAGGCAGGTAAAGAAGATCACCCGAGCTGAGTCTCTTTCAGCTTTGAATCTAGTAGTTGGGTTGATCCACAGGAAAGTGCCCCTACACAACAAAAAACGAGAGGTACGCAAAAATACCCCTTGAAAAGGTTGTGTGTTGTTAGTTTATACCATACTGCCGGGTTTTGTCAATACGTTTTCGCTATAGATATTTTTGAATGTTTTGCTGGTGCTCTTGGCTGGTTTTGGCGTAATGGATTTTTCCGGATGAGTCGTGAAGGTAATAGTAATAATCGGTTGGGGCCGGATTGGCGGCGGCTTTGATTGAATCAAGACCGGGACTTGAGATGGGGCCCGGCGGGAGGCCTAGATGAAGATAAGTATTGTAAGGTGATCTAATGTCTTGATATTCGGCTGTTGTAACTTGTGACCACCATGTGTTTTGGGCAGTGTCGTACCCTTTGGCATAAGAAACTGTGGCATCTACTTGAAGCGGCAAGCCCGCGTTTATTCTATTTAATATGATTCCTGCAATAATCGGCTTTTCCGCGCTAGTTTTTGCTTCTTTTTCCAAAAGTGATGCTAGGATTACTACGTCTTCCGGTGACAGACCGCTGTCTTGGCCCTTTGCCAAAACTGATTGGTTAATCTTTTGACTGAAGGTTTCCAAAAGACGATTTGCGACATCTTGGGCTGTTGCATCCTTTGGAATAAGGTAAGTATCCGGGAACATATACCCTTCTTTGGCGAGTTGAATATATTGCTTTTTGTCGAATTTATAGTCCGTATTTGATCCGAACTTTAGTTTTTGTTCGATTCTGGCTGCCTGTTCTTCAATCCTTAAACCTTCAGGGATTGTGACCCAAACATCTATAGCGCCATGAGTTAGAGTTGAGGCGATTTCTTTGGCTGACATATTGGGAGAAAGGCTGAAATCACCAAACTGGATATTTTGGGAAATTCTCATTTGGGCTACTAAAAGTCTGAAAGCAAATGCGTTTTTTATTAAATGTTGCTTCTCAAGATTTGCAGCTATTTGAACAAGCGGTTGACCAGGTGTAACAACGAAAGAGACTTGTTGGGGCTTAGGTGATTTGGAAGGTGGCTCCAGAAGAATGTTGTAGTATTTGTAAAGAATGACAGGAGATATTATTAGAAGGATAAAAATTACTCCAAATAGAACAGGCCATTTTTTGACAGTCTTCAAGCTTGAGCCTCCTCAAATGTCGCCCTTTTGTACTTCCCTTTTCTTTTATCAAAAATAAATATACGCCCGCAAGTGCAAATAACTTTTTGGGAATTATCTATGCGCTCAAATTTTCTAGCTGATGCCAGCGTTTTTCCACATCCAACACATTTCCCTTGTAAAAGAATCCACGCTTGGACGGGTGCCAAAATTTTTTTAATCATTTTGAATCTAAATATTCCTGCAATATGATGCTGGCTGCAATAGCGTCTTCCTTTTTTGCTTTTTTTCTTTGCGGTATATGGAGTTTAACCATAGTTTGGCGTGCCTGTCTAGTGGTCAGTGTTTCTTCCCACATAACAATTTTTATTTTGGGTAAAGTGGCTTCGAGTAATTGTTTGAAATTTTCAAAATATTTTTTGTTGCTTCCAGAAGTAAATCCGAGAACAACAGTTGAGGCACTGATGATTTCAATTTCTTTGACTATTTTTTCTAGGGCTTGGCGAAGAGAGTTGTGAGTGATGATTTTATACGGTGATGCTAAATTGCCATCTGATGTTGCAAGTCCAGTTTTTTTTCTGCCCAAATCAATCCCCAAATACATCGGCTTAATAGTAAATGCAAAAGGTCGATTAGTAAATAGTCCTTTCCTAGATCAGACTTGTGACAACTATTAATCTTTTGAAACTGGTGCCTGGTGGAACACAGGTCATAAGAGTTAAAGTTTTTGCCCCTTTGGCAATTGGTGCCAGAACAGAGGTGTCGTTGGGGTCTACCACCTTTTTGTACTGGACTAAATATTGGTAGGTTTTTCCGTCCACTTTTGCATAAACCGTATCGCCTATTTCCAGACTTGGTAAATCTGTAAAAATTGTCCGATAATTTTTAGGGTCGTTGAATTGTGGAAGGACGGAATGACCAGTAATAAATGCGTTTCCAACTTCCCCAGGGATTGCCGTTCCAGGAAATAAGGCCAGGTTTTCATAAAATGTAATCGTGTCAACTTTAACAAGAGCATCTTCAATCTTCATTTTGGGAATAGAAAGATAAAATTCACTGGGCCTCTTCTGGTTTGGTCTAAAATCCGTTGTGAAATAGGAAAAGCCGTCGGCATCTTTTGTAACTTGTACATATGCCGAGATTGAGGTTCTTGCAGAAAGAATTTTTGCCTGAGGTATTGGAACAGTCTCGATTTTTGATGAGAGTTTTGGGATAAGATCTAAATTCCAAACTAAAAGCGGCCAGGAAGCAAAAACAATAGCACAAAAGCCAACAAGAAGAATGGAGATTCCAAAAAATCTATCCCTTTTTTTCTGCCTAATTTTTGACTGATAGATTTCCTCAGGATTTTTTTTGATATAAATTGCAAGACTCATTGGGAGCTTTGAACCTTAAAAGCTATCTTTGATTTTGAGGTGGGGATCGTAAAGAAGATAAAAAGATTGGGACTGAATTGGAATTGGACGTCAGAAACCTGGGGAATTTGTTTTATGATGGTTCTTGCACCCTTGGTGGTTTTACCTGCGATTTTGCTCTTAAGATCATCATCGTTAAATTTGGGAACAAGATCTGCATTGTATTGGCCGCTTAAGATAAGTTTATTGACATTTCCCTTGGTTTGGACATTTGTGATTTGAATATTTTCGGGCCTTGCTTCAAGGTTATTCGTTTGACTGGAGTTTATTTTTTGAGCAATCACGTTTTTGAGGTCATCTTCTGAATAAGCAATAATTTTAGCTTGAACTGTCATATCTAAATTAAGAATTGAGGCTTCGTCATCTAAATTTTTGTCGAATTGCTTTTTGGTGACAGTAATAGTTACTGCGTCGTCATTTATTTTTTTGCCGGAGGCTTGATCTTTAAGGTTCGATTTGGCCTTTTGGGTTAAGGAGTCCAAAAGCGACTTGTTTAGCTTATCCATGTCTTCTTTGGAGACGACTGTTATTTGTTTCTGGTCACCGCCTGTTAGCGCATTGTCGTTTTTTGCCGAATAAAGAAGTTGGTCATACTGTTGAAAAGTTAGGTCTGTGCTGGCAGAAATGTTGCCATCTGTGCCAAAATTTTGGGCTGTGATATTTGCTTGGCTTTGACCTGGAAGCGAAGCGCTGCGGGATGCAACATCTGTGTCAGAATCTAGAGTGAATTTTACGCCATTTGATGTGATGAGAACTGTTCCCGAGGAAAAATTTTTAGGGCTGGTTGTCCAGTTAAAAATATTGACTTGGCCTTTGGCTTTGTCGCCAGTATTTTTGGTTCCCGTAGTTACCGCTTTTTGGTTTCCGTCTGCCGACGCTGTCAGTTCTTCTCCGGGGATTACGCCTGCTGACGGGTCGAGTGTTGCGCCGCGCTCGGCAGAAATGTTGAAGTTGTCTTGCTGGGGTTGGGTGTTGGCCATTATTATGATCTGAACGCTTGCTAAAGTTCGTGATGCTAGAAAAGTGCCAAGCACCAGAAGTAAGATTAGACTAACTAAAACAATTGCGATTTTTCTTGGTGATTTTGAGCCCTTAAAAAGATCCAAAAATCCCTGTAGCCAGGCAAGTGTTGTGAGTTTTTCTATAAGGCTTTGTTTACCCCTTTTTTCTTTTTGAGGAGTTGGTATCTCTTCTTGTTGAAGTTTGTGGCTCGTTTCTTCAACAGCAAATTCTTGTGGAATTTCAACGTTTGCCAAATCATCGGCGGGCTTTTCTCCTGCTTTTGGCATATGTGTTTTTTTGATCTCTAAGATGTCTTCACCTTCGACAAAACCCATATCTTGCGCTAAAGATTCTTCTTGAGATTCAATTGGGACAGCTTCTTGGGTCTCATTTTTTTGTGAATTTGAAACTGGAACTAACATTGGGTCATGGCCAAGCGCATCTGCAGCTTGGGAATATGCAACTGCTTCTGCCACCTGCTGGTCTTCTATAAAATCGATTTTCGGAGCTTGGGCAAAGAGATCTTTCCATTCGTCTTTTTTGGTGATTTCTTTTCCAATATGTGATTCCTCTACTGCTCCATAAACTATTATTCTTGATGGCAAGTCGTGACCTTCTTCGGTTTTAATTTGGCCTGCAAGCTGAACTATTTTTTCGATAGTACTAGGCTGGGATTTGGAGATTTTTGTCTTTTGTACTTGATTATTTCTTACGAGATGAACTTCGGTGTAATCTCCAAAAGATCCAACCAAAAGGGCATGAGGGGTAACACCATCTTTGATTTTAAAGTAATGGTTTATTGATGATGCCAAAGAGACATATGCTTGAGCTTTTAAATCGAGCTCATCGGCAAGACTTTTTAAAATGGCTGTTGACTCGGAAGATAAATTTTTCCCTTCAAAATAGTAGCTCGAGAGTCCGAAAACTGTTTGGGAAACATCGCTTTTGGCCTGTTTTCCGGCTGTATCGATAGCTACTGCTGCCTCGTGTACCAAGGAATCTATACTTGTAAAAGATTTTTCTGCGATGCCCAGAATCTGTACGTTTTCTTCTGTCAAAACCCAAACTGCCGCGATGGTTTTTGTTGGAGTTAATGTAAGAGCTAAATAATTAATGTCTGGTTGTGATTTCGACTTTTTAAAAAAAGAGGGGGAAATATTTATTGCCATTTGTAACCGTTTAACATTATATCAGCCAGTGACTTTAGGGGGCTGGTTGATTGAGCGGTGGTTGTTGCAACTGACCTGATGCGCTTGCTTGGCCACTATCTGTTGCCTGGGGCAAATTGCCAAAGCCATTTGTTGGTGTTTGAGGTAAGGGGGTTGGCTCAATTGTTTCTTGGACATTTTGAGTTTTGACATTTTGAGCTGTAGTTTGCGGTTTGTTGAGAATAAAAAACCAGGCAACTGCTGCAACTATTCCGATTAGTATTAAAACTGCAATAAGAATCACAATTAATTTAATCTTTTTCATTTTTGATGCTGGAGGTTGTTGTGTTGGAACTGAACCTTGTTGCCCAGGGCCGGTAAAAGGGGTTGGGTCCGGTTGCATCGTCATGTCAGGTTGAGGTGGTGGCGGAGGTGGTGGGCTGGGAACTTGTGGTTGAGGTGGTGGCGTTGGGAAGCTTTGAGCTAGGTTTTTATCCTGAGCAAGCGAAAATCCTGGCCTTGGTTGAGGTGGTGACATTGGTTGAGGTGGCGAAGCGGGTTGCTGCGGTTGGCCTATAGGTGCTTGTTGTGCGGGCGGAGCTGGTTGCGGCTGGGGAGGTACGGGGTCAGCTCCTGCGACAACAAATTGTCCTGGTTCAATTGGACTCTTGGCAGCGTCTCCTTGGGGATTTGGGTTATTGGTTTGGGCAGTCGGATCCATTAAAAATTTATGATTTTATTGTAGCATAAATTCGGCGAATTCCTGATCCGGCCGATTCTTCTTTTATTATTTTGAAATCCCCGATTTCACCAGTTGATTTAGCGTGGGGACCGCCGCAAAATTCTTTGGAATAAGCAATTTTTGGATCGTCTGATTCCCCGATATAGTAGATATTTACAAGATCGCCATATTTTTCGCGGAAAAGGCCGATTGCGCCGATTTCATCCGCAATTTCTTTAGGTAAAGATTTTTTATGGACCGGAAGATTTTTTTTGATTTTTTCGTTGACAATTTTTTCAACCTTTTGAATTTGCTGATCTGTAAGTTTTGCATCGTGGCTGAAATCGAATCGTAGTCTCTCATTGGTGATGTGCGATCCGGTTTGATGAACGTGAGAACCTAACTCGTCGCGAAGAGCCTGATGCATAAGATGGGTCGCAGTATGATAGCGGGCTGCAATATCCGATTGGACCGCCAGTCCCCCTTTTGTTTTTTGACTTTGTGATTTTGAAAGATTTTGATGAACTTTGAGTAATTTTTCAAAATCGTTTAAGTCGACTTTTTTGTTTTTTTCCTTTGCAAGTTCTGCAGTTAATTCGATTGGAAAGCCAAAGTTTTGGTAAAGGTCAAAAGCTTGTTGGCCTGAGATATTACCGGAAATTTTTTCGAAATTTTTAAGTCCTTGAGCAAGGGCATTTTTGAATTTTTGTTCTTCCTTTTGGAGTTCGGTACTTATTAACTGTTGGTGTTCAACTAAATCAGGGTAAATATTTTCGTAAGTTTTGATGACAACCTTTGAAAATTCCGATAAAAAATTCTGGTCGATTTTTAAAAGTGAGGCGTGACGGATGGTGCGGCGGATAAGGCGGCGTAGGATGTATCCACGTTCAACGTTTGATGGTGAAACACCGTCTGAAATGAGAAATACTGCCGCTCGTATGTGGTCGGCAACAATGCGAGCGGATGAGTCGCTGAAGAAATCTGTCATGTCCTCGATTTTTTTCATAAGCGGCAAAAAGACATCGGTTTCGTAAATTGAAGGGGCTTTTTGTAAAACCGTGAGCATGCGCTCAAGGCCCATACCCGTATCAACATTTCTTTGCTTGAGCGGGGTGTATGAGCCGTCAGCTTGTCTTTCATATTCCATAAAAACGTCGTTCCAAATTTCAACAAAACGTTGGCTGTTTGCTGATGGGTCGATTGGGGACTTTGACCGAGGATCAAGATCATAAAACATTTCTGTATCAGGGCCTTGTGGTCCCGGTTTTTCGCCGCCTGTTGGCCACCAATTATCTTCTTTGCCGTATTTAAAAATGTGGTCTTCGGGTATGCCAACTTTAATCCATGTATCGTATGACTGCTGGTCGAAAGGTGCATCATTGTCCCCAGCAAAAACCGATACATAAATTCGCTTCGAGTCCAACTTAAGTTCATTGACCATGAATTCGTATGACCAAGTGATGGCCTCTTCTTTCCAATAATCTCCCAAAGACCAATTGCCAAGCATCTCAAAAAAAGTGTTGTGGACCGCGTCCCCAACCTCATCGATATCATCGGTTCGCAAACACTTTTGAACGTTTACCAAGCGGGTCCCTTCCGAATGACTTTTGCCCATAAGATACGGAATTAAAGGATGCATGCCGGCTGTTGTAAAAAGCACGCGCTCCGTCCCCGCCAGCTCTACTTCTTCAGATGGAATTAGTGAAGCTGACGGAATGATTTTATGATCTCGGCCTTGAAAAAATTTAAGGTACTTCTGGCGAAGTTCGACAGATGTCATAGATTAAATTATATCAATTAAACCATTACCTCAACTTTTACCATTTTCGCTTTATTATTTTCCGATCCGGTTTTAGCTTCAGGCATAGGCAGCCAGCAACTATTTTCGAATATGCTTTTTCCGACAGGCTGACCTGCCAACTCGCCTTTGGCATCTGGCCAAACAGGATTGTATTTGTCTTGAAATTGTTCTTTCATTTTTTCACCTCCTTTTTCCCACAAAAAAACCTCCCCTTAGGGAGGTTTGTTCCACAGAAACTAAAACCTCCCTAGGAAGTGTTAATTCTTGTGAAATAATGGCTTAAAACTTTAGCCATAAAATCATTATATTTGAGCCTCGTTGTAAAAGCAAGAAATCAGGATTCGTTTTTGGGATTACTTTTTTTGGAGAAAAAGAAATGGCGGCCTTTTTTTTGGATGTTTTCCGCTTGTTCGGGCACTTCACGCAAAATTTCTTGAGCTGAGTCTCGTATCCCCTCTTTGAAATCTTCGACTTGATCGGCCTTTTCGGCTAATTCTTTTTTTATTTCCTTTTTTGTATCTTTTACTTGCTGCGGGGCATCATCGATTTCATCGGATATTGCATCAATAAGCCTTGAGCCTTCTTCAAGCAGCTCATCTTTGATTTTTCTGCCGGTTTTGGTTGCAAAAAGAAAAGTGACAACAGCACCGACAATTGCCCCCGTTAAAAAATTATTAAGAGAATTATTTTTCTCGTCGCTCATGTTTTTCCGCCTCCTTTATCCTTTTTAGAAAATGGGCAACTCCGGCACCTGTGGTAACTGCCGCAATGAGGCTATTTGCAGATTCAATTGGTTTTTTAATTTGGGTTACAAAATCTTGTGCGTCATCTAAAATCTTATTGGTTTTTTTGAGAGTGTTTTTTAACTCTTTTAGAACAAAAAATAGCTGGTAGGCAATAACAGCCAGAAGGATTGTTAAGACGATTATGGATGATAGAATTACCGCTTGAGTTGCGTCCATGGGCAGAACCTTTACTGTAAAGTAGATATACTGTAAGCAAACCTATTTGTCAACGTCGATTATCGAATGAGCCTGACGGTTCTTATAATTCTTGCTTTTGGGGAAAGACGTTTTGAGGATATTATTTCTATATCGTTTTTCCCTTGAGAAAGAGAATATTCTTTCGAAAAATTTCCCTGGTTGTCAACCGGTGCGAATTCGCCTGCTATGGAAACTGTGGCCTCAGGGTCCGTTTTGCCGATAACTTGAACGACCGGGACAGAGGTGGTAATGTCCGGCTGAGGTGATAAAACTTCAAGTTTTGGTGTAGAAAGTATTGAAGAAAAAGTAATAAGAATATAGGCGACAAAAACAAAAATTGCAAAGATAAATGCTAAATTTATAAGCCTTGTTGGCGTTAAAAATAGCCTTTTTTCGGCTCTCGGATTTTTATGCTGCTTCTGGAACTTAGATTCGTCAAATTCCCTTCTGTAGATTGCAAGAATATGGTCGGCATCCAAACCAAGATACGTTGCGTAACTTTTTATAAAGCCTTTTACAAATGTAGGCTCTGGAAGACTTTGCCAGTCTTGAGATTCTAAAGCTTCTATGTGTTCTTTTTTAATGAGAAGATCGGAAGCTGCATGAGTTGTGGAGATGTGCTTTTTCTTTCTTGTTTCCGAAAGCGTTTCGCCAAGATTTTTCATAAGGCTTTATGCCTGCGCTTCTACTTGGCCTTGCGACGCGAAATAATCATCGGGATTTTTGACAAGGACATCTCTAGGTTTCGAACCTTCGCCGGGGCCTACGATTCCTTCCGATTCTAGCTCGTCCAAAAGCCTAGCCGCCCTTGCGTATCCAATCCTTAATCTTCTTTGGAGAAGAGATGCGGATGCTCTATCGTACTGACAAATGGTTCTAACCGCTTCTTCGAAAAGATCATCCTGGTCGCCGCTTGATGCACCACCCCCGCCTTTCATTTTGCCAATCGGCATCTGGGTTACTTCTTCTGTGTATTGCGGCGCAATTCCGGAGCTTTTTAGAAAACTAATTAGGTTCCTGATTTCTGTGTCCGAAACGAAAACACCTTGAATTCTCATGGGTTTGGAGGCATCCGGTGGAACGTAAAGCATGTCTCCTTTTCCTAGAAGTTTTTCGGCACCCGGGGAATCAATTATAACTCTGGAATCGACCATCGATGAAACATTAAACGCGACACGACAAGGAATGTTAGCTTTAATAAGTCCGGTTATGACATCGACCGATGGCCTTTGCGTGGCTAGGACTAAATGGATCCCTGTGGCTCTTGCCATTGCGGCCAAACGAACGATTACGTCTTCTACTTCGACGGGCGCAAATTCCATCAGGTTTTGCAACTCGTCTATGACGATTACTATATAGGGAAGTGCCTGGAATCCGGAAAGTTCATTGTAGCTTGAGATGTTTCTGACTTGGGCGTCGTGAAAGAGTTTGTAACGTTTGTCCATTTCACCTGCAGCCCATTTAAGGGCGGATAATATTTTTTCCGGCTCAACAATAACAGGCGTTAATAGATGAGGAATATCATTGTATTCCGTTAACTCAACACGCTTTGGATCAACTAATATAAGCTTAACTTCCTGGGGACTGGCCCTGAAAAGAAGAGTAGCTATTAAAGCGTTGATGAGTACCGATTTTCCGGAACCGGTTGTACCGGCAACTAAAACGTGAGGGAGTCTGGCAACGTCAGTTATAACAGGATTACCGGAAACATCAAGGCCCAAACCAACAGCCAGTTTTGATTTATTGGCTCGCATGTTGCTGTTTGAGAGGATATTTTTCAAAGAGACCATTTCAGGTGAAATGTTGGGGATTTCTATGCCGACTAACGATTTGCCAGGTATTGGAGCTTCAACTCTGACGTTTCCGGTCGAGGTTGCAAGTGCTAGCGCCAAATCGTTTTGAAGGGCCAGTATTTTAGAAAGCTTTGTTCCCATAGGAATTTCCAAAGCGTATTGGGTAATAGTTGGACCTAGATTTACTTCGACGACTTTGGCGGTAATACCGAAGCTTTCAAGTGTTTTTTCAATGGTGTTGGCGTTCTGTTTTAAGTTACCTCTATTGGCTTGGGCACCGCGACTGTCGGCGAGAAGTGAAAGCGGCGGGTACTGCCAAATCTTTGTTTGTCCGGGCGAGTTAACAACTATATTTTGAGAAAGGCCATCTTGAGCTGAGGCAATAGAGGCATCTAAATTGCGGGGAAGAGGATTTTTGGGGGCATTTTGTCCTGCTTTAGTGACAAATTTTGGTTTGGAAGATCCAAGGACTATTTTTTTCAAAAATTTAAAAAGGGTCAAAAGTTTTTTGAAAATAAGTGCTAATATTTTGGCCGTTTGGCTAAGGTTTGCGTTTGAAGCGATAACAACTGTTGCTGCAAACGCCAAAATTAGCATCAAAAAAGCACCGATTGGTGAAAGGAGCGATTTAGTAACTTGCCAGAGTGAAGTTCCTAAAACGCCTGACAAGTTTTCTGAGAAAGCAGCAATCATTCCCAAAAAAGAAAGTAGCGCGCCTACTAAGCCAATGATTAAATTTGCCCTTATGAACTTAAGCTTTATGGAAAGCAGAGGAAAACTTAATAAAATCAAAACGAACGGAACAAGCACAACACCAATCCCAAATAGATTATAAAAATAATCTTTGAGAGAAAGAAGCGCACCTGCTTGGGTAAAAATTGATGCTAAAAGGAGGAGTGAAAAAAGCAAAAGGCTGATTCCAAGAACCGTTATTATTGTCTTTTTTTCTAGATGAACGGGTGCAGATCTCGCTTTTTTATATTTGCGCTTTTTCATCTTTTTTTATTTTACACTAGAGCGTATAAAATTGCTATAGGGTACTTTGTACCCTTTCTTCGAATAGGCTGAATTACAAGTAATTCATCCTTTCTTCGAATAGGCTGTGTTAGTACGAGGGTAAATATTCTTTGTAATTTGCCTCGGAAATAGTTACCTTTGAAACCTTTTGTTCAACTTTCTGTTTGGCTATTTTTCTGCAGATGCTTTTTATTGTGCGGTCGAGTGTTCTCATTCCAGCATCAAATCCCAAAGGCCTTACTATTTGGCTCCAGACTTTTTCTTCTATTTGGATGTCGCCAGGCGAAAGTCCAGATGCGGCAAGGTCTCTTGGTAAGAGATAACTTTTGGCGATTATGATTTTTTGTTGGTCGGTGTAACTTGGCATTTCCAAAATTTCAAGCCTGTCTATAACGGCAGTTGCAATTTTGCCGGTGTTGTTGGCAGTTGTTATAAAAAGCACTTCCGAAAGGTCAACAGGATAATCTATATAGTGATCTATAAAAGCGCTATTTTGCTCTGGATCTAAAAGCTCTACCAAAACTCCCATGACATCGGCTCTGGCTTCTTCGGTAACACGGTCAATTTCATCAAGAAGAATTACCGGATTTTTGGTTTGGACGCGCCTTAGAACTTTAATAATTTGCCCCGGTTCAGCGTCGGGGTAAGCTCGAGATCTTCCTCTTAACTGTGCAGCATCTCCCATTCCACCCATGGGAATTCTGCCGAATTTT
Source organism: bacterium (assembly GCA_021813945.1). Taxonomy (GTDB): domain Bacteria; phylum Patescibacteriota; class Microgenomatia; order Curtissbacterales; family GWA2-41-24; genus JAKAJD01. The sequence continues at coordinate 139,676 of JAKAJD010000002.1, read as the reverse complement.
CGGCCCAATGCATCTGCAACAGAATAAGCCATGGTAGTTTTACCTGTTCCGACAAGACCTAAGAGTAAAAGTGCTGGTGAATTGCTTTTTTCTCCTTTGGCTGTTCTGAGGTTATTGACTGATACAAACTCTAAAATGCGGTCTTTAACTTGTTCCAAACCAAAATGATTCGCATCTAAAACTTTTTTGGCATTTTCTAGAGAAAGAACATCCTGGCTTCTAATGTTCCAAGGAAGAGCTATAATCCAATCCAAATATCTGGAAACGGCGTCATATTCTTCCCCATAACCTTTAGCAGATGCCAAACGAACTAAACGTTCGATATCGGCAGCGGCTTTGATATATAAATCTTTGGGAAGTTGAGCCGATTTTAATTTAGCTTCGAGAAAGTTGATATCCTCGAACTGGGCAGATTGGGAATTCACTTTAAATTTATTAAACCAGAAAACGACTGTTCCTTCAAAGCAAAGCTTGCAAATTTAATTCGCTTTATGGAACTTGCCAATTTCGTTTTTGAACTTATGGATCGTTCCCAGGATTGGAGCAGGAAACTTTCGGCTTGGTCGGAAATTGTGTTTTCGTTGGAATTTGAAAATTCGGCCAGTAAGGCGGCTTTTTGGTTGCTTTCTTGTGGAAACTTATAATAATCTTGTGATTTTTGGGCATCAATTAAGGATTTGGCTGCGGCGGGTGACGAAGACATAACTTGGTATGTGCCAAGCTGAAAAAAGGTAAGTGTTTGTTGATCTTGAAAATTTGTACTAGGTGTTTGTAAAAAATGGAGTTTAATATCACCGCTTGATTCTTCTTTATAGATAGCATCGCCGTTTGAATCTTTTAGATTTCTAAGATCGTCAAAGCTGATTTGGTCTTTTTTGATCAACAGTGAATAGTCGGGGTTGGGGCCGTACACTGCAAGATAACTTCCATTTGCCTGTGAAAAGTTTTTGTCCAACCAAGAAGAGATGTTTTGAGGAAGATTTAATCGGGCTTTGACGAAATTTTCAAGACTTGGTGCGAAAATGGCAAGATTTGTGCTTTTGGGTAATCTAACTTGATTGATTGAAGATTGGTAAAGAAACATTGGGATAGATGTTTCGCCTGATAAGTTGACTGATTTATCTTTTAAATTGAGACTGGCTTTTATTGGCGCTAAGAAGTTGAGCCTTGCAGATGAAGTGCTGTCAAGCTGAAAATTAACGCCATTTTGAACGTCTTGAGGTATTTCTAAAGAGGAAAGAATTTTTTGAAAATTTTCCTGGTCTTTCTTTTGGACTCTGAAATTTAAGTCGAAGCGATTTTCTTTTGAAGTTAAAAGTATATAGCTTTGATCTTTTTTAGTGAAGACTATTGCCAGTGCAATTGAAGCTATAATTAAAGCGGTTGCTGCTATTCCCAAAATGATTCTGGGAGTAAGCTTCATTTTTAATACCTTTTAGGTCCTCTCCCCTGTCTTCTGTCTCCGGATCTTCTGTCTCTTCCCCTTCTGTTATCAAATCTGCCTCGAGATGTATCCCTCCTTGGTTCGCGTGGGGGGATATCTTTGATGTCGTCACCAAAAAGCATTGAAAGATTAAGCCTTCCCTGGTCATCTATCTCGACAACCCTTACTTTGACTTTTTGTCCGATCTTTACGACATCTTCTACATTTTCTACTCTTTGAGGGGCAAGCTGAGAAATATGGACAAGCCCCTCTTTGCCGGGCAATATTTCAACAAAAGCCCCAAAGTTCATAATTCTTTTGACAGTTCCTTCGTATTCTTCATTAGGCTGTGGTTCTTTAACAATTCCCTCAACCCATTCTGCCGCTTTCTGGCAAGCTTGGGCATCTTTGCTGCTTATTGTGACATTGCCGTCGTCGGTGATATCAATTGCCGCTCCGGTTTCGGCTATGATTTTATTGATCACGCGGCCACCTGAACCGACAACTTCACCAATTTTTGATGGATCAATTTTGACAACGATAACGCGAGGTGCGTGCTGGGAAAGCTGTTTTCTAGATTCGGGAATAATCTTTTGCATCTCACCAAGAAGAAAAAGTCTGGCCGATTTGGCTTTTTCGAGGGCTTCGTCCAGAATTTTGAGAGAGAGGCCGTTTAGTTTTATATCCATTTGAATTGCCGTTATTCCATTTTTGGTACCGGCAACTTTGAAATCCATGTCGCCTTGGGCATCTTCTTGATAGGCAATGTCGGTTAGAGTGACATATTTTGAACGGTCCTTTTTGTCGGTTATCAAACCAATTGAGATTCCAGCTACAGGCTCTTTTATTGGAACACCGGCATCCATAAGAGCAAGGGTTGAGGCACAAACAGAGGCTTGAGATGTTGAGCCGGCGGAGGAGAGTACTTCTGATACCACACGAATTGTGTAGGGAAATTGGTCTGATGTCGGAATGACCGGAACAAGGGCTTTTTCAGCTAAGGCTCCATGGCCAATTTCGCGTCTTCCCGGAGCACCTCTTCTTTTGGCTTCGCCGGTTGAAAATGGTGGAAAGTTGTAATGGTGCATATATCTTTTGGTTTCTTCACCATACATACCCTCTATTAATTGCTCTAGTGCCGGTGAGCCAAGAGTGACAATTGATAACACTTGAGTTTCGCCTCGCTGGAAAATTGCTGAACCATGGGTTCGCGGAAGTAAGCCAGCGCTAATCGAAAGCGCGCGAATTTCGTCGGGTTTTCGGCCGTCTGGGCGTTTTTTGTGAGTTAAGATGTCGTCTCTTAATTTATCGGTGACAATTTCTTCCAATATGTTAGCTAAAATTTTAGTGCTGATTTCCTCGTCCTGAGCTTCTTTCAACTCAGCGTTTTCCTCTTTTTTGAGAAATTCCTCTTCAAGTATCTTCAGACTGTCGCCAAACCAACCTTCATCTTGGCTCTTGGTCTCGAAATCTGCCATGAGATTTTTTTCGATAAATTGGCGAATTTTTTCCTCAGTTTTTGCGGATAATTTTTCTTCTTGGTATTCCTGTTTGGGTAAACCAACAGCTTTTGCAAAATCTTCAATTAAAGAAATTACGGCTTTTCCAGATTCTTGAGCAAATTTAAAAGCGCCGGAGATCGTTTTTTCATCAACTTCATTGGCTGTGCTCTCGATCATGACAATTTCATCTTTTGTTGACGCAACTAAAACTTCCAGCTGAGATGCTGCTCGCTCTTCCTCTGTAGGATTAAGAATGTAACTACCCTCTTTTAGACCAACTCTTAAGCCTGAAATGGGTCCATTCCAGGGAATGTCGGAAATCGCGAGTGCAGCAGACGTGGCAATAAGTGCCGGAATATCAGGGTCGTTTGTGTTGTCAATCGAGAGTACGGTGATAATAACCTGAACTTCGGCTTGATATCCTTTGGGGAAAAGGGGCCTGATGCTCCTGTCGATAAGACGCGAGGTAAGAATTGCTTTTTCGCTTGGGCGATTTTCGCGCTTTATGAATCTTGATGTTGAAATGCGGCCACCGGCATAAAGTTTCTCGTCCAGATCAACAGAAAGCGGGAAATATCCCAAATCTTGAGTTGGGTTTTGAGAAACAGCTGTTGCTAGAACTACGGTTTCACCATAAGTTGCCAGGACAGCACCATTTGCATGGTTTGCAAGCCTGCCTGTTTCCAGAGTAAGCTTTTTGCCACCTAAGTCTAGTTCTTTTTTAACTATTTTCTGTTGCATTAAATCTGATACATTTACTCTGGGAGAAAGAGGAGTTAGAAATCGGATAATTTGAACCAGGATTGATTCAAATTACTCAACTTCCAACATCTCTTTTCCCGAATCTTAAACTATTATAACCTATAACTTTTGAAAAGGCAAGTTACTTGGCCATTCCAAGTTTATCTATTATATCTTTGTATCTATCGGGAGCTTTTCTCATTAAGTAGTGAAGGAGTCTTCTTCTTTTGTTAATCATGGAAAGAAGTCCCCGCCGAGAATGGTTGTCGTGGGAATGAGATTTTAAATGCGACGCTACATTATCGATGCGCTGAGAAATCAAGGCAACTTGAACTTCAGGTGAACCAGTGTCACCTTCGTGGGTCTTGAACTTATCTATAACCTGTTTTTTTGTTGTTTGTGCCATTTGTGAGAGTTAAGTATATAGTAGTTAAGAATCGGTGTCAAAAGATTTGGAACCATGGTAAATCTTCGGTGGTTTTAGCCAATCTTCCTGAGATGTTTCTTCGGAATCAAAATCGTGTTGCAAGGGTTTAACTTGAGAAGGTCTTTCTGTTTGCAACTGATTGGTTTGTTGATCTTGAGGTACTTCAGCCTGTTTACTTGCAAAGCTTGCTTTGCCTGCTCCAAACTTAACCAGCCATTGGGCTGCTTCGAAACTGGCGGGATTTGTGAGTGCGGGCGAAAAATTTTGAGTCGAAAAAGCTATACCAGAGTAAAGATTAAATGCAATATCTTCGTCAACCGGAAGAGCAAGCTCTTGCAATAGTCGTGTGACTACTTCGCTAACTCCATTGGCGCCATCTTCTAAAATGTTAATTTGAGCAAAATTTTGCCTCATTTGCATCTTATTTACAGTAATTATGAAAGTTTTTGAATCAATTGATTGTTCATGAGTAAAATCGTTTTTCAAAGATTCGATTGAATCGTAACCGATTGCAATTACTAAATCCGGATTGGAAGCTTCTTTGGAGAAAGAAATGTCGCTTTGAGAAATTCCTATGGAATTTGGAATTGCGTGGACTATTATTTTTAGTCGGCTGCCTTCCAATGCGTAAGTAACTTTATCAACATTAGTTGAAGCATGTTCGACAGATATGACAAGATTTTTTTTACTATCAGGTAGATTGCCGATTTTGCCAACCCCGTAAAGTTTCATGGCCTCGTCTACGCTTGGATTTTTTGCTACAACTTGAGGATTTTTGCCGAGTTTTGAAAGTGAAAGGTAAAGTGCCAGAGCTGATGCTAGGCCGTCAAATCCCAGGGTTTGGGAAACAGCAATGCAGATTTTTTCCGATTTCGTTAACTTGTCTTGTGTTTGTTGTTTAAGATAATCGTCCATTTTATATTGGGTATAATTTTAGCCCAAGGATTCTATTATATCCCCTTGGTTAAAGTCAAGATCGGCCGATAAGCCAATGCCGCATTCTTGTCCAGCAACAACTGTATCTACATCTTTTTTGAATTTTTTCAAAGAGGCTATTTTTGATTCTTTAGTATCTCCTTGAGATTTAACAAAAACGCTGTCACCAACTGTGAATTTTCCTTTGGTGACTTTTGTGCCGGCAATTGTTTTGCCATCTATTGTGAAGATCGCGATTATTTGGCCTTGGGCTTTTATTTTTTTCTCCTGCTTTGCAGCTTCAAAACCAGTGGAGACATCTTCCATATCGGAAATGAGCTCATAAATAATTTGGTAAGGTCTTATGACGACGCCTTCTCTTTCGGCTTGATGTTGAACTGATGATGTTGTTTTAACGTTAAAAGCTAAAATCGGTGCGTGGGCAAGTTTTGCAAATGATACGTCGTTTGACTGAACCTCCCCAACTCCCTGGGAAACGACCAACACATTGTGGGGCAAATTGGCCAAAATTGCTTCTAATGAGCCCAAGACATCGGCTTTTATGACTATTTTAAATTTGTCCTTTACCTCTTGAGATTTGGCGATGATATCGGCAAGTGTTGCTTGAGTCGAACCAGCTGATTGTTTGGTGGTTGTGGTGTCCCGAATCACGGTGCCAACATCCAAAGCTTTTTTAAATCCGAGGATCTCACACGGCTTGCCTGGAGGAGCTTCTTTTATGTTTTGCCCCATGTCATCTATTAGTGCGCGTATTGTAACTGTCTCTCCGTCTAGATTGATTTTATTGCCAACTTTGAGTGTTCCCTGTCTTGGAATTGCACTTACTATGGCTCCCCTGTTTTTATCCATAAAAGATTCGACTATTACTGCTTCCAGGGGATCGTCTGGAAGATTGGTACTAGGAGAAATTTGCCAAAGGAGCTCTATAACTTCCAAAAGTTCGGAGATCCCTTGACCTTTTGGGGCCGCAACTTCGACGACCGGGACCTGGCCACCATAGCCTTCTACGACAACATCTTGATCCTTTAGTTCTCTTTTGGCCTTTTCGGTATTGATGTTTGGAAGATCTACTTTTGTTATTGCCACTATTGTTGGTTTTTCGGCTTTTTTAATGTGTTTTATGGCTTCTGTTGTCTGAGGTTTTACACCATCATTGGCAGCGACTACTAAAACAACAATATCGGCAATTTCTGCTCCGCGCGAGCGCATTTTTTCAAACGCTGCATGGCCAGGTGTGTCGATAAAGGTTATTGGTTTTTCCTCGAAGATTATCTGGTAGGCCCCAATGTGCTGGGTTATACCACCGTGTTCGCGAGAAACGACATTACTTTTGCGGATAGCATCAAGAAGCGTTGTTTTGCCATGGTCGACATGGCCCATTAGGGTGACAATCGGTGGACGAAACTTTATTGACTTTGTATCTGTCATATCTTTTTAAATTTAGTGGCAGCGTCCGGCTTTTCATTTGGCAGGCTCAGCGCTGTCCTCACTTGGACTTTCAGCTTGCATATTTTCTTGATCGCCTTGTTCTGTTTTTTCCAGCAGAGGTTGAGAGCCCTGTTGTTCTGACTGTTGTTCTGACTGTTGTTCTTCTGTTTGGTCAGTCGAAATTGTTGCTCCAAGTTTTTCGGATGCTTCATTTTCTTTCTTTTCCTCTTCATCTGATATTAGCGGTTCCACGTCTTCTGCGGGTGGAACATCTTGAGTATCATCATTTGGTTGAGCCGATGATTGTGTTTGAGGTTGATCGGTTGGCTGTGATGGAGGTTGTTGATTCCCGGGCTGAGGAGTCTCGCTAACGGATTCAGCTGCCTTTTCTTCTTTCGCGGTATCATCAGTTACACCAAGTGCTCGTTTGGCTTCTTCCTGAAGAGCTTTCTCTTTAGCTTCGACTTCTTTGGGCGTACCAGTTTTCCCTCGAATGTCAATTTTGTAACCTGTAAGTTTAGCTGCAAGGCGTACGTTTTGGCCTTCTTTGCCAATTGCTAAAGAAAGTTGATCGTCGGGAGTGATAACCTCTGCTGTTTTTTCTTTTTCGTCTATTTTGACCTGAAGATCTTTTGCGGGAGAAAGAGCAGCTTTTATAAACTCAACCGGATCTTCTTGATAAGAAATAACGTCGATTTTTTCATCGCCCAACTCGTTTATCACTGCTTGAACCCTGACACCTTTTTGACCCACACAAGAACCGACCGGGTCAACACCTGCTTGATTTGAACTGACGGCGATTTTGGAACGGGATCCGCCTTCTCTTGCGATTGTCTTAATTTCAACTGTGCCTTGGGTAATTTCGGGAACTTCCTGTTTGAAAAGGCCTTCAAGAAGACCGTTTGCGCTTCTCGAGACTATGATTTCTTCACCACGAGTACCTTCTTTGATGCCAACAACGTAAAATTTTAGCCGTTGGTTGACAAAATATTTTTCGTTGTGGGACTGCTCTCCCGGAGGCATTATCCCTTCAGCTTTGCCGAGGTTGACAGTTATGACTGGGCCAGAAATTCGCTGAATCAGGCCAGATACTATTGTGTTTATCTTAGATGAATATTCTTCGAGGATTGCATTTTTTTCGGCTTCACGGATACGTTGTAAAATCACTTGTTTGGCGGTTTGGGCGGCAATACGGCCAAACCCTGGTGGGGTCATGATTTTGCCGTCTTTTGTAAGTGAAACTTCGCCAGTTTGAACGTCCAGGTCAACATCAATTCCTTCTGCTTCCCCGTAATCTTTGCGGTAGGCAGCCAAAATCGCCTGTTTTATGGAGTCAACAACGACTTCCGGCTCTAAACCGCGTTCTGAGCAAACTTGATTCAGAGCTGATGCAAATTCTGTTCTTGCTTGTATAGCCATATATTCCTTTTCTCAATATTAATTAATCTAAACTGGCAAGCCAGATTTAAATTGGATTTTTGTTAATTCAAAAAAAGGCGCAAACAGCGCCTTATCCAATTTCAAAACCAAAAGATTAATCTTTGCGAATTCTAACAGAAAGTTTTTAGCTAGTCAAACGGGGCAGATTTAAAAAAGTGTGTAAATAAAGGGGCTAACGCCTGATGCTTGAGCGAAAATCAGAACCAGGCCAAAAACAATAAGGATAACGACAAAGGGTATTAAAAACCAAAGTTTGGCTTTCCAAAGAAAAACCATTAAATCCCTTGCTTCTCCGCTTCGGGAGAAAAAGCTTTTTAGAAATCTCATTTTGTCTAAATTATCAAAGTTTTTTAAGATTTGCAAACGATTTTTCAGAAATATCTTTTTTTTCAACGATAAAATTTTCAAGAGCTAGAACATCCAGGCCTGACCTGACAAAGGTGCTAAACGCTTCTTGCGGTGAGCCGACAATGGGTTCGCCTTTTAGATTAAAAGATGTGTTCATCAAAACATAAACGCCCGTAAGTTCGCCAAAGCGCTTGACTATGTTGTAATATCTGGCGTTTTGAGACCTGGTGATGATTTGAAGGCGACCGGATCCGTCGACATGCGTTACTGCCGGAATAATTCTTCTTTTTTCTTTTTTTACCGGAAAAACACCCAGCATGTAATTTGTGAGATATTGATGTTCGAGCTTTCCAAGGTCGAAATACTGATTGGCTTTTTCGGCTAAGGTTACCGGGGCAAATGGGCGATAGGGTTCACGGAATTTGATTTTCGTATTGACGACTTCTTTCATCTCCTCGCGCCTTGGGTCCGCCATTATTGATCTTGCGCCAAGGGCCCTGGGACCCCATTCGAAGCGGTCGTGGAAAAAGCCGATTACCTTGCCATTTTTTAAGGATTTAGCTAAAAAGTCGACCAATGTGGTTTCATTTGAGATTTTTTTATGTTTTATTTGGTTTCGCTTTAGAAAATTTTCTATTTCGCTAGAGGAATACGATTTGCCAAAGTAACAATTTGTCTGTTTCCACCCACGAGGTTTACCAAGGACTGAATGGTAAGCATAAAGCGCAGCACCAAGTGAACCGCCATCGTCGCCCGCTGCGGGTTGAACAAAAATCCGCTTAAACGGGCCTTTTTTCAAAAGCATACCGTTGGCGACACTATTGAGACCAACTCCCCCTGCAATACAAAGGTTTTCCGTTTTGGTTTTTTTATAAACTGCTCGTGTCAGATTCAGTAAAACTTCTTCCGTGAAAGCTTGGATCGATGCGGCAATATCGGCATACTTTTGATTGAGCTCGCAAAGCTCACTGTAATTTTTGGGTTTTTCACCAAAATAACTAGGAAAACCTGAAGCTTTTGTAAAAAAATACAAATCTTTTGGTCGGGGTTTTCCAAAAAGCTGCGTAAATTTCGAGTTGTAAGATCTGTGTTCTGATTTATGATAGGTGAAATATTCCATTTTCAGCTCATATGACCCGTCGGGATAAATTTTTACAAGCTTTTTTACTTTATCCAGATATTTAGGCTTGCCGTAGGGTGCCATACCCATAACTTTGTATTCGCCGTCGTTGACCTCAAACCCCAGAAAAGCTGTGAAGACCGAATATAAAAGACCTAGACTGTGAGGAAAAGTTATCTGTTTTTCGAGAGTCAGTTCCTTGCCATTTCCAATTCCGTATGTTGTAGTTGTCCATTCACCGACTCCATCCAGAGTGATAATTGTTGCTTTATCAAAACCGGATGCATAAAAAGCTGAGGCGGCGTGGGAAATGTGGTGGGGAACAAAAAGAATTTTTTTGGGGTCAATTTTAAGCTCATCCATGATAATTGAGCGGACCCAAAGTTTGTCGAGTAGCCAAACTGACATGGCCTTTGCGAAAAGGCGAAAGGCTGAAGGATAAGACTCGAGAGTTGAGGCAATAATGCGCTGAAATTTCCAAAAAGGTTTTTCGTAAAAAACAACATGATCCACATCTTCTATTTTTATGCCGGCAAATTCGAGGCAAAATTCGATAGCCAGTTTTGGAAATCCATCGTCATGTTTTTTTCTGGAAAACCTTTCTTCTGCAGATGCTGCAACAACTTTTCCATCTTTGATAAGAGCTGCTGCAGATTCGTGGTAAAAACAGGAGACACCGAGAATGTACATTAGTATTGTCTCCTGGCTTCTTGGAGGGTTTCTTTGGGGTGATTCCAGGGCGAGAAGTTTGACCGCTTAGGTTTTGATTTGATCGTTAACGGATCTGTGATTTTAAAGTAAATTACAAGTGGGGAAAGAATGATAATGTAAAAAATGCTCAGAATTACTTGCGACTGGAAATTGCCGATGGGTTTGGCAATTTTAAGCCATGCGCGCCAGAGCTTTTTTAGAAAATCCATGCATGTAATTTAAACATGTAAGAGCTTAAAAACCAAGCTGCGATTTGTCGATTGTTTAGATTTTAAATTTATAGTTTAATTTAAGTCCATGCCGGTTTTGCTTGGCCGCTTAGTTTATGTTCTAAAAGATTTTGCTCCATATCTTGGACTTCTTCTTTTTTCATTTTTAATCTTTGCTGGCACCATTTATTTGGTATACAAAGCGAAAGATAAAAAGACTTTTCATAAAGTTTTTCTAGGGCTAGGCTTTTCTATTTTAGTTTTTATCTTAATTTTTTCGTCTTTTGAAGCTTACTTCCGATATGTCTATGACAAAACCGACACCTTAGGTTTTTTGAAAGTCAACGAAAAATGGATGCAGCGTCATGTTGTCTACACAAATTACAAACAATATTTTTTTCGAACAAAACCATTCAATTTTGAAAAGCCAGCAGACACTATAAGAATCGGGGTAATGGGTGATTCGCTGGCATTTGGGGCTGGTATAAAAGACCCTGCAAACCGATTTTCGGACCTTTTAGAGAAAAAATTAAATGCTGCCGGATATAAAGTTCAGGTTATAAACTTTGCAATTCCCGGTTACGACACATACGGGGAAATTCAAACTTACAACGGTGTCAAGGATTTGCATTTCGATATTTTGGTTTGGGAATATTTCTTAAATGATATTGAAGACGCTGGCGGACAAAAAACAGCGGGTACGGCAATTCTTGAAAGAGGTAGCCAGAGGGCGAAGGTATTGGAAGCAATGTCTAATTTTTCGTACTTTTTGGATTACGTTTATTGGAGATTCACTTCGGCACATCAGAAAGCAGTCAATGAATTGGGCCAGGTTGATCTTGATTCTTACCGAAATTCTAGTAAGTCGGAAAGGCACTTTCAAGATATGACAAGCTTTCTTTCACAGCTTAAGGGCGATCATGTTACTGCCGTTACGGTGATTTTTCCATATTTTGCTTTGATAGGACCTAATTATCCTGCTTACGATATACACCAAAATTTGGACAAATTTTTTGCCGACAGCGGCGTTAGCACTGTTGATTTAATTGGCGATTTGAAAAATAAAAATGCAAGAAGTTTGTGGGCTAGCAATTTTGATCCGCACCCGAATGAATATGTGCACAGACTAGCTGCCGACAGGTTGTTTGAGAAGATTGTACCGATAATTCAGGCAATACAGGGCGGAAAGAGCAGCTGAAGGTCTTTTCGCATTTTCAGCAATTTACAAACTTGCTAGCGCCTCTTTTGCTTTTTCGAAAATTTTCTGGTGGCCTTTAGCATTGGGGTGAAGCCCATCTTCAAATTCGTCGATAGATAAAATTCCAAAAAGGTCGATAAACGGAAGGTTTTGTTTTTTAGCCAATTTTTGGATTATGCCGTTTACAGCCTCAATGGATTCGTTTTTGTAACCTTTTTCGTTGTAATCGTCTACGTTTGTGACTGCGAAAATTAAAACGTTATTTGTGAATTTTTTAGCTTTTAAAATTAAATCGTTGTATTGTTTTTCAAATTCTTTAGCCGGAGTTCCACTTGGATGAGTATCGTGTCTGCTGTCGTTTGTTCCAATTGCCAGAATTATTACATCCGGTTTTCTGGCTTTGGCTTCCGCGTCAAAACGTTTTAGAAGATCTTTGGTTTTATCGCCAGAAATTCCAAGATTATAAACACGGACTTGTGGATCAGGCTGCCTGTCGAAATAGATCCTGAGCCGGTTTGCCCAACCGCCAAGCTCTTTATCCCACGCACCCCAAGTAATGCTGGCTCCAAAAATACAGATTACTTTTGACATAGTTATTTGAAAAAATCGGTTTTTTTGTCCCGATCTGTTAGTTCGTGGGCTTTTTGCATTTCTTCCAGGGAATAAATATAGATAATTTTGAATTTTCCGGATGTTGTTTTATTTTGGTAATCGCAAGTAGTTTGCAGAATGTGGACTAAACCCCAATAAAGCCATTTACCATTTATGTTGTGGACTAAAAAATTTCTAACCGGAGGAAGCTGATAAATTCTAACGCCGGATTTGTCGTGAAATTCGAAAACTTGACCTTCAAAATCTTCTACTTTGAAAGGTTCTTTTCGATGTTTTTCAAAATCCAATTCTATTGGAAAGCCTTGTTCCGACGTAATTTGAAGCGTGTCGTTGAGTTCGACTATGGAGCCCATGGAAAAAGTATAGCAAAAACTGGATATTGATTTGGGAATTTATTTTTCCGAGGACAATAATTCCATAGCGACAGTTACTGCGCCGGCTTTTAGGGCTGTCATTGCAATTTCCTTTTTTCGCATACGGCTAACAACTTCTATTTCTCGGGAGAAAAATGAGCCAATCCTAGCCCTAAATCCAGCATTTATTAAAATTCCGGTTTCTAAATACGGAAGGACATCTTCTCTTTGCCTTGCGAATTCACTCAGTGCCGCAGCTCCTGCAGCAAAAGCTGCTTTTGTCCTAAGAGTTCTTGATGATCTTTCTGGCCCCTTCATTTATTGCAAATGTTAACCTTTGGAATTTTTTAAGTCAAATGTGAGGAGTTTATGAGTTTACGACGTTTATTGGTTTGCCTTCTAGACAACTTTCGATGTCTTCTATTAACTCTTTCCCTAACCTTTGCATCGATTCTTTTGTTTTGAAACCCATGTGAGGTGTTGCAACAACATTTGGAAGCTTTGCAAATTTTAAAATTTCCGATGTGGCCTTACTAGATGTCGCAATTGTTGTGTCATTTGGGAATGTATCGATTCCGGCACCGGCAATTTTTTCTTCTGTCAGAGCTTTGTAAAATGCGTCTTGATCAATAACTTCGCCCCTAGCAACGTTGATTACCACAGCATCTTTTTTCAAAAGTGAAATTTTGCCGGCGTCTAGTATTTTGTTTGTATGCTCGTTTAGAGTTAAACACATTACGAGGACGTCTGCTTTTTTAAAAAGATCGTTTGTATCTTCTTCCGACGTTTTTGTGTTTATATACCCAGTTTGCATCCCAAGACCTGTTGCTAATTCGATTACTTTTTTGCCAACATTTCCAAATCCGTATGTAACAAGAGATTTCCCTTTTACTTCTGTGCCTTCAAAATCTTTTGAGTTAAAACTACCATTAAGGATTGCTAAGTTTGCTGCAACAATCTGTCGTTTTATAGCAAACATTAGAGCTATTGCATGTTCGGCTACGGCTTGAGAGTTAAAGGTGGGGCAGTTCAAGATTTTTATGCCTTTTTCACCTGCGGTTTTGTGATCGATCCAGTCCGTTCCAACAGCGGGAACAATAATGTACTTTAAATTGGTTGTTGCTTCTATAATTTCGCGGGTGAAATCAATGTACCAAGCAGTAGCGATATCAGCATCTTTAACTCGATCGATTATTTGCTCTTTGGTTGGGACATCGTCGTAAATTTCTACGCCGGGGATTTGTTCCAGTTTTTTTCTTCCTTCCTGATCAAGGTTAATCTTATCGGTGATTACAATTTTCATTGGAAAAAGTATAGCAAAATCGGTGTTTAGACTTTTGCGACGAGGCTGATTTCCAACTTTGCTCCAAGAGGAAGCTCTTTAACACAAACCATTTCGCGTGCCGGGAATGGCTCTTCAAAATAAGTCCCGTAGATTTCGCTGACTTCGGAATACAAAGCCATATCTGTTATATAAACTGTGGCTTTTACGACATCTTTAAAAGTAACTCCGGCCTTTTCTAAAACATTTTTTAAATTTGCCATTACCTGATGAGTCTGATCCGCAATCGTTCCTTCTAAAAGTTTCCCTTCCGGCGTTAAGTAGACCTGACCGGATGTAAAAATAAATCCGTTTTCTTTTCTAAATGGAGAAAATGGTAAAGTTGCCATGACAAAATTATAGCAAATGGGATTTGCGAGAATATTATTCTCCGGGTGATTGGGACTCTAGTAATATAATTGTTCCCCCAAGTGCTTTAAGAGGTATTGTCTCGACAATTGAGGCTACCGGGAGCGGTAGTGAAACACGGACTGCACCAAGTTCTTCGGGATCATCGTTGATTATTGTATTTATTCTTAGATTCTCGAAATACTCGGCCAAACCGTCGCGTGCCAGTGCTGATGGAAGTTTAAATCTAATAACAGTAATAACTTTGGGTTCAGTTTGTTGAACTTCGGGTACTCTATCGTGCACTGCTTCAATTGGCATGCTCGTCTCTTTTAAAAGTAAAAAATCAATCTTCCCCAAGGCGGGTTTGAATTGAACCAACCGATTCTAATACTTTTTGAATGCTAAGTCAAAAATATGATCTCGGCAGAGAGAGCTTAATTTACGACGTTTGTTGGTTTGCCTTTGAGGAAATTTTCGATGTTTTGCAGAAAAATTTCCTGTTTTGCGTCTTTTGCTTCTTCGGAAATGTAGGCAATTGGCGGATAAACTATGCAATTTTTATATTGCGATAGGCTTTTTAGATCTTCAGGTTTCATTTCGTCGGAATGATCCAAAATAAATGTGATATTTTTGGCATCGAGCCTTTTTTCTAAAGCCGACAAGTCGATAAGTTCCATCGGAGCAGTGTTTATAATGAGTGCGCCATACTTGATTTTGTTAATTAGATTTTGGTTTAGGAAATTTTCGGTTTGGCTGTTTAAAGCAAGATGAAGCGACAAAAAATCTGCTTCTGAGATTAAATCTTCTAAATTTTGATATTTGATGCCGGCCTTTTCTAAATTTTTCTTTCTAGTTTTCGACCAATAGGAAACATTGGCATCAAATCCTTGGGCAAGTTTTGCAACCCGTGTTCCGATTCGGCCCAAACCAATTATTCCAAAGTTTTTGCCTTTAATTTCGCCCGCTTTAAAACTTGCTTCGGAGTAATCCCCTTTTCTGGCCTGATTTTTGGCCCTTTCCAGATCTCTGAGGTTTTCCAGGATCGCGGCAAAAACGAATTCGGCAACGGATTCTGTGCTGTAACCAGGAACATTTGTAACGACTACCCCCTTATTTTTTGCAAAGCTAACATCAACTTTTCCATAACCGGTTGAAAGCACGCCGATGTATTTAAGGTTTGGTGAAGTTTGGATATCGCCTTTGGTGACGGCATTAAATTTGGCTAAAAGACAATCGGCATCTGCTCGTTCTTTTGGTAAATTCGGATCGTCTAAAGCAGAGAAAACGATATTGTCTGATAATTTAGACAGTTCTTTCTGGCTTTTTTCGGAAAGTTCCGCTTTTGAAAAGCCTGTTACAAGAATCTTTTTAAATTTCACACGGGAATTATAGCAAAAATTAAGCTTGGAAGAGATTTAGTTTAGTAAGAGTCCATCATTATTTCTATTGCATCTGTAGACATAATGAGGTCATCCTTTCCGTTTTCAACTAAGTGATAACCATCGTCTGCGACGTAAAAAGCTGAATTTATTAACGATCTTTTACCTTGTCTGTCAATTGTTCCTTTGAGGTATCCTGCCATACCACTAGCGGCAAAAGAGTTAGTTTCGTCATCCCATTTCGAAGGGAAGTAAACGACCCCGGAATGAAATATCTTATTGCCAATTATGTACTCGAAAAATTCTAAATCAGATGTAACAAAAATTGCCCCTTCAGAGTATATTTCGGCAATATAATCTTTTTCGTCCCTCCCAGCGTATTTTTTTGTCTTTGATATGAAAAGGCAACGGTAATTTAGATCTTTAAAGCTATCGACTATTGATTTATGAATGTGCTCGTCAAAATAAACGGTTGTTTTTAGTTTCCTTTTCATCAAAGTCTTTCAGTTCCAGTTGCTTCAATAATCTATGCTCGTAATGTTTGGTAAGGTTAAGAAATATTCTCAAGATCTTCAAGAAGACGTTTCTGTTCTCGTGATAATTTTGTAGGAATTTGGAGGCGGATGATGACGTAATGGTCGCCTTGGCCGTGGCCGTTGATGTGCTTTACGCCTTTGCCTTTTAAGCGTATTTGTGTGCCGGGTTGGGTGCCAGCGGGAATGCGGATTTTGACAAGGCCTTCGACGGTTTCTATGTCGGCCACTGTACCTAAAGCTGCCTGGGAATAGGAAATTTCTTTTTCTGTGACAATATCGTATCCCCTTCTTCTAAATTTTTGGCTCGGGGAAACTTCACAAACTAAAATATAGTTTGAAAAACGGATTTCGGAACCGTCGTCCACGCCTGCTGGGATTTTAACCTTTTGTTTTTTGCCTTCTATTGAGATTTCTTTTTGGACACCACTAATTGCTTCTTCGAAAGTTATTTTTATGGCGTAACGGGGAAGTCGCGCCTGTTGGCCAAACGGTGACTGGCCGCCGAAAAATGCTTCGAAAATATCAAACGGGTCGGCAAAACCGCCAAAGTCTTGGCCTTGGCCGCCGCCGGATGACCAAGTGTATGTGCGGAATCCGCCTTGGCCGCTTCCAAATCCGCCAAACGGGCCTTGATTTGCGGCGCTTCCCATTCCGCCTTGCTGGAAAGCGGCATGGCCGAACTGGTCGTAGGCTGATTTCTTTTGGGGGTCGGAAAGGACCTGGTAAGCTTCGTTAATTTCCTTGAATTTTTGCTCGGCGCCTTGGGATTTGTCGACATCCGGGTGGTGTTTTCGCGCTAGGGTCCGGTAAGCCTTTTTCAGCTCATCCGCCGAGGCGTTTTTGGAAACGCCAAGAATTTCGTAGTAATCACGTGTAGTAGCCATCGATTAATTTTAAATCAATTTTTAAAAATTAAATTTTAAACATTAAAAACTCAGTAAAAATTTCAAATTTTAAATTGAAAATTGCAGACCTAATTAACTTTATTCGGTTCGTAAGTTGCCGTAGTTTTATTGACCTTAAATTCTAACTCCCCGACTTTTTCTTTTTCATTTAAAATCTGGATCTTGTAAATTCCGGCTTGCGTTAGCGGAAAATTAACAAGTTCTGTCATAACATTGGCTTTGCCGTTTTGGCCTAAAGTGATTTTGAATTCCTTATCCGGAAAGCTACTGTTTTCTTCATTCGTCGGAGCTTGAAGTTTTAAGACAAGGGGATATTCTTTACCTGCTTCACCGGAAACAACTGCAACCAGGTACATTTTTGGCCAGGTTGTGGGAAGGTTAGCTACGAAAAACTGGTCAAAAATGCCAATTATTGAAAGCTTTTGCTCTTGGGAGACAGATGCGTAATCGCAGAGGACAAAAATGTCGGTAGAAAGTTTGGTCATTTAAAACTGGATGCTATCTTTAAATACAAGTCTATAAATTCTCCGTCTGACAATTCATCAACATGTCTTATGTTTGCTCTAGCTAGAGATTCTGTTGGATCTGTACCCCAATATTCAGACCAAGATTGACCTGACATCAAACGCCTACTTCGATGAATTTGGAGCCTTTCCGCGATCGTTAATTTAGCTTCTGCTTCTGAGGCTGTAGATCGGACAGTGCCTGGTTCGGAGTCTATAGTCATTATTCTTTGACCACTTCCCCTTCTTCGACTTTGTCGTCGGATTGGGCTGATTGACCATCGGATGGCGGGGTTTGGCCGTCTGATCCTGGTGTTGGCTCACTTTGCGGTGCTTCCTGGCCTTTGTACATCGACTCGCCGATTTTGGAAAGGACAGATGAGAGTTCTTCTGTTTTGGATTTAACTTCATCAACAGATCCTGCTGATTGGATTTCTTTTAAGGCTTTAATCTTTTCTTCAACCTCACCCTTAACATCCGTAGGAACTTTGTCGCCCCCGTCTTTAAGGGCTTTTTCGGCTTGGTAAATTAGGGCATCGGCCTGGTTTCTGGTTTCAATTTCACCCTTCTTTTCCTCGTCTTCTTTGGCATGCTCTTCGGCCTCTTTGGTCATGCGCTTAATCTCTTCGTCGGTTAAGCCTGTTGAGCCGGTGATTTTAATGGATTGTTCCTTGCCGGTTGCTTTGTCTTTGGCTTTAACGTTTAGGATGCCGGAAGCATCGAGGTCAAAGGTGACTTCGACTTGCGGGACACCGCGGGGTGCGGGCGGAATGCCGTCTAGAATGAAGCGGCCAAGGGACTTGTTGTCGGCTGCCATCGGGCGTTCACCTTGAAGGACATTGATTTCAACAGATGTTTGGTTGTCGGCAGCCGTTGAAAAAGTTTCGGTCTTGGATGTTGGGACAGTAGTGTTTCGGGTGATCAAGGGTGTTGAGACCGATCCAAGGGTTTCAATTCCCAAGGTAAGCGGCGTTACGTCCAAAAGCACCATTTCCTTCATTTCGCCGGTTAAAACGGCACCCTGGACGGCAGCGCCGATGGCGACTACTTCGTCCGGGTTAATGCTTTTGTTGGGTTCTTTGCCGAAAAATTCCTGGACGGTTTTGACAACCTGCGGCATTCTTGTCATACCGCCGACCATGACTACTTCGTCGACATCTTTGGCGGTGATTTTGGCGTCTTTTAAGCAGGCTTTGACCGGGTCGAGAGTTTTGGTGACCAGATCGCCGACAATTGATTCCAGCTTGGCGCGGGTAAGCTTGAGCTGCAAATGTTTAGGGCCGGTGTTGTCCGCAGTCAAATACGGGATTGATACCTCTGCTTCTGTGGTTGTGGAAAGTTCGATTTTGGCTTTTTCGGCAGCATCGCGAAGGCGCTGGAGTGCCGCGCGATCTTTGGTAATGTCCATGCCAGAATCTTTTTTGAATTCATCGGAAAGGTATTCGACTATTTTGGCGTCGAAATCATCTCCACCCAAGTGGGTGTCACCGTTTGTGGCTTTGACTTCAAAAACCCCTTCACCTAACTCGAGAATGGAAATGTCGAAAGTGCCGCCTCCCAAATCGTAAACGGCAATTGTGTGGGCGTGAGATTTCTCAAGACCGTAAGCTAAAGCGGCTGCTGTCGGTTCGTTTATTATGCGGTCAACCTTAAGGCCGGCAATTTCACCGGCTTGTTTGGTGGCCTGGCGCTGGGAATCGTCGAAATAGGCGGGGACAGTAATTACTGCCTGTTCAACTTTTTCTCCAAGGTAAGCTTCGGCGTCGGCTTTGATTTTGCCTAAGATCATGGCCGAAATTTCCTGCGGTGTGTAATCTTTGCCTTCAACATTAACAACGGCCATGCCTTCGCGGCCGGATTTAATTTCATATGGAAGCCACTTAATGTCTTTTTGAACTTCGGGGTCTTTAAACTTACGGCCCATTAAACGCTTTATTGAGAAAATTGTGGTTTTAGGGTTAACCACCATCTGGCGCTTGGCAACATCACCGACAACGTGTTTTACCGGGTCGACTACAGATGGAATAATATTGCGGCCTTCTGCGCTATGGATTACTTTTGGTTTGCCGGCTTCCACAACGGCAACTACCGAGTTTGTTGTACCGAGATCTATGCCGATGACTTTGCTCATGTTATTGATCCTCCATTTGAAATTGCTCTTCTTCTTTTTCCTGTTCGATTTGGCTTGGTACACCCGACTTTACGACGACTACTTTGGCCGGACGGATAACCTTATCTTCTATTTTATAACCTTTGGCGATAACGCTGGCAACGGTGTTTTCGTTTTCGCCTTCTTCGGTTTCAACAGCTTCGTGTTGGTTTGGATCGAATTGTTGACCAATGACCTCAATTTCCTCGACGCCTTCTTGGGTTAGGATATCTTTAAATTGCTTGATGACCATTGCCAAACCTTCGTCATTTAGATGCTTTTGGGCTATTTCCAGATTATCCAAAACCGGAAGCAGCTTTTCGACAAGAAGCATCGCCGAAAGTTTGGAAAGAAGCCTTCTTTCTTCTTCGATTCGCCTTTCCAGGTTTTGATAATCGGCCATAGTCCTCTTTAGCCTTTCTTCAAGCTCCTGGTGCTTCTCGTCTATTTTAATTTGTTTTTCCTTTTTCTTAGCCATAATAGTTTAGTGATTACCTTGCCAGTTCGGATAAAAGCTGCGAAAAATAGCGCACGGTTGGTATAACTGTCGGGTAATTGAGCCTGGACGGCCCGATTATTCCCAAAACTCCGCGGTGGTTTCCCATTTGATAACGGGTGACTACAAATCCGCAGGGTTCAAGATAGGGAATTCCCAGCTCGTCGCCAAAAAGGATACGCATTTGTTCCTCGCCGCGCATAAGATCTGTTATTTGCTTGAGCATTTCAAACCTGTCGACCATCGAAAGGACGGTTCGGGTGATGTCGATATCGTAAAATTCGGGCATGTCTAAAATGTTGGCCATGCCGGATGCGTAAATGTCGCCGTCTTCATCCGTAGCAACAGCCAGAGACCTTGTTTGGTCTGCTAAAATTCTGGCTGTGTGTTTAAGCAAACGATTGAAAGGTTCGTTTGGGTCGCGCAATTCTTCTTTTATGGCAACTTCGTCTTTTAGGGAAAGGGATTTTTCTTCCATTAACTGGTCAACATAAAATTTCATGCCCATGGAGGTTGGAATGCGGCCGGCTGATGTATGGGGCTGGCGCAAATAGCCAAGAGCAGTAAGTTTGACCATTTCGTTTCTGATTGTGGCCGGTGAAACACCTAGACCGGCTTCTTTTTCAATGGTTTCGGAACCAATCGGCTCTGCCGTTTCGATGTATTTTTCGATAACAGCCCTGAGCAGATTTTTTTGGCGTTCAGATAAATCAATCATGCGAGCTTTAACCTCGAATTAGCAATAGATTACCACGAGTGCTAATTGTTGTCAACCCCATTAGAATGTATATAATTTCTAACGGGGTCAAGGGCTTCTGTTGGGGGTGATTTTTAGCGGAATTGGTATCTTGGGGGCATCTGGTTTTGGTATTGCTGCATGTAAGGAGAATAATTTCTCCAGCCATCGTCCTTAACCTTGGGTTTACTATTAAATTTCCACTGGGAAAGAAGCATCATGGTGCCTATTATAATAAGGGCAATTTTAATGGTCTGGTTATTTTTTAGATCGATTTTGAAGCTTGGGTATTTGTCTGAAATTCCTGCAAAATAAGCAAACTGGGAAAGGGAAAGCCGGACCGAGTCTCGAGCCAGTTCAAAGGTGCTGTCCGGATAACGGCCGTTGAAAAAAACGGGGATGGAAGAGGCAACCACTCCAACTTTCGCACCGTTGCCGATGACTTGAGTGAAGATAGCATAAGGGATTATTAAAATTGCCCTTGCCAGGACTCCAAGCAAAGGAATTGCAAAAAAGATCCCCGGTGCTTTGGGCATTTCGTATTTAATGTTAAAATCACCGTTTAATTTAAGGTTAAATCCGGGGTATTTGTCCGAAAGTCCGTAGAAGAAAAAGGTTGTTTTGGCAACCAAATTGTAAACGCCAACCGAAATTTCAAAACTGTAAGGCCAATATTTTTTAGAAAATAAAACGAAAAAAGAATTAATAATCTGCAGGATAAAAACATAAAGAAATAAAATGGCAATTTCGGCAAAAACAGGGATCAAAATAATTATTTTGGCAAACCCGCCTAAAATTGGGATCGCCCAAGAACGGTTTGGGGTTTTGATTTTTGTAATTGTGAGTTCCGGATAAATGGAGTTTTCCGAGGCCATTTAAGCTTTGCCTGGTTCGGGTTGCCGTTGAGCTTGGGGTTGGGGTTGGGACTGAGATTCAGGCCGAACGCCGGGTGGCAAAAGTGTTGGTGGTTTTGTACTCCTATCAAAATGAAGAACCCTTGTAACAACTTTAACCGCCCTTGATATAGTCCCGCCTTTCTCTGGCCTATTACTTTCTTGTGTTGGTGATACGCCTATTGCCCCCTGACCCTCACCGGATGTGCCTGCAACGATATCTGCTCCTGGCCTTTGGCCTTCTCCTGCTTCGCCTTTCATACCTTATTAATTATTTCACTGTCGCTTATTTATTTCAACTTGTCTAAATTTGAAGTTAAGATGTTGTAATGGTCGAAGGCAAAATCTTCTTTTGGAGGTAAATTATCAAGGTCAAACCAGTGGATGGAGCTTACTTCTGTATCTGATTGACCATCTTTATCCCCCACTTCTATTTGATAGATGAAGGATACATTTTGTCGGTCTTCATTTTCGCGGTTAGGATCGTCGAGGACTTTCAGTAATTTAACGATTTTGCCATTGTATCCGGTTTCTTCTTTGAGTTCCCTGATTACCGCTTGCTCTGTTGTTTCATCACGGTTTAAAAATCCGCCGGGAAGCGCAAATTTCCCTGTTTGGAGGACTTTTGCTGATCTTTTGACAAGAAGAATTTGATTGTCTTTTAGGCAAATTGCATCGACAACAACGTGCCTTAAATTTGCTTTATTTCCGTTTTCAAAGGTGCAGTCGATCATTTACTACTTTGATTGTACTAAATCTAAGTTCGATCCTTTTTAGCTTTCTTTGCATTCATCGCCTACTTCATTCTTGTCGATGTACTCCCATTCTGCTCCATGCTCGTTAAGCAGGCGTATTAATTCATCTTCTTGTGGCGGAACTATATAAAAATGCGAAAATTGAAGCGGTTTTGATGGCAATGGTGTTTTCTTATTCGCGTTGTCTAATTCTGAATCAGCCGTCATTAGTTTGTCTATTTCTAATCTTTGTTGGACTGTTGGAGAGCTTGGGTCAATATCGTGGTCCAGGAGGTCGTAGACAAAAACCTTGCCATTTTTCAAAACTGCAAAGATAACGTTGTTGGTAATTCCAGCGTTTTTTACCGCCTGCAAATATGCCTGCAAATAATGACGCATAGCATCATATTGATCCGGATGCTGGGTGTCTGCGGGTCTTAGTAGGTCTCTTAACATCGGCTATATGTTAATTCTAGATTTTCAAAACTGCAAGAAAGGCTTCTTGAGGAATGTCGACTTGGCCAAAACGGCGCATCCGTTTTTTACCTTTTTTCTGTTTCTCAAGTAATTTCATTTTGCGGGTAACGTCGCCGCCGTAAAGTTTTTGGGTGACGTCTTTTCTAAAGGATGCAACTGTTTCGCGGGCAATAATTTTGCCTCCGATTGCCGCTTGGATTGGAACCGGAATTTGTTGGCGGGGAATCGCCTCTTTTAATTTTTCCGCGAATTTGCGGCCGAATTCTTCTGCATAACTTTGCGGAATGATCTGCGCCAAGCCTTCAACCGGTTCGTGGTTAACCAGGATATCTAGTTTGACCAACTTGGCTGGCCGATATTGGGCAAGTTCAAAATCGAAAGAAGCAAAACCGGAAGTTTGGGTTTTCAGCTGGTCGTAAAAGCCGATTAAAATTTCAATTAAGGGAATACTAGCTGTTATTTTTTGTGACGCACCGATTTCTTCAACCCCTTCACTCTCCCCTCTTTTTTCATAAATTAAATTGGTAATCGTGCCGTAATATTTTTGGGGCGCAAAAATCGTCACTCTTGCGTAAGGTTCCTTGGTTTCTCTGGCTTGGGGATTAAAATCGGACGCTTTGTTGATGATTAGACCGTCTTGCTCAAAGTTAACAGACGGTGAAGTGACAATGATATCCAAATCGTACTCGCGCTCGAGGCGTTCCTGGGTAATTTGGGAGTGCAAAAGACCTAGAAATCCCAGGCGGAAACCTTGACCTAGGGAAAGTGACGTTTCGGGAGAGTAAGCTAATGATGAATCGTTGAGTTTGAGCTTGTCTAGACCAAGTTTAAGTTTGGGTAGATCATGTGGATCGGTGGGATAAAAAGACAAGAAAACAACCGGTTTGGCTTCCTGGTAACCCGGGAGCGCGAGTGAGGGATCTTTTGGGCTTGTGATGGTGTCGCCAACTTTTACCTTTGATAAATCTTTGAGGTTGGTGACAACGAAGCCAACTTCGCCGGATGAAAGTTCGTTTACATATTTTGGATCAGGTGTTAAATAGCCGATTTGCAAAACTTCGGCCTGGGTTGCGGTTGCCAGAAATTTTATTTGCTCGCCGACTTTAATTTGGCCGCCAAACATTCGGACTGTTGCGACAACACCTTTATAGGGATCGAGCGAGGAATCGAAGATTAAGGCTTGGGAAAGAGGCCAGGCTTTCTGCCCTGATTCGTCCTTGTTAAGGCCTGGCCTTAACGTTGGGCTTGGGATACGGTTAATGATCTCTTGGATTAACTCTTCTACCCATTCCCCGGTTTTAGCGCTAACTTTTAGGATTTCAGAACTTGAAAAACCGATTGATTCGAGCTCTTTTATAGTAGACTGTACATTTGCCGCCGGCATGTCGATTTTGTTGATGACCGGAATAATTGTGAGGCCTGCTTCCAGCGCCAGATTGAAATTAGCCAGAGTTTGCGCTTGGATTCCTTGCGTTGCATCGACAACCAAAACCGCGCCTTCGACAGAGGCGAGTGAGCGGGAAACTTCATAGGAAAAGTCGACATGACCGGGAGTATCAATCAAGTTCAAAGTGTAAAGTGTAGAGTGTAAAGTGTAGTTGAGGCGGATTGCCTTGAGTTTGATGGTAATGCCGTGTTCCCTTTCTAATTCTAATGAATCTAAAAGCTGGGCTTGATGTTGGCTACCAACTGCGCCGCAAACTTCCATAATCCGATCAGCCAGAGTTGATTTGCCATGATCGATATGGGCAATGATTGCAAAGTTTCTGATGTTTTCGGATTTCATGGTGATTAAGTATATAAGATGTAACGATTTTTTGACTAGAGGTTATGCGCTAATGGATTCCGGTTCAGGGGTTTTGAGCCGGGAAGGAAATGTCCAAACTCTTTTTGCAAATTTTGTAAAAATGACCAGTTGTTCGACGCCAAAAATCCAAGAAAGAAAAATATAAACGCCAAGTCCAACAGTACTTGCGATGGCCGTCAAAATGATAAGGCCGACAACTCTGGTTGTGTCAAAGACCAGTTGGTCTAGAAGCTTCATGGGAACGTAAAGAGCAAATGCGGTTGCCAGCGAAATCAGAACGATTTTTATGGATGGTAAAAATAATTTCTTTTTGTCAAAGCCTCCGACTTTACGATTTAAAAAATAAAGCATAAGGCCTGCTGCCAACAGGCTATCGATTGACGAAGCAAGTGCTAAATAAATAATTGAAAACTTGAAGACAAAAACGAAAATAAAGGCCAAGATAATATTTAATGCCGTTGAAAAAACGGTGATTTTTACAGGGGTATAACTGTCTCTTAGCGCATGAAAAGCGCGGATTAAAAGGAGTTCCAGGGAGGCAGCAGTAATTCCAACTGAAAAAGCTAAAAGAGTCCTGGCAGCTAGAACGGTTGTTTCCCAAGGCAGGTCTTTCGCGCCAAAAACCAGTCTAACAACCGGTACCCTTAAAACTGCCAAAATTGCAGCTGTTGGCAAAACTAAAAAGAGAATTTGGTGGAACGATTCTATAAAAAGATTTTTGAATTTTTCGCTTTTTTGGGTATTGGCATCTATTGATAAAAAAACAAAGGCAGCTTGTGCTAGGGATGCTGCAAAAAGAGATGTTGGGGCTATTTGCAAAACCTGGGCGAAGTTTAGAGCAACAATTGAACCTAAAGTTGATATCGAAGCGAGAATTACATTGATGACACTTGAAAGTTGAGTTAAGCCAATTGTAATAGATCTGGGCCACATAAGAGTTAGGACTTCCCTAACGTCTGTATTTTTTAAGTTGAGGTTAAAGCGGAATTTGAAGTTCATGGAAAGAATGAGTGGAAGCTGGACGATAAGGTGTAAGGCTGCGCCGAAAATCATGCCAATTGCGGCCGAATAAATGCCAAAAACCGGCGAAAGAAAAATAATGGAAATTATGATGCCAACGTTATAAAAAATAGATGCTAGGGCCGGGATGACAAACCTTTTAAAGGAATTTAAAACGCCAGATATAAAAATCGAAATTACCAGAAGGGACTGCGAAAGAACCATAATTTGCAAAAGGCGAGAGATTTTGGCTTGGGTTAGCGGGTATTTGCCTACAAGCCCGGGAGCAATTAAGGCTGCAACTTGATTTGAGAAAAATAAAAAGACGATTGCGAAAAAGACGAAAAATATGAAGCCAATGGTGATCATCGTTGAGGCTAATGCCCAAGCCTGTTTAACTTTTTCTTTTTCGAGATATTTGGAAAAAACGGGTATAAAAGCTAAAGCAATGCTTCCAAAAATAAAGGTATTAAAAACCGAATCGATGAGAGTAGTAGCTGCAAAATAGCCGTCTAAAAGTGGGAGTTGATTTCCAAAATAAGCAGCAAGCAGGCGGTATCGAACCAGACTTAAGAGTTTAGCAGCAACCACTGAGGCACCAATAATAAATGCAGCCGAAAGGATATCTTCTTGAGTCTTATTGAAAATTGTTTTAGCGCCGTTTTTTAAAAAATACCACATAAAAAATTCCTTATTTTGGAAAAGTAAAGGACTTTATTTCTTTTTTGAGAATAATAGTGTAAAATTCCAACAAGTTAAAGCCGAGTCTATTTTCGGTTTTTATCTTAATAGAATGCCGGTCACAAAACAAGCAATAAAAAAGGTAAGGCAAGATAAGCGAAAAACTGCTATCAACCTAAAAGTCAAACAGGCGCTAAAAAAAGCAGTTCGCGATTTTGAAAAGAAAAAGACTGCTGAGAGTCTAAAGGCAGTCTTTAGAGCAGCTGATCGGGCGGCAAAAAGTAACGTAATTCATAAAAACAAGGCCGCCAGGATAAAATCACGATTATCCAAAAAATTAAAACCAGCAAGCGATTCACCGAAAGTAAAGTCATCTGCAAAAGGAAAAACGAAATCTAAATAGTTAATTCCCTTGACAACAATTGTTTGGAAAGTTTACTCTTAAGTATAAGGGTATTATGAGAGCCTGCTTGAAATCTTCTATTGCGAGACTTGTTGGTTTTTTGGGATCTGCTCTTCTGTGGCTTTCTCTTTCTGAAAATGTATTTGCCCAATTTGCAACAAGCTCAGCTCCAAAGGGCGGCACAAGCGGTGCCTTGCCAAATGCAGGTTCTACGGAACTTACCTATGTACTCTTTATTGGCGGGCTAGTGCTTTTTGTGCTTGGAACGCTAAAGCTTATTTTGAGCTTTAAGGATTAGAATTTGTTGTATTTTTCCCTTCCGTCGTAGTTTTTGTTCCTTGTGTGTCGAAGTTATAGATTTCATGCTGGATGTAATTTTGCAAGCTAGTCCAGCTGTTATCTTTAGGGATAAGCGCATAGGCTCCGTTAAACTGTCCCGGGTCCCCCACATCCAAAACACTATTGTCCTCACTGGCTGTTAGAACAACACGCCTTACGGTGGTCGGATCGATTTTGAGGCCCAATTTAGCAAGAAGAGGGATTTCCTGGCTGCCAATATCAGTATCAATGGAAGCGCTGAAGGTTTTTTCCAATTGAATTAAAGTTGAAGGATTGGTTAGGGTTTTTGAGGAAATTACTTTATCGCGAAAGGCCATGATGACTTTTTGCTGCCTGGCGCTTCGGGCAAAGTCGGACCCCTCGCCGTTTGTACCGTGCCGGGAACGCACAAATTCTAAAGCAGTTTGTCCATCCATATGCGTTGGACCTTTTTTGAAAGTCAATGTTTTGTAGCGGCATGTAAACGGATCATTAAAATCGTTGATTTGGCTAATTGGGGTGGCTGATCCTGTTGCGTCCTTGACTACCTGTTCATCTTTACCATCTGTATTTTGAGTTGTGATGGTTAGGCCACAAAGATCATCTTCTTTACCTTCGATGGGGTAGTGTGGATCTGAAAAAGAATTATCGACAGTCAAATCCAGGCCATCAACTAAATCTACAGCTTTTACAAACCCATTGAAATCTATTCTAAAGGCATAATGAACAGGAACACCAAAAAGATCACTCACGATCTTTTCTGCCGCGGCTAATCCTTGCCCGTTTTTATCCTGGCCATAAGCGTAAGCGCTATTTATTTTGTCGCTTATAGATGCTACCCAAAGATCCCTGGGGATAGAAACAAGCGCAACGTCTTTGCCATCCTTGTCGATAGACGCCAAAATTATAGTGTCAGTCAGATTTGGACCGTCGTGCCCATCACCGCCAATGCCTAAAAGTAAGATATTGGTTCTACCTTTGTCGGATTTTAAACCGGTATCTGTTATTAGTTGAACAACAGTTTGAGGCCCTTTCAAAACGACTTTTTCTAGCTTAAAAATTTTTATGACAATATAGGTTAAAATCGCCAAAATAGCGGCAAAAAAGATGATTTTAAATATAGAAATAGGCCTTCTTGTAGGCCCGTTGCCAATCTCGTACATTTGTTTTTTTAGCTAGCAGCCTTTAGGATCAAGATGAACTTTTGAGGATCAAGACTGTTAGTCGCTCCGACCAAAACACCATTAACATTAGCCTCCTTGAAAAAAGTGGCAACATTGTCTGGTGAAACTGAGCCACCATAAAGCACAATATAATTCCCTTTATCTTGCACACTTTCTACGACTTGCTTTACATTTTCAGGAGAATCTGGGTTGTTTGTACCAATCGCGGAGGGTGGTTCATAGGCGACTATTTTAACACCCTCTGGTATTGGGGTTTTTGCATCCTGAATACAAAAAATCGGCTCAATGCCAGCCGATCTTGCTATTTTTACTTTTTCTTCCAAAGTTTTGTCATCCTCACCGAAATCCCGGCGTCTTTCTGAGTGGCCGACAATAGTATAACGAACAATATCCGCAATTTGTGATGCAGCTACTTCACCGGTATGAGCACCTTTTTCAAATCTTGAAATGTCCTGTGAGCCTAACTGAATATTATAGCCGCTGGAACTAATTTCACCAGCAGCTGCTGCTAAAAATGGGCTTGAGGGGCAAAAGATTATGGTTCCTCCAAAATCATCGCTTTCGTTTCCAACTTCTCTAATCCATGCGGAAACCTCACGTGCAGAAAGATTCGCTTTGTGATTGGCAACTAAAAGAGGCAATCTCTCACTCATACTTTGAAATCACTTTGAGAAAGTTTTCTTTAGAAGTTGCGCCAATTACCCTTTCCTGTTCTTTGTCGTCTTTTAAGAAAACGTATGTTGGAATAGACATTACCTGGTATTTGGCAGCAATTTCCTGCTGCTCATCGACATTTATTTTTTCAATTTGAATTTTGTCGCCAAGCTCTTTTTCAATCTCTTCAATAATCGGTTCCATGAATTTACATGGACCGCACCACTCTGCCCAGAAGTCTAAAATCTTAACCATAGCGGGTTTTATTATACCAACCAAAAACTCTTCAGTGAAGCCAGATATCTTAATGATATATAATTAGTCGACTTCTTGATCTTCGGATTTTATATGGCAAATTTACTTGGCGATTTGGATTCTAGGCAAAAAGAGGCTGTTTTGGCAACAGATGGCCCAGTTTTGATTCTGGCTGGGGCGGGATCTGGAAAAACACGGGTCTTAACATACAAAGTGGCTTATCTGATTTCCCTTGGCGTAAGCCCTGATGAAATTATCGCGGTGACCTTTACGAATAAAGCCGGGAATGAGATGAAGGAACGGATCCAAAAACTCTTGGAAGGGGGTTTTTCGGGACATTTGCCTTTTGTAGGCACCTTCCATGCATATTGTGCCAAACTTTTGAGAATTGAGGGTAAATATATTGGTTTGCCGAGCGGCTATTTAATTTATGACAATGATGACTCGCTGGCTGTCGTTAAAAAAATAATGAAATCCGGAAATATTGATATCAAACATTTTCGGCCTTCTTCGATTTTGGGAGCAATTTCTTCGGCTAAAGGGGAACTCTTAGATCCGGAAGCTTACAGCCAGTTTGCCAGAAGTTATTTCGGCGAAACTGTTGCAAAAGTTTATCTGCAGTACCAGGCTGAACTTCAAAGAATCGGTGCTTGCGACTTTGACGATCTACTGATGAATAGTGTGAAGCTTTTTGAAAAAAACCCACAAATCCTCAGTAAATACTCATCGCGCTATAAATACGTTTTGGTAGACGAGTACCAGGATGTGAACACCGCCCAATATGTGCTGACCAAGCAGCTGGCTTCCGTTAACGGCAATTTGACGGTAGTTGGGGATGCATCGCAAGCGATTTATTCTTTTCGAGGTGCTGATTTTAGAAATATATTAAATTTTGAACGGGATTTTGCAAACGCTAAAGTTTTTAACCTGGAGCAAAATTACAGGTCGACACAATGCATACTTTCGGCAGCCAACGCGGTCATTTCCAAAAATATGGCTCACCCGGTTTTGACGTTGTGGACCCAAAACGGCAAAGGTGACGGAATCACAGTTTATAACGCGCAAAACGAAATAGATGAAGCAAATTTTGCAGTAGATAGGATTTTAAATTCTACCGAAAATTTCGGAGAATTTGCGATTTTATATAGAACCAATGCCCAATCTAGAACGGTTGAGGAGGCGCTTTTGCATGCCAATATTCCCTACCGAATTTATGGCGGCGTGCGCTTCTATGAGCGCAAAGAAGTTAAAGATGTTCTGGCATATTTGAGGGTTATTGAAAATCCCCTGGATGATGTTTCCTTAACGAGAGTAGAAAAGTTAGGCAAGAGCAGATTTAAAAAGTTTTTAGACGTTGCTAAAAAAAATAAAGCGGCAAAGAAAAGACCAACGCCTGCTGAGGTAATCGATAAAGTGCTTGAGGCGACCGGTTATATTGAGCTTATAGATGACGGGACGGAGCAAGGACTGATGAGAGTCGAAAACGTAAAGGAGTTAAAATCAGTTGCCCAAGATTACGAAAATATAACGATGCTTTTGGAAAATATCGCTCTTATGGAGGGAAAAGTGACACCTTCCAAGTCCCATGAAGGGCAAATTGATGTAAATTCCGTGACTCTCATGACAATTCATGCTGCAAAAGGGTTGGAGTTTGGAAACGTTTTTATAATCGGAATGGAAGAAGGGTTATTCCCGCATTCACGGTCGATGCTTGATGTTTCACAAATTGAGGAAGAAAGGCGGCTTGCATACGTTGGAATGACGCGAGCCAAGCAAAAGCTTTATTTGACATACGCTTCTCAGCGCCTTTACTTTGGGGTAACTTCTTCTAATTTAGTTTCGAGATTTCTAATAGATATTCCGGAAGAGCTGATTAGCGCGATTTAGACCTCAGATTATTTATTTTTAAAGGAAGGTGTTCCCATGTGAGTTAGAATGGATCTTCATATGAAAAACGTTGAGGTGATTACTCTTGCCGGTGGTTGTTTTTGGTGCACGGAGGCGATTTTTAAACGAATTAAAGGCGTGATTTCGGTAACTCCGGGTTATAGTGGTGGACCAGTTGAAAACCCGACTTATGAGCAAGTTTGCAGTGGAACAACAGGACATGCCGAGGCAATTCAGATTGAGTTTGACCCTAAAGTAATTTCTCTGGAAACGCTTTTTGAAGTTTTTTTCAAGCTGCATGATCCAACAACACTTAACCGGCAAGGCGCTGATGTGGGAACGGAGTACAGATCTGCGATCTTTTATAGAAACCTGGAACAAAAAAGGTTGTCAGAAAAGCTAAAAATTGCTATTGATAAATCTGGACTTTATTCTGGTAAAGTGGTGACAGAAATTGTTCCTTTTAAAAATTTTTATAAAGCGGAAGGTTATCACATGAATTATTACGACCAAAATCGATCTGCTCCCTATTGCCAGGCAGTTATTGATCCTAAAATTAAAAGACTATTTAGTGATTTTTCGGCAATTGTTATAAAAAGCTGAAAAATATTCCCTTAGCGAGTTAGTATAATAAGTTAATGATCGTTCGCGAGGTTGAGGAGACCGAAAAGATTAACTACAACGCACATGTTCACCATATTATTCAGTCATGGGAGTGGGGAGATTTCCGCAAAAAAACGGGGCTCGAGCTTGTGAGGCTAGGGCAATTCAACGGAAATACGATGGTTTCTGCGTACCAGCTGACTTTACACCCGGTTCCGATCTTTCCGCAGGTTGTGGGTTATCTTCCAAAAGGGCCAATGCCTGATGCAGAATCTACAAAAGCACTAATTGAGGTTGGGCGTGATAAAAACGTAGCTTTTATAAAAATTGAGCCGAATGTTTTCGCACAGGAAGATTTGAGGCAAAAAATACTTACCTTGGGGTACACCCTTTCTAAAAAATCGCTTTTTACTCGGTACAATTTTTTGCTGGATTTGACAAAATCTGAACAAAATTTGCTTGCGGCGATGCACCCAAAGACACGTTACAACATTGGCGTTGCACAAAAAAAAGGTGTTGAGGTTTACGAATCAACAAAAGATGCGGATTTTGAAATTTACTTGAAACTATATTTTGATACAACACATCGACAAAAGTACTTTGGCCACACACCGGATTACCATCGTTTGGTCTGGAAAACTTTAATGCCTGCGGGGATGGCAAGGCTTTTAATTGGAAAATACCAAGGAATACCACTGGTTGCCTGGATGCTTTTTAATTTTAAGGAGACACTTTATTACCCTTATGGCGGGTCTTCTAACGAAAACCGCGAGGTTATGGCATCCAATTTAGTAGCATGGGAAGCAATCCGTATGGGTAAAAAAATGGGGCTGAGGGTTTTTGACATGTGGGGGGCTTTAGGACCGGACGCCAAAGACAGTGACCCTTGGTTTGGTTTCCATCGATTTAAAGCTGGGTATGGACCTTCGCATGTTGAATATATAGGAACTTATGATTTGATTTTAAGGCAAGCCCTTTACAAAAGTATGAATTTTGCAGACCGCATGCGTTGGACATTTCTTCGCGCAACACGAAGGTAGATAGTTTACAATTGAATTTAGAGGATGCAAAACGAGGACGCTTTAACTCTTCGCAAAAAACTAGAAGCCTTGATTGTAGATGACCTCCACAAGCAGCTTACAAATGGTGAAATAACAGGAGATCGAGCCGCTGAAGTTGCTGAACTGGTATTGGAAATGGTCCCGGAAAATATCACTCATGATGAACTTTTAAGGGTAATTCCACAGCTTGATGACAAAGCATCGGAGCTTTCCGGTGTAGTGTTTCAGATACTTTCTGAACAAGATGAAAAACATAAGGTTGAAATGATTGGAAAGCTGCGTGCTTCTTTAGAGGGGATGATTAAAAATGGCTAAAGGACCGGCTAGTGGAGAGATTAGCAGAGGAGATATTCGTCTTGAATCTTCCGGAGGTAAGCCTAAGTCCGAGCACAAACCGAAAGCTGCTGATAATTTGGGGCCCTTGGGTGCAATGAACGCTTTAGGTAATAAAGGCGACGAAGGAAATAGTCGAGCCCGAATGGTTAATTTAGCGCAGGCTGGCAGAAAGAGAACATATAGGCGCTTTGAGACTATGGCCCAGTATAAAGAGGCAAAATTCGGGAATAGAAATCTCAAAAAAACAGGTATAGGAAGAACAGAGGATGAAAAACCTGCTCAAGGTAGGGATGAATCCAGGAAAATTTACCAAGAGTCATATATGGATCCTCAAGTCAGAAAGATTGAAGTCAGAGTGGCTACCAGAACAAATCTAGAACCAGGAGTAATGGAAGCTAGGGAAAGGGCGTCGCAAAATTATCAACAAGTTTGGCATCAAGAGTATGAAGCGCAAAACAGGCGTGAATGGGACCAGTTCGTGCGCGAAAATCCTAAAAAAGCTGAAGCATATTCAGGCAATCACAAATACATTAGAGAAGCGTTAGAAAGATTTCGTGATGAGCAAACCAGAGCCGCTAGTTTACGGGAGGCACAAGCTGCCGAGCAGGCTGAAAATAGACAGCAAATCCAAGCGGAGAGTAACGAAGCTTTAGCGGATAGCGTGAGGCGGGAAGCAAACGATAAATCATTATCTTCTGATGAAGTTGGGCAGCCAGTTGAGCCAGAAGGTTCAGAAGGAGAAAAAGCAAAAACCTTTAGGGATACTTATTCGGAGGCAGGTGACCACGTGTACTACAAAAAAGACAAATGGAGAGGTAAGTCGGGACAAATAATCTTAAATGGAGATAATTTATCTTTTACTCCAGCAAGGGAGACTCATGGAGCGTTCAATAGGGATACTACATGGATGGGTATATATACGCAGTCGCATTATGATCGGGACACAAATAGCTGGGGGCGCTATAGGATTGTTGTTGAAGAAGCCAATAATTTTGAGCGAGGCATAGAGCTGGCCGTTGACGTAACAGATAGTGAATCTTGGGACCCAGCCGTTATGGAATCTAGTGGCATGGAAAAAGTGCCAACCCCATTTATGTGGGAACTTCTTGAAACCAATCCCGAATCGGTCGGTAAGGGTGGTCATACTTTCGAAGCTGATGCATACGGGGCGAA
Organism: bacterium; assembly: GCA_021813945.1. Lineage (GTDB taxonomy): Bacteria > Patescibacteriota > Microgenomatia > Curtissbacterales > GWA2-41-24 > JAKAJD01. The sequence continues at coordinate 105,387 of JAKAJD010000002.1, read as the reverse complement.
AGCTTTAAATGGAAAAAAATACATACCTGGTGTTGACTCATTCTATGGAATTGGTGGACGAGCACCCGAGCTAGTTGGAGAAACCACGGTTGGTGTTGTCTGGGGTAGGGTAAATGTCGATCGCGAAACATTAATTCACATGCAGTCGCAAGCAATTGAATATATAGAAAAGCAGGTTCAAGAAGGTAAAATGCCTCAGGAAATGCTAGACACTGCAAAAGGTTTGATTGATTCGCACAAAGCCCCGGACAAGATAAAAAGAGCGTTAGCAAACGACAGAGGGAGGGGAAAGAGTAAAGAAAACCCTAAATTGTACGTTTCCTTTCTTCAGGGATCGGAAACTTGGAAACAAAAAGGTCAGGTAAGAACTGAAGGTAATTTGATTGTCTACGACGATGATAAACAAAGAAAGCACGGTGAACGACGAGAAGTCGAGATGACAACGACAAGCATTGATACATCAGGTGTTATAAAGGAAGTTTTGACTAAGCAATCTTGGGATATTTTGAAGGTTGTACCAGAGGAGCCTAATGCAGGTGTTAGTCAAAGTTCGATTACTGAAGCCACTACTAATTCACTTTTAGACAGAAAGGGCGAATGGAAAAAGTTTGTTAAACCTTTCAGGACAGATGGGGCTACACTTAGTAGAATGCAGCAAATGATTAGAGGGTATGTGGAGTCTAATGTTCAACAGGGGAAAATGGATGCCTCTGTTTTGGTTCAAGTTGATAGTCTACTTAAGTTCAAACAATCTACAATCACGCCAATAAGATTTGGTGACAAAGTCGTCTATGAATTAAAAGGAAGAAAGGCAAAAGCAGTTGAGGTTCGAGAAGTTAAGAGAGAACCTAGAACTTTAGTTGAAAAAATTGCCGAAGGAGGTAGAAATGGTGAACCTGTTTCTTCTGTTACAATAACCGATGCTGATGTACGAAAATATTTAATGACTAAGGAATTACCTATGGCGTCGATAACTCAATTAGATATCCGATTTCAGGGTCAGACAGTAACATTGTCTGGAGAGATAAAAGCAGGGTTTGGGTTTATAAAAGGGAAGCTTGATTTTAGGTTGGGGATTGCAAACAAAGCTGATGGTTCTGGTTTAAGGGTGACAGGTCAGAGTTTTAATACAGAGAGCAACATGATTAGAAGTCGTTTGGGTGATGTAGAATCTCAACTAAATAATATAAACAGTTTTATTGGTGATGATATTAACGACCAGCTTCAACGTACTAATCCAAATTTAAGATTGTTGGGATTGACTATTTCTCCAGAGGGTACGTTTATAGCAAAAGTGCAAAATTCCCGCGCGAGCTCAAGCCCAGCTAAGGCCGCTTAAGACAGACTAATGGGAAATACTAACTTGAATCAACCAGGTGAACAACTTTTACCGCTGCAAACCCAACAACCACAATCGACTTTGACCCAAGAACCGCAAACAGTGGATGCACTGGACACAATGATTGCCCAAACTCAGCAAAACGTTAAGGTCCGTGTTTGGAGTTATGTTGTTTTAAGTTTAGTGTTTCCCCCATTTACAACAATTTGGGCATTTTATAAAGCCAGCAAAAAACAAGTTTTATCCCAAGTTTTGCCGGCTATTACAATCGCTTTTTCGCTGCTGGTTTTATTTTCTGCAATTACTTCTCTTTCCTCTGTAAGTGTGCCTAGTCAACTGGCAAAATTAGGGGTCACCTCGCAGACTGGAGTCTCTCAATCAGCTCTTAATTTATTAGTTGGGCTAACAATAATTCTGGGGTTAGTTGGGCTTGTCGGTGGATATTATTTTAGGCGTAAAGTTGAAAAGACTGAATTTTTAAGTAGTTTTGCAAAAGTTTTTATGATTGCTATTGTGATTTTACAAATGGCAGCAATTACATATTTATTTTATTTTGTTTATAAATCCGCATACGCCAATATTGCTCCACTTATGCAAAACAGTTATCAAGGCATTCAATAAATTTTAAACTTTGTAAAGATAAATTCCGTTTTCTTTTGATATTGGTTTTTTATTTGGAAAGGTTATGGTTTTGTCGCTGTTGACTGTAACTCTTGTACCCTTTTTGCAATTTTTATAAATAAAATCTTCGAATCTTTTCATCGTATGTTTTCTGCCGTAGACAAAAACAACGTCGGCTGTTTTTAAATCCGCTTCCCAAAGACTTTGTTTTTTAACAAGGACATTATTTGATAAATTTTTCAGATTTGCATGTATCATTGTGATTATTACAAGCAGCGGATTGAGTTCGTAACCAATTGCATAAGCACCTTTTTGGGCTGCTGCATACAAAAGCCGGCCGTCGCCGGATCCTAAATCTACAATCCTCTCCCCTTTTTTAATGTTAGAAAGTTTAATGATAGTTTTAACTTTTTCGGCATCAGTAGCAACATAGGGTAATTCAAAAAATAAGCCAACAGAAAAAAGGGCGAAGGATGCAATCATAAATATTAATAATGAAATGACGATAAAAAGTATGATCAGAGCAACAAAAGTCATTACTTGATCATTCTAACCTTTGGCAAGAGAAAAAGGACAGATGGTTTTGTATGCGCAATATACACAGGCCGGTTCGCGGCCGAAATATTTGGGGTTGGCAGAAAAGTGGTTGGATTTTATGTCGCGGTTAATTTTTTCGGCTGTATCCGTAATTAGCTTTTCGGTTTTTTCGATGTCTTTTTGGGTTGGTATATACGATCCTTCAATGCCCGTTTCCAAAAAATGCAATGTTAATTTTTCGGGAAGGATTTGGTACATGCGCCAGTAAGAAAGAGCATAAATTGCCAGTTGAGTTGATTCTTTTGCTTGGCTGTTTGCCCTTTCATGATCGATGTTTTCGGAAGATTTGTAGTCGATTATTGTAATTTTTGATCCTGGTTTGACATCTACACGGTCGTAGCGGCCGACAATGGTTACACCTTCAAGTGAAAATTTAAACTTTGATTCAATGAGGGAAGGAAGATCTTTTGTTTTGGATTCACGTTTCCAAAAAGAAGACAGCGCCAGTTTTCCCTGTTCTTTTCTTTTTTCCTCGTGTTCAACTGTTAAAAAACCCTCACTGTCCCAGGCATTTTCAAAAATTTCAAAAAGCTGATTAAGGGAAATTATTTTGCCGCGTTTTTTGGCGCGCAAAAATTCTGCAACAGCAGCATGAAGGGCTGAGCCATAGACAATGGCATGATGGCGAAGTATGGGGATCTTTAGGATATGGATATAACGGTATTTGTAAGCACAAGTTAAATAGTCGTCGATTGATCCCTGGGTTAGTTTTAATACATCGACATCCAAAAAAGATGTTTGGATATGAGTTTTTTGTGCGGCTTGTTCAAACTGGGCGATTTTTTCCAGCGGAGAAAGTTTAACCAGTTCGCCTTCGGCTTTGGTTTTATCGAGAGCTTCCAAAACAAAAGGTGAGATTTTTTTAATTCTGAAACTGCCTGTGTCGCGAGCCCAGGAAAAATAAAGTAAATCTTTGGCACGCGTTGTGCCGACGTAAAAAAGACGGCGTTCTTCTTCCATGTGCCAGTCCCCTTGCGGCAAATCTTCTTTAATTAAATCTTTGGGGACTTCAATTGGTTCCGGACGAGAACGCGACGGAAATTTGTCAGAAATTAGATTGACCAAAAATACGACCGGGAATTCCAAACCTTTGGCACTGTGGACTGTCATAACGTTGACAGCATCTGTTTCCGGATCGAATTCTACTGTTGCCGGATCGTCACCGGCACCGCGCAAAGCTTCAAGATAATTAACGAACTGGGTGACAGTTTCTGTTGATGCAATATCTGTGAATTCGCGTACTTTGTCGAAAAATTTGGCAATATTCTGGATTTTAATTTGCGCCTCAATTGTGTTTTCTTTTTCCAGACGTTTGAGATAATTGGTGCGCTTTAGAAAATCGAAAAGAACCCGGCCGGCGTTTTGTTTTTTGGAAAGGTCGATTGCAGAATCTAAATCTTCGAGGACTTTATCTACGACTGACTTAGAATCATCTGAAAGTTCTATATCATCATTTGAAATTTTGTCGAGATTTTTTAAAAGATAGTAAAGCGATTTGTTTTTTCGGTTGGCGTAGGAGGTAAGCTTAATTGCATCAATCGGCGGCATTTCGTAAATGTCCGAAACCATTAGATTGTAAAGATTTAAGCTGTCTTCGAAATTTGAAATTGCGGTCAAAAAGGAAATAAGAGTCGAGACTTCTTCCTGTTGATAAAGACCGGATGAGCCGACAAACTTATGAGGAATTCCGCGCATGTTGAGGGCGCGAAGAAACGGATCGGCCGATGAATTGGCACGGACTAAAATGGCTATGTCTTTGTAAGAAAGTTTTTTCGCTGATGCTTTTTTGGTAAGTTTTTCAATTTCTTCTGCAACCAGATCGGTTTCTTGAGATAAAGTATCCGCATAAATTTCTTTAGGCAGTGTTCCATATTCCTTTTTTTGAGATTTTAATTTTTTATTGATTTTGTTTTGGACCTCCAGCCGGTCTGGGTCATTGTGGCGAATTAGCCGATAGGCGCAATCTAAAATTGCCTGGGTTGATCTGTAGTTTTGTGTTAAGACCACCTGTTTGGCTGATTTAAAATCACGCTTAAACCTCATGATGTTTGAAATTGCCGCACCGCGGAATTTGTAGATGGATTGGTCGTCGTCGCCGACAACACAAACATTCTTGTGAGCGCTTGATAAAAGTTTGACCAGTTCGTTTTGGGCAAAATTGGTGTCCTGGTACTCATCGACCAAAATATATTTAAAGTGGCTTTGATATTCTTTTAAAATCTTGGAGCGTTTTATAAAAAGATCGATTGTCTTGGTGACTTGGTCACCGAAATCCATAAATCCGGCTTTTGTTTTTAAATTTTCATAAGTTGTGTATGCGTTTGCCAGCTCCTCGAGTTTTTGGAGTTCTTCTTTGTCTTCTTCTGTTTTAACTTTTGACTTTTGATTTTTGATTTTCTGAGCAAATTCGTCCGGCGTCACATTTTCATCTTTAAGTCTTGAGAAAAATGAAAGAATTGCGCCGATAAATTTTGTTGGATTAGATAAAGGGCGGTAATAGTCTAGGTTAAATTTGAAAATATTCTGTTGGAAAAACAAAACTTGTTGAGGCTTGGAAAGTACTTTAAAATCCGGAGAAATTCCCAAATCAAAAGCATTGTCGCGAAGAATTCGGTCACCAAAAGCATGAAAAGTGGAAATCCAAGTATCCGTAAAACCATAAGGAAGAAGTTGGTCGACACGTTCTTCCATTTCACCTGCGGCTTTATCCGTAAAAGTTAACGCCAAAATTTCTGCCGGTTTGGCGAGTTTTTTTTCAATGATATAAGCGATACGTCTTGCTATAACTGTCGTTTTACCGGTTCCAGCGCCGGCGATTATAAGAAGCGGGCCTTCGGTTGTTGTTACTGCTTCTTTTTGCTGGGGATTTAAATCGTTAAGGATATCCGACATTAACTCTCTTTTAATTTTCTTCTGGTTTTTGCTTCGATTGACTGGACGTTTGTGATTTTTGTGGAAAGGCGGCTGAATCTTGTGTTTACGTCGTCACTGGATGCAGCAGCGTTTTTGATGTGTTTGGTGAGGACAGATAAGGATGATCCAAATTTTTCGGTTTCGGCGCCGATTTCCCGGAGGGCTGCCAAAATTTGGCCGGCTTGGGCTTCGATTTTTTGGCCTTCTAAAGACATTATTATTGCCCGCAAATAAGCATACATCGTATTTGGAGAAACCGGTCGAACGCGTTTTCTGTAGGCGTAATCGTCCAGTTCCGGGGAATTGGAAATCATTTCGTAATAAACGGGCTCCGAAGGAATATACATAAGTGCAAAGTCGAGGGTGCCTTCTTGAGGGCGGATGTATTTTGTAGCAATGGCGTCGATATGCTTTTTGACATCGCCTGTAAAAAGTTTGCGAAAGATTTCGGTTTCTTTTTCGTCTTTAGCTTTTTGCATCTTTCTAAAATTTTCCATGGGGAATTTGGCATCGATCGGGATTATGCCTTGTTCAAGTTGAAGAGCAGCATCGACAATTTCGCCACCTTTGAAGGCGTATTGAAGATGAAAGTGTTGCTTTGGCAAAGCTTGACTCAGTAAATCCTTGAGAACTGCCTCACCTATTTGGCCACGCATTTTGGGAGAGCGCAAAAATTCCTGAAGATCTTTCATTGACCTTCCCAGTTCCGTCATTTCGCCGACCGATTTGGAGACAGACGAAATTGCCTGGGCGGCTCTGTCTAACCTTTCATTTATTGCTCGCTGTTGCAAAGCCATGGTGCTGACATTTTTATCCATAGATCCGCGCATATCGGAAACGAGCTGGGTTAAAAGTTTTGTGGTTTCGTCACTTTGTTTGGAATCTGTTAACTTTTTAATTTGAAGATAAATAACAGCAAGAGCAACGATAACCAGAGCGGAGACAGCCAATAATGAAGTCTGGGCATCCATCAGATGGGATTGTATCATAAGATTATGAACAGAATTTTGCCTTTTGTGTTTTTGGTAAGCACCGTCTCTCTTTTTGGGCTTTCTTGGATTATTATTCGAGTTGATCCGCAAAACGCCCATTGGTATATTTTTGTGCTTTTGGTAATTTTAATTTTTTTAACTACCTTAGGTTTTTTGGGATTAATTTTTTATTTTTTAAGGACAAGAATTTATAAGCGTTATAGCGCAAATTGGTACTTTTACACTTCTTTTAAAATGGCTTTTTTTGTCGCCGGTTTTTTGGCACTTCTTTCCATATTGGCGATTCTGAGATTGATAACAGTTTTTAACGTGTCGCTTTTAATATTGGCAGTTATCCTATTTGCCTTGTGGAGTTATTTAGGAAAGAAAGAGTGAATTTAGGCTGTAACTATTGGCTAATGATTATTATGCCTTCGCGCCAGCCGCCGGGGTCTTTGATGATATTGCCGTCCTGTTGGTAAATGTGTGCTGTTAGGGCAATTGCTTTATCTTTGAAATTATCGGGGATTTGCCAGTCAAGATTGTAAGGAGCTGAATTTGTTTCCCCTATCATTTGCCAGTTTCCATCTGCGTAGGTTTTGGCCCAATATTGGACTTTTTGGACTTTTTGCGGTTCGTCGATTGAAATTTGAAGCGAGAGATTTACTGATTTTACGATTTGGCCTGCTTGAGGAGATGTTATTGACCCACCTTTGGATGCAGTTTGTTGGGAAATGTTATTTTCGACTTTTTGCTGGAAAATCGGTCGGGCAATAAAAAAGACAATAATTACGGCAAAGATGAGAAGTGCAACGACACCAATCGGGTTTATCGGCCAGCCCTTTTCCCCTTTTTCAATAGGTCCTCGTTTTTCAGCATCATCTGCCATATTTTTATTTTCGTATAATATACCGCTTGGAGCTAATTTTTGCTACTTTGACCCTCTGTCAAAAAGGTTTTTTTTAGGATAGAATACATTTGTTTTTCCCGTTATTTCCATTTTCTGATATGTCCGAAGAAAAATTACTTCATAAACCAATATTCAAAATTGTTTCTAGTGTTTTGGGTGGATTGACCTGGTTTATCAGACTTGTCGCCTTTATTGGCGATGTCACAATATGGGTTCTAAAACAAGGTGTAAAAAGTCTATTTTCTATCCTGCGGAATTTTAATCTTGATCTTGTTAAAACGGCACCGATTAAAGCTTTCAGGAATTTCATAAAAAATCCTCTCATAAAAGAAGATAGGAGCTTTAAGGTTGGTTTGGCTGTAATTTTTCTTTTTATATTTGCCTCTTGGTATTTCACAAAGGACTTGCCAAGTCCTAAACAGCTTGAATACAGGCAGGTTCCGCAAACAACAAAAATCATGGATAAAAATGGAAAACTTTTATATGAGATTTATCATGACCAGAACAGAACAGTGGTCCAACTTTCCGATATTCCCGCCAACTTAAAAAACGCTACGATTTCAATTGAGGATAAAGATTTTTACAAACATAAGGGCTTTGATATCTATGGAATCGCAAGAGCGTTTGGCCAAACGGTTTTTGCAGGAAATATTCAGGGCGGATCGACTATTACTCAACAGCTTGTAAAAAGCGTGTTTCTTTCCCCTGAGAGAACTTTGACAAGAAAGGCGAAAGAGCTGTACTTGGCTTTTCGGGTCGAGATGGCTTTTTCCAAAGATAAGATTTTAGAGATGTATTTAAATCAAGTGCCATACGGTGGAACAGCATTTGGGGTCGAGGCTGCGAGCGAGCAGTACTTTGGCAAATCGGTTAAGGATTTGGATCTTGCACAATCTGCTCTTTTGGCCGGTCTTCCTGCAGCACCAACTTACTATTCGCCTTATGGCCAAGACCCTCAAAGGGCAAAGGACAGGCAACTTCTGGTTTTAAAACGAATGGTGGATGAGCATTACATCACTCAAGCGCAAGCCGATGAGGCAGGAAAGGAGGCGTTGGATTTCAAGCCATCAGCAACAAATATAAAAGCTCCACACTTTGTAATGTTTGTCAGAGAATATTTGGCCGAGAAATATGGTGATGCTGTTGTTTCTAGAGGAGGACTCAAGGTAACCACTACGTTGGATTTAGATTTACAGGAAAAAGCAGAAGAGATTGTGAAGTCTAATATTGATAAACTCGGATATTTGCATGTAACAAACGGCGCAGCTTTAGTGACGAAACCATCTACCGGAGAAATTTTAGCAATGGTTGGTTCTAAGGATTATTTTGATACTTCAATTGACGGAGCGGTAAATTTAACAACGGCACTGAGGCAGCCTGGATCTTCAATTAAGCCGATAAACTACGCAACCGCACTTGAACATAAACTGATTACACCGGCCACAATAATCATGGATGTGCCAACGACTTTTTCTGGTGGTCCCCGGCCGTATAGACCGGTAAATTACGACGGGAAATTCCATGGGGCAGTAACGGTAAGAATCGCCCTGGGTAATTCATTCAATATTCCGGCTGTTAAGGTTCTTGCCTTAAATGGTGTCCCGGCAATGATTACTCAAGCCGAGGCTATGGGCATTACTACTTTTACCGATCCTTCACGTTATGGCCTTTCACTAACATTAGGCGGCGGCGAGGTAAAAATGGTTGACATGGCAACTGCTTTTGGAGTTTTTGCAAACCAAGGTAAGAGGGTTGATTTAAATCCGATTTTAAAAGTCGAGGATGCACAAGATCATGTCATTGAAGAATCGACGCCACGTTCTGGTACAAGAGTACTTTCTCCCCAAACATCGTTTTTGATGTCGTCAATTCTTTCTGATAATTCGGCAAGGCTTATGGAGTTTGGACCAACCAGTGGGCTCGTTATCCCAGGTAAAACCGTTGCGGTTAAAACAGGTACGACGGACGATAAGCGGGATAACTGGACTATTGGCTATACGCCAACCTATCTTACTGCGGTTTGGGTAGGAAATAATGATAATACGCCGATGAATCAATATCTGGCATCCGGTATTACCGGTGCTGCTCCTATCTGGAATCAGATTATGGCTTATGTTTTGAAAGATAAAATTAACGAATCGTTTAATGTGCCAAGCGGTGTGGTCGGAATTAATGTCTGTGGCACAACAGGTGGATCAAAAAACGACTCCTGTCCAAACAACCATTTTGAGTATTTTATATCTGGAACCGAGCCTAAACAGGACACATTCGTTAAGGCAAAGTTTTGGATTGATAAAACAACAGGCCAGGTCGTTTCCGCCGGATCACCAAATGCAGAGGAGCAAGACCAAGTTGTAGTTAAAGATGTTTATCAGGATAAGCAATATTGTGTTTCATGCCCCCAGACTGCAGCTCCTCCAACACCTTCACCTTCTCCTCATCCATAATTATGGAGTTGTCTAAAAACCACGTTAGCAAGGTTTCTATGCTGAGTCTTGAAATGGCAGAAAATTATAGACTTGCAAGAAAAGTGAGAATTTACCATGGGTCATCAAATTCAACGAGAGTTCTTTCTTTTAAGAAAAATGAAATTATAGATATTAGCAATTTTGATCAGGTATTAAATGTTAACAAGACTAGAAGATATGCAATAGTTGAGCCAAATGTTCCAATGGATAGGCTTGTTGATGAGACTCTGAAGTATGGACTTATACCTCCCGTTGTTATGGAATTTCCTGGAATTACCGTGGGTGGAGGAATCCAGGGTGGTGCCGGTGAAAGTAGCTCATTTAAATGGGGACTGTTTGACGAAAGTTTCAGCGAATATGAAATTGTGCTTGGGAACGGAAAAACATTAAATGTGAGCAAAAGCAAAAATTCGGATTTGTTTCATGGAATTGCTAGTTCATACGGCTCTATCGGGATAACCACATGTGCAAAGCTCAAATTGATTCCAGCTAAAAAATACGTGCGGCTTACCTATATTCGAACAACCAGTTTTAAAAAGGTGCTAAACGTTATAAAAAACAATACAAAGAAAAATGTTGATTTTGTGGATGGTATTCTTTTTTCAAAAAATTTGGGAGTAGTAATGGTGGGAACCATGGACGATAAAGAAGAATCACCTGTTTCTACCTTTTCAAAAGCAACTGATGACTGGTTCTATGTGCACGCAGAAGAGATAGCAAAAAAATATAAAATCTGGAATGAGACCATTCCAATCCGTGAATATTTATTCAGATACGACCGCGGAGCGTTTTGGACCGGTAAATTTATTCTTAAAACATACAAAGTTCCTTTTAATAGGATTACTCGGTTTTTATTAAACCCAATATTTAAAACACACCGAATGTATCGGCTCCTACAAGCTTTAAAAAGCCCCCAAAATTCCATCATTCAGGATCTAATTTTGCCTAACAAAAGTGCCCAAAAATTTTTGGACTTCTGCCATAAAAAAATAAAAATATACCCAATATGGTTATGTCCTTTAAAAAGAACGGGAGAGAGATTTCTTTCACCAACTTTTGTAAATGAGGACTCTTTAGACATTGGAGTATGGCAAAGGCAAAGCGAATCAGTTGAAACACTTCTTAGCTTAAATCATGTTATCGAGAAAAAACTTAAAGCTTTGGGGGGAAGGAAGGTTATGTATGCGCACAGTTATTATTCTAAAAAAGATTTCTGGGAAATTTACGATTTCAAAAAATATGACTACTTAAGAAGAAAGTTTTTCGCTAGGCAAACTTTACCGGATGTATGGGAAAAAGTTACAGTGAAAGGAAAATACAAAATGTCATACTTGGGAGGCTTAATTTCAATCATTAGATCGCCCTCAAAGTATCCTCTCCGTTAAGACTACTTTTCAGCATAAAAAATCATGTATTTCACCAAACCGTTTTTGACAAGTTCTTTAAGGGCAGCGCTTGCTTTAAGTGTCCCTGTCAAAGATTTTGGGGTTAGCATTAACTTTTCAGTTAAAGTTGCTATTGGTACAAAGATTTTGTAGGGAATCTTCAGACCAGGAAGAATACGTTTACTTATATCCAAATATTTTATTTTCTTAAATTTTGCTCTAGTCAAGTCTGCTTCAAAATCTTTTTGTAAAGTATTATTTTCTAATGCATATCCATTGTTAAGTTGTACTAAAAGCTTTTTTTCTTTCTCGTCTTTTGGTTTTCTTTTTAGGATTCCATCTGCAACAATCAAGCGACCACCTTTTTTTAAAATTCTGTACGATTCTTTTAAGAAATCGGGCTTGCTTGTTGCATAGCAAACACTCTCTGCTGCCCAAATCACATCAAACATATTTTCTTCGAAACCAGTTTTTGTATAATCTCTTAAGTAGTACTGTGCCTTTTTTGAGATTCTTGAATTTTTAGCCAGTTTTTTTGCTACATCCAACTGCTTTTTCGAGATTGTTATTCCAATAGTTTTTACATCATAATTATCGACTAGCCAAAGGCAACTACCTCCTACGCCGCAGCCCGAATCCAAGATTAGGTCTCCATCTTTTATTTCGGCCTTTTCTGCCATTAATTTGTTTAAGTTGAGAATTGCATCCTTTCTACTTTTTGTATCTTCATCATAATAACCAACATGAAAGCCGTAGCTGGTGCTGAAGCGAATACGGTAAAAAGGTAACATTGAATCATAATACTGGGAAATATTTTGCAAATTCATGATGGCTTCTGTTAGATTTTTCTGTCGATTATAATTTAACTTGATATATCCTTCAAATAATAATTGATTGAGAATGGATTAGTAAGGCTTTTCTGGATATAATCGGACCTTATGAAAAAGCATATTTACATAGCACAGGCAATTCCTTATGTTAATGCGGCACCACATGTAGGACATGCGCTGGAGTACGTGCAAGCCGATTGTTTGGCAAGGTTTTACAGAGCTTTGGGATATGAGACTTTTTATTCGGATGGAGCGGATGAAAATTCCCTGAAAAATGTTCAGGCGGCGGAAAAAGAAGGTGTTGAAACTAAGGATTTGGTTGATAAATACTCAAAGCGATTTTTTGACCTTAAGGGCGCTTTGAATTTAACGTTTGATGTTTTTAACAGGACAAGCTCTAAGGAGCATTTTTACGGTGCACAAAAACTCTGGTCGCTTTGTAAAAAAGAAGATATTTATAAAAAGCAGTATCGCGGCTTGTATTGTATCGGCTGTGAGTTATTTTATACACCAGACGAGCTCGTTAGTGGCAAGTGCCCTGAGCATTTAACCGAACCAGATGAAGTTGAGGAGGAAAACTATTTCTTTAACCTGTCAAACTATCAAAAATTTCTAGAAAATTTAATTGAAAAAGATAAACTTTTGATTGTTCCACAAACGAGAAAGAATGAGGTTTTGAGTTTTATAAAAAGTGGACTCGAAGATTTTTCCATTTCCAGGTCAAGAGAACGCGCCCGAGGCTGGGGTGTGCCGGTGCCAGGTGACGATTCGCAGGTTATGTATGTTTGGTTTGATGCGTTGACGACGTATTTGACGGCATTGGGATATGGAGGTTCTGATCAAAAACTATTTAACAAATTTTGGGAGGATGCAAATTCCAAAAAAATTCAGGTATTAGGGAAAGGAATTTTAAGATTTCATGCTGTTTATTGGATAGCAATGCTTCAATCGGCTGGTTTGCCACTGCCGGATGAAGAGTTTGTACACGGTTACATTACAGTTGACGGACAAAAAATTTCCAAGACTTTAGGTAATGTGATTGACCCTTTTAATTTGGTAAGTGACTTTGGGTCTGAAGCCGTCCGATTTTATTTATTGCGTGAGATTCCGGCATGGGGTGATGGTGACTTTTCTCTAAACCGATTTCGTGATTTATATAATGGTGAGTTGGCAAACGGGTTAGGTAATTTGGTGGCAAGAGTGGCACGGCTTGCAAGTGATACAAATCTTGCTTTACCTCCAAAGAAAAATTTCTTTTTTAAAAATGCTGTCTCTAATAATTTAAGAAATTACAGATTTGATTTAGCAATTCTTTCACTTTGGGAGGAAATTTCAAAACTGGATAAAAAAATTAACGAAGAAAAACCATGGGAGCTTGAAGGTGCTGATCTAAAGCAAGTGATTTCACCGATTGCCCAGGAAATTCGCGAAATTGCATTTAATTTAGGTCCATTTTTGCCCCAAACTTCTGTAAAAATTTTAAATCAGTTTACCGGAAAGGTAACTGCTGAGAAACCTTTGTTTCCCCGAATTTAAATGCTTGATTCACACGCCCATCTGGATTTTGTTGAAGATTTGGAAGGTACAATTTATCGAGCCAAGCAGGCTGGAGTTTTGAAAATTGTGACAATTGGAACATCGATTGAAGGATCAAAAAAATGCATTGAGATTGCGGAAAAATACTCAGACAATGATATTTCGATTTACGCAACTTGTGGAATTCATCCGGAAGATGGGAGAACTGATATCGATCAATATGGTGATAAATTGATTGGCGAGTTGGAAAAAATTGCCAAATCATCTAAAAGAGTTGTCGGAATTGGTGAATGCGGGTTGGATTTTCATTTGGAAACAAGTAGCCAAAGACCAGAAACAAGTGATAAAGAGAAAGAATTTCAGAGAAGATTATTTGACGAACAAATAGAATTGGCGGCTGATTTGAATTTGCCTTTGATTGTTCATTGTAGGAATGCTTGGGATGAAATATTTGACCAAATTCCCAAATTCCAAACTCCAAACTCCAAATTAAGAGGCGTTTTTCATTCATGGACCGGTGATTTCAGAGCAATGGAGAAAGCTTTGAATTTAGGATTTTACGTTTCGTTTTCAGGAATTGTAACGTTCAAAAACGCTTCTGAGATCCAAGAAGTTGCCAAAACGGCACCTATTGAGAGAATTCTTGTTGAGACGGATTCCCCTTTCCTTTCTCCAGAGCCTTTGCGTGGCAAGAAAAATACACCAGAGAATGTTAAAATAATTGCTAGCTTCCTAAGTAAAATCAGAAACCAGTCTTTTGATGATATTGCCACTGCCACATCTTCCAACGCGCAAAATTTGTTCCGATTATGATAAAATTCCAATTTGTATAATTACTAGAGGATAGTATGGTTAAGGACTTCGTTGAGCGACACGATAGACCGGTACACCGGTTCCTGGAAATTTTGCCAGGGACTTTTTCGTGGACTTTAATACTTTTTCCGGTTTGGGGTTCTTTTTGGATTCCTCATTACGTTGCCTACTATATTATTCTTTTTGATATTTTCTGGTTTTATAAATCGGCAGCCATGGCTATTTCTGCAGTGGTTTCACACTTGAAACTTAGAGCTAGTGAAAAATACGATTGGTTAACTGACGCCAAAAAAATTAAAGGTTACAAAAAAATTCATCATTTGGTAATTGTGCCAACTTACAAAGAACCGCTCGGAACTATTACCCGTGGAATTGAATCCTTGCTTAAACAGGATTTTAACAAAAAGCAAATTTCGGTCGTTTTAGCCTTTGAAGAGCGGGAAGGCAATGATGCTTATGAAAAAGCGCAGATTTTAACCAAAAAATATAAGGGTGCGTTTGCGAATTTGATTGTGACTTTCCATCCAGATATCGCAAGAGAAGTTAAAGGAAAGTCATCCAACCAAGCTTATGCGGTTAAGGTCGCAAAACAACAGCTAATAATAGACAAGAAAATGGATATAAAAATGATGACTGTTACATCTAAAGATGCAGACGGCGAGCTTTCACCTAAATATTTTTCATGCCTAACTTATAACTTTCTAACTAGCAGGCACAGATATTTAAGATTTTGGCAGCCGGTTGTTTTATTTTATGCAAATATTTGGAGAGTACCGGCGCCAATTAGGGTCATTAGTTCACTTTCTTCAGTTTGGCAGACTGCTGTTAATTCGAGGACAGATAGGTTGGTTAACTGCTCGATCTATTCGGTGTCTATGAAACTTTTAGACGATGTTGGATATTGGGACGTCGACGTAATACCTGAGGATTTCAGGATATTTTTTAAAACTTTTTTTGCCAAAGACGGAAACGTTGATGTTGAACCAATATTTCTTTCGGCAATTACCGATGCTGCTGAATCAACAAGTTATTTCAAATCGCTACTTAATTTATATGAACAGGAAAAACGCTGGGCTTGGGGGGTTTCTGATGATGCCTACTTTATAAAAAAATGGCTAACTTCAACGCGCATCCCTTTTTGGAAAAAAACTGTAAGGGTTTTTATTGTATTAGAAGATCATTTCCTTTGGCCTGTAAATTGGTTTGCAGTTACACTTGGTGCAACAATTCCAGTGCTTTTAAACCCAGTATTTGCACAAACTGTAATGGGACAAAATTTACCTAGGATTTCTTTTGGGATACTTACGACTTGCTGGCTATTTTTAGCAGTTATTTTAGTTGTCGATTTGAGGCAAAGGCCAAAAAGATCTGAACATGCAACTCTTTTCAAAAAACTTACTATGCCACTTGAATTTATCCTAATGCCAATTGTAACTTTAATTTTTACCGCTTTACCAGGAATTGATGCTCACACAAGGCTGATGCTTGGAAAATATCTCGAATATAGAGTAACTGAGAAGGTCTAACTAGACCCTTTCTGTGAATAGAGTAACTGAGAATGCTTGATATTTGATATTTGATCCAACAATGAGCTTTGGAAAAATTGAGAGACACCCTTCAAGTTATCCAGGTATCGGTTCTCAAGAACGAATTGCCTATCATGGTGATTTAAAACCATTCATGGAGGCTGTTGTAGCAAATTATGATTTTGGCAGCTATGTAGGTCACGAAATAAAACAGAACGGTTACGAAGATTTTAATTTAGTTTTAGAAACTTCAAACGGAAAATTCTTCACAAAATGTTTTGCAGCTTGGAGAAGCCAAGAAGAATGCGTTAGGTATATCGAGATGATTCAAGCAGCTCTAGGAAGGGGCAAGGTAACAACTCCGTTTATTTACTCAAATAGTGAACATTCCCCTTTAACAACTATATCTATTGGCGACAGTGATGTTTGGGTATGTACTATGGAATATTTAGATGGAGGAAATGTGTGGGAAAGCCAAGAGCAATTGAGTACAAATGAGCTGGCTGCAGTAGTTCAAGAAACTGCCAAAATTAACAGTTGCCAATATCAACCAACACCTGTAAAAGACTCGTGGGCAATAACGAATGCTTCAGAAACTTACCAGAAAAATAAAGAGCGAATCGAAGAAAGACAAAGGCAAACTATTGAAAGTTTGCTGGGCGAATTGAGTTTAGTCAGGCCAGATGATTTGCCACAAGCTTTTGTTCACGGAGACATTAGATCGACAAACGTTATGAGGCATAGTGACGGAAAAATTTATATTATTGATTTTTCTGTTGCTAACTGGTATCCACGGATTGTCGACTTGGCTGTACTGTGCAGCGACCTTCTGTTTGATCCCAAAGATCCTGAAAAATTTCCAGACATGTACTCATGGGCGCTTAGTGAGTATCAGAAAGCCGGGATTAGCTTAAGCGAAAATGAGCTAAAAACTTTACCTCTTTTTGTGAGACTTGCACATGCAATGAATGTTATTGGGGCAAGTGCGGCTGATTCAAATAACTACATTAGCGCTGAAGAAAATAAGTATTGGCTAAATATAGGGAAAAAAGGGCTTGATTTTACTACTGGTGAGTGGAGACCTGAAAATTAAAAACGATTCAATCAATATTTACCTAGGCTTGGCAGACAAGTTATTGAAGTTATTGAAGTTTTTGAAATAGAACCCCTGCAATAACCATTACTAAAATTCCCAAAAAAATTGAAGTGAGTGGCGAAATATCACCGAGGATTCTACCTGCTCCGCTCATAAAAAGAGCAAAACCTACCGCCCCTAAGATTGCAGATGCGAGTTGGCTATTTCGGATTCGTTTGACAGGAGCGGGGCGGCCAATGAGGTCGATTATTTTTCTAGCTGTTATATCGGCGATTTTCTCCGGTTCACCTTTTGGTACATCCATATATTGATTATATCGTTTTTGGCCTTGAAGCTAAAATTTGACATGCAAGTTTTCACTTGGTAAAGTCGCAACTCATGGACTTAAATCTGCCAGATCCCCTCCGGAGAATCTTTTTTTTTGGGCTTTTTATCCTGGTTGCGGTTTTGATCATTGGAACATATTTTTTGGGTTCATTATTGATCTCAAAAAACAAAAGTATTCAGGGCATGCTTCATTTGCAGCCAGTAGTGCATAAATCTAGCGAAGTTTTCGGTTTTGCACCTTTCTGGTTGTTGGATAAGTTAGATAACGTGGATTGGAATACTCTTACAACTTTTGCATATTTTTCGCTGCCGGTTAATTCCGACGGGTCGATTGATAAAACATCTTTCGAATGGGAAACCTTTAATGGACCAAGGCTTGCTTCCCTTTTCAAAAATGCGAACGACCATAAGGTTAGAAAAGTTGTTACTTTAACGCAAATGAATTCGGCCGATATTGAAACTTTTTTGGGAGACGAAAGTGCTTGGAGCCGGCTTGCGGATGATTCTGTAGATGTTTTAAAAAGCCGAAATTTGGATGGCGTGAACATAGATTTCGAATATATTCCATCTGATGATTCTTTAAAATCACAATTTTCTAAATTTATGGCATTTTATAGTGGAGAACTCCATAAACGGCTTAATAACCCATATGTGACTGTTTCGGTTTTGGCATCATCAGTACGCTTCGATAAAATATACGATATTTCATCTCTTTCAAAATCTACTGATGGAATATTTATGATGGCTTACGATTATTACACCCCAGATTCAAAATCTATTGGCCCTTCCGCGCCTCTTTATGGTTACAACGATGGCCACGGTCCATTCTGGTATGATGTTTCAACTGCAGTTGACGATTTTATAAAAGTAGCCGATCCCCGAAAAATTATTCTTGGCGTTCCTTATTATGGCTGGAATTATTATGCTTACAATCCGTCACCCCGTTCAGATAGCGTCAGCTGGACAGAGGCCACTCCAACAACAGCTGATAAGGCAGACTCAGAAAAACTTCTCGCGACAACTCCTGTTGGAGGGTGGGATAACACAGCTAAAGTTTCATGGAGGGGCTATTGGGACAATGAGGGATGGCATGTTGTCTATATGGAGGACAAGAATTCGCTTGGCCTAAAGTATGATTTTGCAAAAGAAAAGAATTTGGCGGGAGTGGGAATATGGGCCTTGGGATATGATTCTGGTGATAATAATTTATGGGCACTTCTTAAGGAAAAATTTGCACCAAGCGAACTGGCGTATAAGCTATGATTTCACTTTCAACTTTACAAAACAGGCTTTTTAGATTTTTAGACTTACTGAGGTTTTTCAATAAAAGGATTTTGGTAATTTTTATCATGTCAGCGCTTATTGCTTTGATGTTTGTGGTGAATCCAAGTGTGCAAAAAGGAACCTCTGCTACAGTTCTGGATAGTAAATCTACACTGGTTGCCGCACAGGCGAATATTAAAGGCGATTCAACTTGGCACCCAAAAGGCTGGGGTTCCGGTGAATACTTGGACACACTGCCGATTATTAAGGCGGGTGCAATCTTAGATTTTGACACAGGAGACGTTTTATGGTCGATGAACCTAAAGCAGAAAATTGCTCCCGCTTCCCTTTCTAAGCTGGCGACTGTGACAACGGCACTGGATTTGGCAAGAGGCGAACATTTGATTTCCGTAACGGACAATGCCAGCGGACAAATCCCGACAATTTTAGGATTAAAAACTGGGGAAAAATTAACATTGGATGAAGCTATAGGGGGAGCCATTATGACAAGTGCTAATGATGCGGCCCAAGCAATAGCAGATTCAATAGGGTCCGAATACAGAATAGGCCTATCCGGCTTTATGGGCCTGGTAAATTTTAAGCTTTCAAAATTAGGGGCTGCCGATTCGCATTTTGTAACAGCAACGGGTCTTGATGATGCAAATCACTTTTCAACCGTTTACGACTTGGCAATAATTGCCCATGATGCAAAAGTGAACTATCCTGATATTGCCAATGCTGCCTCTGACTTATATAAGAAGCTTGATGCCAATCAAAATCATAAACTTTACGATTTACCTAACTGGAATGCCCTTTTGGGAACTTATCCAGGTGTTGATGGATTAAAAATTGGTTATACGGAAAATGCAGGTTATTCAACAATTGTAACTTCCGAGCGTGAAGGGCATAAATTAATGGCCATAATCTCCGGAGCAAGTTCTATCCAAGATAGAGACATGGCGGCGGCAACTCTTTTAAATTACGGATTTGGAAAATTTAACTTAGGGAGTTTCCCACTTGACAGTATTGATCTGACAAAACGTTTTAATGACTGGAAGGAAGAGCTGTCTGGGGCTCACTAATTATTTCTTCTTAAGAGCCAGCACTCCTAAAAGAGATACCATGGAAATGATAAAGGAACTTACTAGAAAAGTTAGTATAGCTGATAAGACTAGGGTTGATAGATTAGTGTAAGGAAGCTTAGTTAACAAAATTATGATTGAGCTGAAGCCAAAGGCCCAAGCCAGAGAACTGTAGAAAATCCAAGCAAATGACGTTTTAACGTGCCTTCCAAGTTCAAGCCACTGAAGAAAGCTAACTATATACCCTAAGAATAGGCCGGCAAGAAAGCTTATTGTTGAGGTGAAAAGTAAACCGATGCTTAATGATTTGGCAGCTTGAGTATAAACAAAAGTTTGTCTTGTAGATTCTTGAGATACGGTTGGAAAAATCTTAGATACAGGTAGGGCAATAACAGAAAACCAAACCAAGCCCGAGGCTATTGCGGTAAGGAGGATCCAATTTATCGCATTTATCTTCGGAAATGAGCTTTTGAGCGCTTTAATTTGCCACTCAGCCAAAATTGTACCCTGAAGTATGCCTGCAAATATAACAGCATAGCCAGAAACTTTAAGTGCTGGGTCCATTGACAAAACCAGACTATAAACTAAACCAACTGCTGAAACTAAGATAAATCCAAAAAAAAGGCCTGAAGTGTTATTTATGATCCAAGAAGATGAAAGGTTGTAATTTTTTTCTTTATTTTGGCTTCTTTTTACGGGCATTAATTTTATTATACATATTTTAGGGGGAGGTTAATTGTCAGAGAGAATTTTTGAGCATATACTTAGGACTAGGTGTGTTTACTTTACTTGCCCAAAACTATTTGAGCCGCGGATTTTGGGGTGATGAGGCGTGGACCTCAATGATTTCAAGGCTACCATATAACCAGATGCTCAAAACCACTGCAGCGGATTTTCACCCACCTGGTTATTACACCGTAATTGAGCTTGTGTATAAATTTTTTCCGCCTACAGAGGTGATAAGTAGAATTCCCTCAATTGTTTTCTTTTTTCTGACAGTTTTTATGGTTTATAAGCTTGCCTCTTATGTAAGGGGGCATCAGTTCGGTATTGTTTCTGCAGCAGTTGTGGCGCTAAACCCTATTTTTTTTAGATACGCATTTGAGGCTAGAAATTATACAATGTTTGCATTTGCCGCAACCGGTTCGGTCTTTTTTCTTTTAGAGCTTTCAAAAAAAATCAATAAATTTCGAGCCGTTTCTTTTATACTTTTTACCACTTTAGGCGTTTATACCCACTACTACATGCTGTTTGTCTTGGGAGCGCAGGGGTTATATCTTTTACTTTTTGATCGCAAAATTTTTTGGCGAATGATGGGTCTTTATACCATCATTGGGGTTCTCTTTTTGCCTTGGCTTAAGGTGCTTTTGGGCCAAATAGCCTCTGTAGGCTCAAGCTACTGGATTCCACCTATTGATTTCAAACAAACGTATTTTGACGCATTCGAGCGAATTTTGGGTGGCGAAAGTCAGTCGATTTGGAGAACTATTTTATTTTCGATTTCAATTATTCTTCTTCTTGTAAGTGTAATTCAACATCTAGTCCATAAAAAATTTGAAAAACCTTATCTTTTGGTATGGTTATGGGCAATCGTACCCTTTATTCTGGCTTCTTTGCCAGGGCTAAAAATAGATGGTGTTAGGTTTCCCTTCAGGCCCATTTTTTTCTGGAGATATTTAATTGGCGCCTCAATTCCACTTTCGATGATAGTTGTGCAAGCATCTCAAAAATTACCTGAGAAACTTTTTAGAATTAGTGTTGGTTTTATTTTAATTTTAAGTTTGGTTATAGATTATTTAACTTTTGCAAGCCAGCCTAGAGGTTTTAGGGAGCAGTACAGCGAAAATGTCGTTAGTAAAATTAAAAGCAGTGATACGATTGTGACGGTTTTGCCTTCTTTTGCCGAAGTAATTTATTATAAGGAAAGAAATAACTTAACCAATAAGCTAGTGGTTTTACCTGAAGGATTAGTCCAGTTTTCGGGAAAAAGTCTTTTGGATACATACGTTTTAGACGGTAAAGTCACTTTAAGTGATGACATTGGCGGCAAAGTATTTTTGATGACTCCAGGCCCCACAACTGAGATAAAAGATCATGGGTTTAAACTTAAGGCTCAATGAAAAAATTAGTTAAAGATTTTAGGACACATCATATTTTTCTTTCCCTTATCTTTTTTGCTACATTTCTTTTGAGATTTCCTTCTATTTTTGAGCCATTCTGGTACGGAGACGAGGGTATTTTTGCTGCTGTTGCGAGGAATTTAAATCAAGGAGGGGTTTTGTACCAAACTGCCTGGGATAACAAACCACCGATGATTTATCTAACATATCAGGCAATTTTTAAAGTTTTCGGGGTTTCGATGTTTTGGCTGCATTTGGTTGCAGCTTTGGTGGTAGTTGCAACTGCGGCTGTGATTTACGAAATTGCACAAGAAGTATTGGGCGAAAAAAGAGCGCTTTTGGCTGCCGGTATCTTTGGGTTTATTACATCACTAAGGCTTATCGAAGGGGATTTGGCTTTAACCGAGATATTTATGATCTTGCCAATTTCGCTTGCAATGATGGTTGCTATTAAGCGAAAGTTCGATTTGTTATCTTGCTTTTTAGCAGGCATACTATTTGCGATAGCGTCTTTATATAAGCAGGTTGGGGCATTTGAGGCTGGCGCTTTGGGGTTGTTTTTGTTTCTTTCTAGTGAGAATTTTTTTGATTTTTTTAAAAAGGGTTTTGCACTAACTTTCGGGTTTCTAATCCCATATATTGTCACAATTTTCTACTTTGCTCCAAAACATCTAGTCGGTGACTACATATTCGCAGCTTACACATATTATCGTATCTACCTAAATGAAAGCCCTAAATACGCGAAACTTATAAATATTGCAAAATATTTGCCGCTTTTAGCGGCCTTTTTGTATGGATTTTACAAAAAAGTTAAATTTAAAAAAGTTGAAGTTTGGCACCTTTTTTTGCTGTGGATGGCAATTTCTTTTTTAGGCAGTTATTTTTCGGGGAGAACTTACGGACACTATTTGGTCCAGGCAACTCCAGGCACCGCACTTCTTTTGGCTTCAATTTCTTTTTCCAAAATTAAGCTCGACAGAACTAAGGTAATTTTTGCGGTTTGCTTTTTTATACCACTACTTTTTCTGACGAGATTAATTTTTTCGGACTTTATAACAGGCGGCCCGATTAACCAGATTCGATATTGGCGCAATTTTGTCGACTATTCGACAGGAGCCAAAAATGAAGGGGCTTATAACGATTTTTTTGATAAAAATGTTAATACCATTATGGCACTTTCTGACTTTTTATATTTTAATAAGGCCAGTGGTAAATCGGTTTATATTTGGGGAGATATTTCCTGGCTCTATGCAATAGCAGATCTTCATAACCCATCAAGATACGTGACTTCGTTTCATGTTTTTGGAGTTCCAAATGGCAAGGAGGAAGTTAGTCGAGCTCTAGAGAAAAATCCCCCAACGTATATCATCAAACCCCAAAGTTCGATAGGTTATTTTGAAGGCCTTGAGAAGCTTCTTGCGAATAGGTATACTTCGGTTGCAAAAATAAACGGCGCTGAGGTGTTTGTTAAGGACAGTGGAAGATAGACTTTATGAGTTATATAAAAGCAAATGCATCCTTCGTTCCAACCAGCTCGGGAATAAGAGATAATCCATTCAGAAAACTCGAAATTAGGCGGGAGGCTCAAAAAAATTTTGCGGCTGATAAATTCTTTTTTTGGGGATTTATTATTTGCCTGGGATCTGTAGTTTTGCAAATTCTGTTACTTTTGGTTTCTTGGCATAAGCTGCCGCCGCAACTGCCGCTTTTTTATTCACATCCATGGGGCGAGGCAGTTCTTGCAAATCCTTATGAACTTTTTATCTTACCCGGAGCCACTGCAATTTTTAGCAGTTTAAATTTTCTTTTGGCAGTTACTATATTTGGTGAGGATAGATTTTTGCACAGAATATTGGTTATTTCGGCTTTGGTTGTTGGTATTGCTACTTTTTATGATCTTTTCAAGATAATTTCACTTATCGCATGAGTCTTTTTTTATTGTTTTTAACAGCTTTGGGGCTTTCTTTGATTTTAATTCCAGTAACCATGATATTTGCTACAAAATTTGGAATGGTTGATGATCCCAAAAAACATGCGCATCCTGCCATACTTCATAAAAAAACAGTGCCTAGAGCGGGAGGTTTGGCAATTTTTCTTTCATTTTTGGCTACAGTACTTTTTACGATAGGTCCGACGAAGCAAATCGCTGGAATTTTATTAGGAGGCGCTATTCTTACTTTAGGAGGTATTTGGGACGATAGATCTGATTTGGGCAAATGGATTAAATTCGCAATGCAAATTGCCGCTAGTTTAGTTGTAGTTGGATTTGGGATTGGAATTTCTTTTATTGCAAACCCACTTAATGTTTTTGGTGGTTTTGGATTGGGAGAGATTATAAGGCTCGATACATTAAGAATTGTAATCAATTTTGCTGGAACCCATTCAATTTATGTTATAGCAGATCTTTTTGCAGTCTTTTGGATTATCTGGGTTATTAACATGGTTAACTTTTCGGCAGGTGTGGACGGGCAACTTGGTGGCATTGCATTTGTAGCTCTTTTTATAATCTTTGCTGTTTCTTTAAGATTTTCGCTTGTCGACCCGACACAAATGATGGTTGCCAAACTCGCCTTAGTAGGAGCCGGAGCAACACTGGGATTTTTAGTCTTTAATTTTTATCCGGCAAAAATTTTTCCAGGCGACTCGGCATCATATTTTTTAGGATTTTTAATTGCTGTTCTTTCCATTATTTCCGGTGCAAAAGTTGGAACCGCAATTCTGGTTATGGCAGTGCCTTTAACTGATGGTGTTTTTACAGTTATTAGAAGAATAGCTTCGGGTAAATCTCCTTTTTTGGGAGACAGGGGTCATCTTCAT
This sequence comes from bacterium, assembly GCA_021813945.1. Lineage (GTDB taxonomy): Bacteria > Patescibacteriota > Microgenomatia > Curtissbacterales > GWA2-41-24 > JAKAJD01. The sequence goes on along the minus strand of JAKAJD010000002.1, from coordinate 80,773 downwards.
CATAGACTCTTGGAAATTGGTTTTTCGCAAAGGCAAGTTGCCTTGTTTTATTGGTTTTTGTGTGCTATTTTGGGTGCCGTTGCCCTAATTTTACCAAGCAATGGGAAAGTTTTTGCCGGTGCCTTAATCGGTATAATAATTTTAGGAGGTTTAGTTTGGCTAAATACCAATTTACAAACAAAGGGCCGGGCATAGTATGGCTGCCATTTTGGGTTCTTGTTTCAGCAAGGCCCAGGCAATGGTTAAAAAATCTCGCCATATTTGCACCGCTCGTATTTGAGGGTGCCTTTTTTAATCCAGATAAATTTTTTCTGACGATTTATGGTTTTTTTGTGTTTTCGATGATGACCTCGGGAATTTATATCCTGAACGACATCATAGATCTTAAGGCAGATTTAGCTCACCCCTTTAAAAGTAAAAGGCCCATTGCCGCAGGAAGAATTAGCCGCCAGGTTGCATCCGTTGCTGCTGTGGTTTTGGTTTTGGTCTCATTAACTTTAGCTAGGGGGCTGGGAACTTTTTTCTTTTGGGGTATTTTTGCTTACGCAATACTGCAAGTAGCCTACTCTTTGTTTTTGAGATCTTTGATTTTAATTGATGTGATGGCAATTGCTTCGGGATTTTTGCTAAGGGTTTATACCGGAGCAGTTTTGATAGACGCACATGTAACCGTCTGGTTTATATTGACGGTTGCCTCTCTAGCATTATTTTTAGCCATAGGAAAAAGACGATCAGAGCGCACACTTCTTTTGGGTGCAGGCGTTAAGGACCTTAACACAAGGGAAATTCTTCATCATTATCCCGAAACACTTTTGGATTCTTTGACTGTAATGTTTGCTACAGCTTGCTGGTTTTCGTATACAATGTTTACTTTTTTGCAACCGCCTCCTTCTGCGGGTCCTCAGGTATTGGTTCTTTTCGGTGACTATTTGCCTCGAACCTTTTTGGCATCCAAATGGCTTATGGGAAGTGTACCTTTTGTGATTTATGGAGTTATGAGATATCTTTATGTAATTTATGAGAAAAAGGAAGGTGAATCACCAGAGAGAATTTTGCTTTCCGACACGCCGCTACTTGTAACTGTTGTGGTATGGGTATTTTTGGTTTTTGTGGTAATTTATGGCGCTGATATTCTCCCGACAAGGCTTCTTCATTATCTGCAGTGATTTTTTACTTTTAGACTTTTTGACTTGAATTATCTTGAGCTAGTTGATGGTAAATGATATCAGATCAGACTGAGAAGTAGATTTGGTTATGATACTAATGGGAATTGATGAGCCGGGAGGTGCAATAGCTGAATTTTGTAAATTGTTAAGGTCATCGCCAAAAAAAAGGTTCGTTTCTGGTGATTGAGTTTTAAGAGTGTATTTTTGGGGACTTTGAGTGGGGTTATTGATAATAAAAACGCTCAAATATGCCTGATTTTGGCTTTGCTTAGTGAATGAGAGCTGATATATGTTGCTGTTTTGCGTGAAAGTCATATTAGGGAATTTGTCCGTTTGGGATATTAGCAAATATCGAGATTCTGTTTTGACTCCAGCGACCTGGGAAAAATTTTTGGCAAAGTAAATGGGAGTTATGATAAGGGCAACAAGTAAAAAGGTCGCAATAAAATTAGCTACTGCTGCTTGAGGTGTTATTTTCATTCGATAGATCTTGTTATTTCTATTTCTTTTTCAACATCGATTGCAAAAATCCAAGAAAGATTAGCAGCTAGAATAAAGGCAATTATCGATATTTGAGGATATGTAATTTTAAGAAATGTTGACACGACCAGGAAGCCGACGGTCATCCAAACAAAAATTAACCAAATTAAAGCCTGATGATACAAATGGTAGCTTGGGGCAATAATGCTTTCCAAATTAAAACTAGCTAGTTTTGCTTGGAGATTAGGGTGAATATGGCTTTCATGGAAAAAATAAGCTCTTGCCAAAATAAAAGCTGCTCCTATTGCAGCTGCTAGAAACATGGCAAGGTTAGAGTAATTTTCAGCTTTAATATAGTCTGAAATACTTAAAAAGTTTAGAGCGGGCATAAGGCCCAAAAACGCTCTAGTTTTGATTTCAAAGGGTAGGGAAAGAAAATAAGCACTCAAAAGAAGTCCCAGCATTTTGGCAACAACCAGGGTTAAAGCGGGAAAAATCGCTTCATCTATTAATTTGATAAGGCTTTTGGCAACCATAATTTAAGTATCGAGTATCAGCTAGTAAGAATCAAGGTTAAGAGGTATGAATAGTAAGCTCAATTATTGAGCAATATCTTTGGTGTAAGTTTTGGAAATCCAACCTTGTTTGTTGTCGCCGAAAAGAACTTTTACCCAGTCGTCTGTTTCCTGAATAACTTCTAACTGGTCTCCAGTCGAGACTCTGCCAATTTCATCACTTGTTAGGGAAGCATCTTTTCTGACTCTCAAAAACCCTTGCGGTGTTTTAAGAACTTCGACTTTTTTGACTTGAACCTGGGGACTTGGTTCAGCAACTGCTACTTGGCCCCTGGCAATTTCAGAAGCTAAGGTGATATCGGCATTGAGCCTGTACTTCGAGGAAGTTTTAATTTGAAACTGACGAGTTACATAACCGGCTTTTGTAAGTTGTACTTGGTGGTCACCATCTTCCAAGTTCTGAATGAGTTTTGTGGCATTGCCATAGAATTTGCCATCTATTGTAATTTCCGTCCCTTCTGGGCGTGAGACTAAGAACGTTCCTGATAAACCAGGGTCTAGCCAAAGATTTTCGCCGGATTGAGCTAAAAAATTGTCAGCCAGTTCGCGATTTACGACCGTTAGTGTACCTGAAGTTAAGCTTATTCTGGCACTATAGCTTGATAGCGAAGCTGAAAGTTTAACTGTGTGATCACCCGGTGAAAGCTGATCAGAATAGAAAGGGGTTTTGCCAAGCAGCTTGCCATCCATAAACACGGATGAATCTGGAACCGATGTTATCTGGAGAGCTGCAGGTTTGGAAAAAGCTGTGAGGTTGCACCCGGAAAGAATAAACCCGGCTAAGAAATAAACTAATATGACTGACAAGGCCTTAAGTATTTTTCCATTTGACTGGCTAATTTTGTCACGAGGCATTGGATTTAAGTTAACATTTTAGATTAGAAATAAGCAATAATTTAGAGTATTCCCTGCTCTTACTATAGGACTTATTAGCTGTTGGTGACTATTTGACTTTACCTTTGAATTATGGTATACTTTGGCCTAATAAATTCCTCACTATGGGCTGAATAGTCCATATTAATCCCCTGCTTTTTGAATTAGGTTTTTGTGGGATTTTTTTGAGGAATTTGAATAAATGAAGTTAAAAAAACAACTTAAAAAGTCTATAAAAAGACAAGTGGTACTTGGCAAAAGAGCCATAAGGCGCTCCTTTAAGTTTGTCGTTTTCAAAAACAAATACAGCCGAATAGTTCGTAAATACGCGAAGATGGAAGCTTTTCAAGCTATAAAACGTGGATTTAAGGGTGTTCAAAGGCAAATTGCCATAAGACCTAGAATTAGACTCTTTTCAAAGTTTACTTTGATCCTTATCGTGTTGCTGTTTTTGACGAATATGGGTGCTTCATATTTTAAGGCAAAAGAGCCTGAAATCAAAGTTAACGGTCAACAAATTTTAGTTGCAAAAAATAGTGAATCCCAAAATCCTGAGGAAACCCTACTTCAAGCAAGTGTTAGCTCAAAAAGATCTCCTTTTGATTTTAGAATGCCGGTTTCAGATGGAATCATAACCCAGGGATTTAGTTCTTATCACCATGCTGATGACATTGCAGCCTCTTACGGTACACCTATATACCCATTAGGCGGTGGCAAAGTGGAGTTTGCAGGGTATATGACGGATGGGCATGGTGATACTGTGGTTATAGACCACGGCGACGGCTTGAAGACCCTTTATGCACATATGAGCCAAATTGACGTAGGGGTAGGAAACGTGATTTCCGAAACTACAAAAATTGGGAATATTGGACTAACCGGCCACACAACCGGGCCGCACGTTCATATAGAAGTTTTTGATAATGGAGTTATGATAAACCCTTCCTCTGTGCTACCGGATAATTAAGCAGAGAGCGAACGCAACTTAAACGTTTCTTTTTTCTCGTCCTCACCTTCCCAGGAATCTTCTATTTTTCTGGTTAATTCCTCGATCATTATTTTAAATTCGACTGGATTTCCAATATTTTCGATAACTATTTCCCTTTGATCAAACCCAGCGGTGATAATGACCAAATGGCCAGTATTATAAATAAACCTTTGAATAAATGACTGTTCAATAGTGACGTGGGTGATAGCAGTTAAGGGAGCAGTTACTATTTTTCTGGAGAAAATTCCGCGGATTATCATAAACCTTCTATTTGTGAGAGCATATGTGAATGATTGTTTCATGCGAATAAGATGTGAATATTTCGGTGTGTTGTAGATGAGAATCAAAAGAGGAATAACGCCCAGGTATTTAATCCACTCGTAATTTGGGATTGAAAATACGCCAAAGAACATGAAAATGGCGACGTAAGTTAGAATTAATGGAATAAAAAGAAGTATTATCATGTTCACCCAAAAATACCTGGGGCCAATTGATGTAACGTAGACAACTTCTTCTCCGCTTCCCAGTAATTTTTGGAGTTTCTTCTTTTTGCCTTTTGGAGGCGGCTTGTGCTCCATGCCAACTTTAAGTTTATCATAATGACTTTTTGAAATATCTTTAGACAAGAACCCTTTTTGCTACTAAAATAGGGTTACTGCCTATGGAACAATCTCTGGCATCCAAAATCCTTTCTAAAATTGGTTTGGCAATTTTGGTTGTGGCACTTTTCGATTTGGTTCTTTTGAACTGGTGGATTTTTAAAAAAAACCCTAATGAGACTTTTCAAACTGCGACTGATAAAGGAACCGTAGCAGCAAGTCCGCCCGGATCTCTTGGTTTTAGTTCACCGGCTTCTATACCACTGGTATCGCAGACCCCATCACCATCAAGCCAAGTACAGTCGACTCCTGCGCCACAGGCACAAACCCAGCCTCAAAACCAAAGTCAATCCCAGCCGGTACAAACTGTAGTACAGAAAGAAACCCAGACCATTATCCAAACACCTCAAAAAGAGATTTATATTCCGATTGGCTCTGGTTCAACAAAAAGTGGAACCTATGCCGATTTAAGCGGAGCGCAAGTTATAATAGACACCACGCAGTATCCGCCAATAGATTATATGGTGTTTCAAGCCTCAATTTGGGTAGATAATGGGAATGGCAAAGCCTGGGCTAGAATAATCAACGTTAACGACAATAATCCGTTTTATGAAAGCGAAATATCTTCATCCTCAGGAACAGGAGAATTTAGGACTTCAGGAAAAATTCCTTTTAATTACGGACCAAAAACCTACAGAATTCAGGCAAAAACCGATATGACTGATTTTGCGGCCAACGTGGGAAATGCGATGATCAAGATTGTTTTGAAGTGAAGTTTGGCCTTAATAGTCGCCCATTCCGCCCGGCGGCATTATTGGGCCTTTTTCTTTTTCGGGAAGGTCGGTAACAAGGGCTTCTGTGGTTAAAACCATCATAGCAACTGAAGCTGCATTTTGAAGTGCAGATCTGGTGACTTTTACAGGGTCAATAACACCGGCTGCTACTAAATCCTCGAATTTACCGTTTAGGGCGTTTAAGCCAACATTTCCGGTTGCTTTTTCTACCTCTTTGACTGCCCAGCCGCTGTCGATTCCTGCGTTTTTGGCAAGCATTGCCAGGGGTTTATTGAGTGCGTCTCTGACTATTTCGACTCCGATTCTTTCGTCGCCTTCTGTGGTGTTTGCGAGTTTTTCAAGAGATTTGGCAGCGCGAACCAAGGCGACTCCACCGCCCACAACATAGCCTTCTTCAACGGCAGCTTTGGTTGCATGAACCGCGTCGTCTACTCTTTCTTTCTTCTCCTTGAGTTCGATTTCTGTGGCAGCACCGACGTTGATGACAGCTACTCCGCCGGAAAGTTTAGCCAAACGTTCCTGAAGCTTTTCGCGATCAAAATCGGAGTCTGTTTGCTCAATTTCGTTTTTGATTTGCTTAATGCGGCCATCGATTGCGCTTTTGGTTCCTTTGCCGCCGACAATTATTGTGTTTTCTTTGTCGGAGATAACCTGGTCGGCGCGACCCAGATCTTCAATTGTGACAGATTCCAGCTTTCTGCCCATATCCTCAGAAATAACATTTCCTCCTGTGAGAGTGGCAATGTCTTCAAGCATTTCTTTTCGGCGGTCACCAAAGCCTGGAGCTTTGACAGCCAGAACGTTAAAAGTGCTTTTGATTCTGTTGATGACCAATGTGGCTAGTGCTTCGCCTTCCACCTCATCGGCAATAATAACTAGGTTTTTGCTAACCTTGACAAAGTTTTCTAAAAATTGGAGAAGATCGTTTAAAGAGGCAATTTTTTGATCGGTTATGAGAATATGGGCATCGTCGACAATAGCCTTCATTTTGTCGGTGTCGGTGACAAAGTATGGAGAGACAAATCCGCGGTCAAATTCCATACCTTCTTTGGTGTCAACGTATGTTTCCAAGCCTTTGGATTCTTCTACCGTGACTACACCGTCGGAACCGACCTTGTCTAAAGCATCGGCTATCATTTTGCCGATTGTGGAATCAGCAGCCGAAATGGTGGCTATTTTTTCAATTTCTTCAGCTCCTGCGACCTTTTTGGCCATCTTTTTAAGTTCCGCTACAACTGCGTCGGTTGCTTTTTCAACACCATGTTTAAGAATCATTGGGTTGGCGCCAGCAGTTACGTTTTTTAAGCCTTCTTCGATTATGGCTTGAGCTAGAACTGTTGCCGTTGTGGTTCCGTCGCCTGCCGAATCGTTGGTTTTCGAAGCTGCTTCTTTAACAAGAGATGCGCCCATGTTTTCGAATGGGTCTTCGAGTTCAATTTCTTTGGCGACTGTTACTCCGTCGTGGATAACATTGGGAGCGCCCCATTTTTTATCTAAAGCTACATTTCTGCCTTTTGGACCAAGGGTGGTTGCGACTGCGGCTGCGAGCTTGTCGACACCTGCTTTTAGTTTTGTTCTTGCTTCTTCTGCGTATAAAAGTTGTTTAGCCATGTTATTTTGCTACAATTGCCATTAAATCGTCGAATTTAATGAGCATTAGGTCTTTACCTTCGGATTTGAGTTCGTTTCCGCCCCATTTTTTGTAGATGACTTTGTCCCCTACTTTAACAGGGCATTTTACAGTTTTGCCTTCTTCGAGGAGGTCATCTCCACAGGCGATAACTTTTCCCTCTTGGGGTTTTTCTTCTGCCGATTCCGGTAGGACAATTCCACTGGCCGTTTTAGTTTCTTTGGGAGCAGGTTCTATTAAGACGTATCCGGCTAAAGGTTTAATCATTGATCGATTCTTATTTTGGACAGTTTTTAGAGAAAAAATCACGAGCACTTGATGTTCGTGACTGCTAATATTTTAGCAATTGTTTTTTATTTGTCAAGGGGTTGCGCGTTTTTATGGATGATCGCACACATAAATAGTTCCATCGGATGGTCCAGGAACCCGGTAGCTAATAAGTGGTGTACTACGTAGCATGTCTTTATCTATCATTCTTAATGATTCTTCCAGAGTTTTTCCGTGACCCTTAACAGGATTCGTGGGGTCATTAGCGACTTGAATATGTTCGCCGGGATAAGTTGCACGTATAAGCTCGCCGTTAGATTCAATCCACTGCCAAGCCGCATCAAAGTCCGGATTAGGTATAGCTAATTCGACCTTCATTGAAGCTATTATACTCTACTTTTGCTTCGCGACCGCTTCCATGAAGGCCATGTAGAGAGGGTGCGGGTGCAGAGGGCGTGATTTAAGTTCGGGATGGAACTGGGTACCAATGAAAAACGGATGGTCTTTTAGCTCTAGTGCCTCGACCAAATAACCGTCTTTGGTGGTGGCTGAAATTACCATGCCGTGCTTTTCAAATTCTTCCCTATATATATTGTTAAATTCGTATCGGTGGCGGTGGCGATCGGCGCCGGTTTGCGATTTGTAGGCTTTGGCAAAAATCGTGCCAGGTTTGGCTTTCCATTCCCAAGAGCCAAGGCGCTGGGTACCACCAAGTTTGTGGTATTTGACCAAATCCTTTTGAGAATCCATAACATGAATTATTGGGTGCTTAGTTTTGGGATTAATTTCGGTGGTGTTGGCATCTTTATAACCAAGGACGTTTCGGGCAAATTCTACTGCCGCCTGTTGCATACCGTAGCAGAGGCCAAAATAAGGCACTTTGTTTTCGCGGGCATATTTTATGGATTGGACGATGCCCTCGACCGCACGAGTACCATAACCGCCTGGGACAATAATGGCGTCAAAGCCTTTGAGCATGTCTGTTCCTTCCTTTTCGATTTGGGCGGAATCGATCCAAGACATTTTCGGTTTGATGTCAAAGCAGGCGGCGGCGTGTTTTATTGATTCTATGACTGATAAATATGCATCAGATAAAGTGTAATCACCGGTCGAAAAGTATTTGCCAACCATAGCGATTTTGGCATGTTTTTTGGCAGTTAAAGCCGAATTGACCATGACTTTCCAGTCTGCAAGGTTTGATTTTCGCGGTTTTGTATTTAATTTTTTGAGGATTTTTTCGGAAAGGCCCTGATTTTCGAAATTTAGAGGCACTTGATAGATATTTTCAACGTCGGGCGCAGAAAGAATATCTTCTTTTTGCAAACCGCAGGCGATGGCTATTTTCTCGCGTCGTTTTTCGTCTACAGCAAACTGAGAGCGAGCCAGAACAAAATCGGCGACAATACCGGAGGAAGCCAGCTGTTGAATAGACATTTGGGCTGGTTTAGATTTCATCTCTCCAACCGATGATGGGATTGGAAGATAAGTAACATGGACGTGTAATACGTCGCGGGGGTGTTCGAGTTTTAAAAGACGGTTGGCTTCCAAAAATAGAAGGTTTTGGTATTCCCCTACTGTTCCGCCAACTTCAAACACGACGATTTCGGCTTTGTTGGTTTTGGCGCACTTTAAGATGCGGCTTATTATTTCTCTTGGCGGGTCTTGGAAAAATTCGACAGTTTTGCCTTCGTAGCCTAGGGACCTTTCCCTATCTATTATGGATTTGAAAACTTGGCCGGTTGTCATGTAGTTGGTGGAATTGAGGTTTTGTTCTAAAAAGCGTTCGTAATTACCAAGATCCTGGTCGCACTCCATGCCGTCGTCCAAAACAAATACTTCGCCGTGCTCTATTGGATTTAGAGTTCCGGCATCAACGTTTAAGTATGGATCGGCTTTCATGGCAGTCACCCTAAAGCCTCGAGATTTTAAAATAAGGGCAATTGAAGAGGTGGCTATGCCTTTTCCGATTCCGGAAATGACACCGCCTGAAACGAAGATGAACTTTGTATTCAAAAAAAATACACCCGCTTGGGGTGCCCGCTAGAATTATCTCAAATTAGGTTCGTTTTTGTCAAGAACGAGGCTTTTTAGGATGTGCTTGTGGAGGAGCATCTCCTGTAAGTAGCTCTTGGCGCATAACCTTAACATCCCTGGGAGCGGTAATACCAAGTTTGACTCTGTCTCTTTCAACACTAAGCACTCTAACCCAAACATCACCTTTATCACTCTGAATCCATATTCCCTGTTGAGATTTTCTGACTAAAATCAGCATACCGCCGAACTCTTCTTTTAAGAGGCGTTCACCAGCAGTTTTGGCTCTGGCCAAAAAACTAGGCCTTTTTTCTGGATCCATGAGGGGTGATTGTAGATCTGAAGAGCTTATTTGTCAAATTTCGATAATCCTTTAAGACTTTAGATTGCGTGTGGCCTGGATGGAAAAAGAGCTGATGCTCCCCTATTTTTTCGGTTGTTATTTTTGATTTCATGTAGCTAAGTTGAAAATTCTTAAGAAGAATTTCGAGAAGACTCCAGTTTCCAGGAATCGGAGACCACTTAGTGACTCCCCTCTTTGAGAGCTTTGATTTGTATTCCGGTGTCCAATTTGGCAGAAATTTTTTGATCCATCTGTTAGCATTCAAAAATTTTTGATAAGTGCCATTTCTATCCCATAGTACTTTCACCTGACAAATTTCGTGCGCTTTGTAAAGATTTTGCTCTTTTATTTTAAGGCCCAATTCGTCTACGAAGAGATTCAAACAGGCTTTGTCTTTTTGCTTTTGGCTTTTGGAATCACGTTTGAAGGGTAGAAGCATTATGTTTGACAGAAATCGAGTTGTCCAAAGCGAGTTTTTAGCCGCAATTATCAAAAAATCTATATCATCTGACATGGTGCTGTTTTCCATCGCCAACGCACCTGATATAGCAACCAATTTTATTGTAGGAATTGACTTAAGAATATTTGCATAAAATTTTGCACGTTTTAATTTTTTTGCTGATATCTTTTGGCGGTTTTTGCGAATAGTGGCAAGTTTTTTATTTTTACCTAAAAAGTAGAACTCACCTTTTCTTAATATTTTTCTGTCTTTAATTAATTTTTCGAGCTCTTTTCGAGTTTGAACTAGAGTTGTTTTTTTTGTCTGGAATTTGTGAATTTCTTCAGCAGTTAAGGGATAATCAAATAAGCCATGATAGATTAAGGCGGCAATTACTGAGGCGGAATTATTCACGCGGCAAATATAACAGTGAGTGGTTATTTATGGCAAGTTTTAAGATTTTACTGCGCGCCGAAGCGATTGAGGACGTTTTGGACGTTGGTGGCGGTTGTTGTTAGGGCTGATGAAGGAGCTGAGCCTGCTAACACTTTATTGACCGCATCTTCGTAGGCTTTTATGATTTGGTCGTTTAGGCCATTATCATATGTTCTTGATGCCATAGGAAAGGACCGCATGTACGGTGCATCTGAAACGAAGGCACCTACTATCGGGTCTGCGCCCAGCTTTTGGGCTAGAGCTACTTTAGGATATGGTTCTCCAAACAACATGCCGGGAGTTTTGGCATCTTCGCTATAGATTTTTATGAGAGTTTGGTCATCTTGAAGGTATTTAACAAAATCCCAAGCCGCTTTTTGGTTAGGGCTTTTGGCTGATACTCCATAGGCCCAGTAGCTAGCCCAAGCGAGCTTACCACCTTGAAGTTGCGGCACTGGCGCAACTTTGAAATTCAAAAGTGGGTTTGCTTGTTTGATTTCGGCAGCACGCCAGCTTGGGCCAAGATACATTGCCAAATTGCCGCCGGCAAAAGCAATTGTTGAAGAAGGTAAAGTTTCGTCCCAAACACGGTTTTGACCTTTGGCAAAATGGGTGTAATAGTCTAGAGCATCAGCTGTTAGTTGACTTGTAGGCTTTTTAAGATCTCCCCCATTTTGCATAATCATCATGCCCAAAATGTCGGAGAATTGATCCACGTTAGATGCAGTACCTAGGGCAATACCTGCAGTTCGGATGTTTCCTGATGTGTCTCTGACTGTTAATTTGGCAGCGACCTGGGCTAAATCTTGCCAGGTAGTTGGAGGGGCTACAATGCCCGCAGCGTTAAAAATATCCTGATTCCAATACAAACCCAAACCGTCAATGCCGGCAGGCACTCCAACATAACTTCCGGTAGAATTGCGCATGTCCGAGGCAATTGTCGGGAAATAATTGGCTTTAAAATCAGAAGGTGAAACTACGCTTGAAGGTACAGCTGTAAGTTCATTTTTAAGCATTGGCGTCCAGGTATTGTGAAACATAAATATATCCGGCCCTTTTCCGGCCTGAACTTGAGTTTGAAGCGACTCACGATATTGTTGAACGCTCTTTTTCTCATAAACAACGTTAACGTCGGGGTGAGATTTTTTGTAATCGTTTATTACCTGATTCATGGTCGTTGCTGACTCCCATAAACCCCAAAGTTTTATAGTTACCGGTCCACTGCTTTTTTTCAGGGGGATAATAGAACACGCAGAAAGTGCTAAGCTCAATATTAAAATTGCGGCAAATTTAGGAAAAAACCTGATCACTTTTTTCTGTTCTTTTTTCAAGTAATTTGAATATAGACTGGCCTATTTCTATGATATCATAAGCTCAGAGCCAAGACGCTTACAAATTATTCGATTTTCAATTCATGCCCAGACCGAAAAAAAAAGAAATAAATGCTTCGAAACCACTCTTTTTAAAGAAATATAAGTTCGTCTTAATCGGAGTTGGATTCTTTGTTTTATTCCTCATTTTAATTTATAACCTTTACTACGCCAATAAAATTGTTCCGGGTGTTTATTTTGCTGGAAAAAGCATGATGGGAATGGACCAGCAGCAGGCGGGCATTTTCGTATCAAATACTATAGATAATTTTAAAAATAGCCCACTTGTTGTTAATGTGGATAATAAAAGTTTCAGTATTACAGATTCTGAATTGGGATTTTCTTTCGATAAGCAAAAGACTTTAAATCGCCTGATGGAAATAGGCAGAAGTGGCGAACCGGCTTCGATATTCGTTCAGAGACTGATCTTGCCATTTCGACCTGTTAACATATCGCCTTCGTATGCAGTTGATTATGATTTGTTTTCTCAAAATTTGTCCTCGAAGCTTTCTTCGTTTGAGAAAGCGGCTAAAGATGCATCCATTGACATTTCTGGAGCAAAACCAGTGATTGTTGATGAAATCACGGGGAAAGTAATTGATGAATCTTTACTCGCTGATAATCTAAAGGCAGATATTAACAACCTCTCCCATGCGCCAATTAAGGCTGAAATGATTGAAATTAAGCCGATTATTGCCAAGGAGCAAGCGCAGAAAGCTTTAGTAAAAGTGAACGAGCTAAATGCGCGAAATATCAACTTAGTTTATGGCTACGACAAGTGGAATTTAACCGGAGAGAGTTTGCTTTCGATTTTGCAATTTCAACCTACAGATTATGAAGACGGAAGTTTTATGTCATTAAATTTGGGTAGTGATATCTATATTAAAACTGCAAGCATAGATTCTGCTTCACCTCCTGAACTAGATTTATCACTGAATCAGCAGAAACTCGATGCATTTATAGCTGATATCGCGACAAGCGTTAATAAGCCAACAGTTAATGCAACCTTAAAATTTGAAAATGGAAAAATTACACAATTTCAGCCTGCACAGGATGGGCAAAAGCTGGATGTTTTGCAAACTAAAAATTTGCTGCTTTCAAAAGTGTCTATCGAAAATATAGATGAAGCTAAAAATATTAACATTGATCTACCTGTACATATTACAAAAGCAGAGATTGCAAACCCTGAGGTAAACTCTTTAGGTATTAAAGATCTCATTGGCCGAGGTGTTTCTTATTACGCTGGATCGATTCCAAACAGAATATTCAATATCGGCTTGGGGGCCAGTCTTATAAGCGGCACTTTAGTACCGCCTGGTGAAACCTTTTCTTTTGATAAACTAGTTGGGCCGGTTTCTGCCGCTCAAGGTTTTAAACAAGCCTATGTAATTTCTTCGGGAAGAACTGTTTTAGACGACGGGGGCGGAATTTGCCAGGTTTCAACAACGGTTTTTAGGGCGGCTTTGAATGCAGGTTTTCCAATACTTGAGAGAACTGCCCATGCTTACAGAGTCGGCTATTACGAGCAACGCGGATTTGGGGCTGGACTTGATGCAACCATATGGTCCCCTTCTGTCGATTTAAAATTTAAAAACGACACAGAGAAACATATTTTGATTCAAGCCGTTATGGATCCTGCGAACGCTAAAATTGAGGTTGATATTTATGGAACATTAGACGGTAGACGTGTTGAGATCTCCGACCCGATAATCACAAGTCAGGTCCCTCCCCCGCCACCTTTATATCAAGATGACCCTAGCTTGCCAAAAGGAACAGTCAAGCAAGTTGATTTTGCAGCCTGGGGTGCCAAAAGTGCCTTTACGCAAAAAGTCTACAAAGGAGACCAACTGGTGATTGATAAGGCTTTTTACTCTAATTTCAAACCTTGGCAAGCAGTATTTTTGGTCGGAACTGGTTAAGATTCTTCTTAAATATCTTCAACTGATATATAATTTTGCTTGTGAAGAAAGATCTTTCTGTAATCGGTGGTCTGTTCGTCATTATTATAGTTCTTATTCTATTTGGAAATTTTTTTGGGACTACCGGAATTTTGCGCGGCGGTTTTGGTGTTAGCGGTACGTCTTCCGCTTCCGGGACAAGCACAAAGATTTCCACTGATGCGACTAATGTTTCAATCGGCAAGCTTAACGTTAAGGCCAAGATTGCAGCTAATTCCAGTGATCGCCAAAAAGGGCTTTCAAAGGTCGATTCCCTGCCCCTTGATCAAGGTATGCTTTTTGTTTTTGACAAAAGTGACTCTTATGTTTTTTGGATGAAAGACATGAAATTCGCAATTGATATTATATGGATTGACGAAAGCAAAAAAGTTGTGAGTATTGCCAAAAATCTCTCACCGGAACTTGGAAAAAATGACCTTCAGCTTACACAGTACAAGCCCGCCGGTGCTGCAAAGTATGTGCTTGAGGTTAATGCGGGTCTTTCGGATTTATACGGCATTCACGAAGGTGATATTGCCAGCTTCCAGCTTTAATTTTGATGAAAATTCTGGGAATAGAATCTACTTGTGACGAGACAGGCGCTGCTGTAGTTGAAAATGGCACAAAAGTTTTGGCAAACAGCTTGGCCACCTCTGCTTTGGAGCATGCAAGATTTGGTGGTGTAGTACCTGAGGTTGCGGCACGTGAGCAAGTTAAGGTTTTAGTCCCTACTTTGGCTTCCGCTGTCAAAGACGTTAACTTTGATTCAATTGATGCCATAGCCGTTTCATACGGGCCAGGGCTAATAGGCTCTCTTTTGGTTGGAGTCGAGAGTGCAAAAGCTTTAGCGTTAGCTTGGGAAAAGCCTTTAATTCCTGTAAACCACCTGGTTGGCCATATTTACTCAAATTGGCTAGAAGCAAAAAGATTGCCACAATTCCCGCTAATCGGACTTGTTGTTTCTGGTGGCCACACAGATTTAGTTTACATGAGAAACAGTAGAGACTTTAATCTTATTGGATCTACACTGGACGATGCTGCCGGAGAAGCATTTGACAAGGTTGCAAGGTATTTGGGACTTCCCTACCCAGGTGGGCCGCAAATTGAAAAAGCTGCAATAGGCTTCTGTGGCGTGGCAGGCAAAAATCCTTTTCCTGTTAGTATGGCAGGAAAGGATAATTCCGACTTTTCTTTTTCAGGTATAAAAACTGCAGTTGTAAGATATGTTGAGAAAAATCATCTTAAATTAACAAATAATTATATTTCAATGGTTGCTTTTTACTTTGAAAATGCCGTTGTTGACTCGATTGCATCTCGGGTTAAAAAGTCTGCAACTTCGTATAAAGTTCGCTCGCTAGTTATAGGAGGGGGTGTAGCTGCCAATAAAAGGCTAAGGAGGGCCCTTTTAAGGGTAGCGAGCGAAACAAAAACCGAAGTCTACTTTCCTAAAATCGGATTTAGTGTTGATAATGGAGCAATGATAGCAGCTGCCGCATTTTTTGCTGGCAAACCTGTTGATCCTTTGACAATTCAAGCAGATAGTGGCCTTCATTTTGATTGAATCATCTAAATTTTCACTCCATTTTTCAAAATCGTTTTATGCTAAATTGTACGTCAAAACAAACTATTTCGACGGTCTTAGAACAGGAAATAATATCTCCCAGCATTTCCTCTGGCGGGAAAGATTACATTTAAAAACTGTGCAATTTATAGAGAATTCTAAGATTTAGAATATTTTTGATAATTTTGTGGCTTTTGTGAGTTTTTAATTTTTTTTTAAAACTTAGCTTTCACGGCATTTCACATATTTTATAGACTCTGCAATAATTAGAAAGTAGAATAAGGACATTAATGTTATCCACATGACTCAGATTTTGACCTTTTTTTTGCACGTGGGAGCAGGCCAATTTCTCTGTGACGTGAAAGCGCAAATATGAAGAGTGGTTTTGACGCAAAAAATATTTACAAATTTTGGGAAGATAATGGATATTTCGGCGCTGATATAAAATCCAAAAAGCCGACCTATTCCCTATTGATGCCTCCGCCTAATTTGACCGGCGAGTTACACCTTGGCCACGCGATGCAGCATTCAGTACTCGATGCTGTTGCAAGATTTAAGAGGTTCCAAGGTTTTAATGTTTTACTGCTTCCGGGTGTTGATCACGCCGGCATTCAGTTTGAGTCAACCTTCGACAAGAAAATTGCACGAGAAAAGCTTTCCAAACAAAAGTTGGGTCGAGAAAAGTGGCTTGAAGAAGCTTGGAAATTTAAAGAGGAAGTTTACAAATCCGTTTCGCACACCTGGAGATTTTTAGGAATTTCTGCTGATTGGTCTCGGGAAGTTTTTACTTTGGATGAGGGTCCAAGAAAAGCCGTTTTTTTTGAGTTTAAAACTTTTTGGGATAGGGGGCTCATTTATAAAGGGCCATACATAGTCCAGTGGTGTCCAAAAGATAATACGGCTATAGAAAACGCGGAGCTGGAGTACGAGGAAAGAAAAGAAAAATTGTACTTTCTAAAATACGGACCACTAACTTTGGCGACAGCAAGACCCGAAACGAAATTTGGCGACACGGCAATGGCGGTTCATCCGGATGACAAGAGGTACAAACAATATGTTGGCAAAGAATTTGAAATTGAAACGTTAGCTGGAAAAAAGAAAATGAAAGTCGTTTCAGACAAGGCAGTCGATCCTGAATTTGGTACAGGAGTTATTAAGGTCACCCCTGGTCATGACTTTGCCGATTACGAGATTGGCAAGCGCCATAATTTACCTATTGTTCAAGTGATTGATAAACACGGTCGACTGACCGATATTGCCGGAAAATATGCCGGCATGAAAGTTCTCGAGGCGAGGGAGGCAATGCTTGGGGAACTTGAGGAAAAGGGGATCCTTGTCAAAACTGAAGATTACGTCCACAACGTTGCTGTTTGCGAAAGGTGCAAAAGCGTTGTTGAACCTCTGATATCTGAAGAATGGTTTGTAAAAGTAGGGGAGATTGCAAAAGAAGCTGTTCATGAGATCAATTCCGACAAGATTAAATTTTTGCCGAAAAACTACAAAAAGATTTTAGTGGAATGGCTCGATTCGATTCACGACTGGTGTATTTCCAGGTCGCTTTGGTGGGGGCATAGAATACCTGTTTGGTATAAAGACGGTGAGATGAAAGTTTCACTTGATTCTCCGGGTAAAGGATGGGAACAGGACGAACAGGTTTTAGACACCTGGTTTTCTTCCGGCCTTTGGCCAATGTCCACTTTAGGGTGGCCCTTCGCTAATGCTCAGGGTGAACCCTCAAAGGGTAAAGGGGAATTTGATCCGGACCTTGCTAAGTTTTTTCCTTGGGATTTTGAAATAACGGCCCCGGAAATTAAATACCTTTGGATCGCCAGAATGATTATGCTTTCGAAATATTTTGTCGATGATATTCCTTTTAAAACAATGTTTTTCCATGGGATGCTTAGAGATTTGGAGGGACGAAAGTTTTCAAAATCATTAGGCAATGGTATAGATCCGCAATATTTGATCGACAATTGGGGAGTGGATGCAACCAGAATGGCACTTTATACATATGCAATCCCGGGGCGTGACGGGAGGGTGAGTAAAGCCTCGCTTGATGAGAGGGGAAAGAATTTTCGTAATTTTGGGACAAAGTTGAGGAATGTTGCGCGGTATGTAATTGATCTTAAATCTGAAAGTTCAAAAGTTAAAACTATAAACGCGGATGATATTTGGATTGAGGCTGAATTAATAAAAACTATTAAAAAGGTGACTAAAAATCTGGAATCTTTAGAATTACATTTGGCAGTGGATGAGATTTATGAATTTGTTTGGCATCAATTTGCGGACAAATATATTGAGCAGTCAAAGGGAAGAAGGGTAGAGGCACAACCGACACTAGAGTATGTACTAAAGGAAGTTTTGATTTTGCTGCATCCGTTTATGCCGTTTTTGACAGAAGAGTTGTATCAAAAGTTTGAAATTAAGAGAAAATCGATAATGATAGAGGACTGGCCATCTACCTCAAAATAATTCTGTACTTCATTACATTCAGTGTAAACAAGATTACCGCATAATATCCGTCCTACGACTTCCCTCAAGACGTTCAATATTAACGCATATTTAACGCAATAATTACCGCACTTGGTCGTTACACTCCTCAGTATAAAAAATTGACAGAGGCAAATTTATCCGCACTTATTCTGACTTTTCTTCTTGAGGTTTTTCGGTGGATTCTCCACCTTCTGCTGGAGTGGGTTCCCCTTCTGCTTTCTGTTCGCCTTCTGCAGGAGCTTCTGCCCCCTCAGCCGCTGCTGACTCGGCTGCTGCTTCTGCTTGTTCGGCTTCAACTTCCGCTTCAAGGGCTTCCATTTCTTTGGTAACGAGCTCTCCGATTGAGGCGACAATTAATTCTTCATCTGTATGAATTTCAATTTTTGACCTATCAATTTTAAGGTCTTTAATTCTAATTTCGTCGCCGATATTTTCCAGTTTAGAAATATCTACTTGGATATTTTCTGGAAGGTCTGCAGGCAGCGCTTCAATTTCGATTTCTGAAACAGGAGTTAGAAGAAGGCCGATTTTCTTTTCAACTGCTGGTGCTTCGCCTGTGATTTCCAAAGGCACATTGACTTTGACTTTTTCAGAAAGGTTAACCTGATAGAAATCAATATGTAGAGGCTCGCCGGAAACAGGATGTATTTGCACGTTTTTAACCAAGACTGGTTTCTTTTTTCCATCGACAGTAAGATCGATAATTCCCGTTTCTCCGACTTTTTCGAAAACCTTAGAAAAGTCGCTAGATTTGACCTGGACATGGGTGGTTGTTATTTTGTGGCCAAAAACGTGAGCCGGGATGAGGCCTTCCGCCCTTAGTTTTTTAACCTTGCGGCCAAGAGTCGTTCTTGCTTGTGCTGCCAACGGTGTTTGTTCCATAGTTTCTTTTTTAATAAGCATGGACCCCATTTAGAAGGTCCATCTGGTGGATGATAACAAATATAGGACTTTGCGGTCAACTCACTTTTTTAGTAAATCTATTTCATAGCGTCTATCTACTGAAAGGTCCGTGTTGACTTGGATGTTTTGTTTATCTTGATATGACTGCTGCTCACCATTTACTGATTTAACTGCAAGATAGCCTGGTAGATTAAAATGGAAGGCTAGAGGGTCTTTATCTGTTCCAGGCTGTTTTTGAATGTAAAAATTATAAGAAGGAGCTTGTTCCAGTTTAATATTTTTAGGAATGCGGTATGTAAAGGTGATTGTTTTTGTTGATTTAATTGGTACTTCCACATAGGTTCCAAAAACTGTCATACTGTTTTGATTTGTAACTTCAACGTCTTTGAGGTTAGTATCATCACCGTTTTGGATTGCGAAAAGGCTTGATGCAAATGGGGTATAGACTCTTAGATAATTAGTGTATTTTCCTGCTGGCCAAGTGTCTGCCTGGCTGTTGTTTTTGTAAGTTATTTTCAATTTTGCGACCAAGTCTGCGTCTTTGCCGATTGTCATTTCGTAGTCAATGCTCCTTTCTATGAGTCTGTTGACTTTATTTGCACCGAGATTGGCTTCTGAAAGAGCCAGGAAATCTCGAGTGCCTTTGGTGTCGTCTGTCGGATTGTAAAATGTTGGTGGAAGAGGATGATCCCAGCCTTTACCTTTTACAAAAGAGGCTAAATTTTGATCGTCAAAAGAAAGCATTAAATGAGACTGGTCAAGTGCGTCTTTGGTAGCCAGAATTATACCGGCCCAAGGAGCCGGGTGATCTTTAGTCGGGGTGGAGGCCAAGTTGGTTGTAATATTTTGAAAAAGGCTACCAGTTAATGTGGCGAAGAAATCCTTCTTTTGTGTTGATCCGGGGAAAAAGCCAACTTCAGAATGGTATTCTCCTCTTTCAAAAATATTTTGGGCGGTTATTGTCTCATTGTAGTCAGAAAGCTTGATGGGACCAATTTTGTCCAAAAGCCACTGGATATAGGTCAGATCAGTTGAGATGACACCGTTGATGTCTGAACCGGTTTCCTTTTTGTAAAAATCTTTGGCTGTTGCTGCATTTAATGCAAAATCAGTGCTCCAGTTGGAATCACGAAGATAAAGCTGTTTGATACCGAGTTTTTCTGTTAATTGAGCTGGTGGAGTAATTTTTTCCTTAAGTTGGCCGTCAATATTGTAAATGTCGCTAACGATTACATCCTGAAATTTGCCTTTTTCAAAATTAACGATGGCGTAACTTCCGATAAAGCCGCCGCCTGGTCTAAGTTCAGTATTGTTTTCTAAAAGTACGAGATATGTTTTTTTACCGTCTTGAGAAACAAAGTCATTTGTGAAATTTACCAGTTCAAGCGCAGACTGCGAAAGATTTTTTAAGGTCTGAATTGAATTCTCTGCCGCTTCGATTTTTGACTTCGGAAACTGAACAGGCAGGTTTTTGAGCAATTCTTCTGACTGAGATGAAAGTAAGTAGGCATTTTGATAGTCAACAGTCGGAATGTCATAGTTTGAATCTGTATTCATGTTTTTATCAAAAATAGATTTGATATTTTGAGTAAATGACTGTGTTCCTTGAATAAAAAAAGATGCTGATTGGGCACTTTTTTGCGCTGCCAGAAACACTTCTGCTGGGGACGGCGATTTTTTGTAAAAAATCTTAACTGGGTATGTTAAAATCGCTGCTTTATTGTAGGCTGCTTTAAATGATTTAGCAGCTGAGTCTGCTTCTTTTTGCGCTTTATTAAAATTTCCTGCCATTATTTCGATTTTTGCTTGTGACAGGTTATGAACCGCCCAAATGGTATCTATGGCAGTTTTGACAATTATTAAAATTATTATTACTGCTGCTGCAAAGAGCGCTTTTTTAAAGTTAAAGCGGTTTGTAAGTTTGGGCATTTTAAAAATTTTTTTAGAAGATTTTGCGAGATTTTGCTTTTTTTGTTCAATAGCTTGCGAATGCTGGGTTTCTAATTTTAAAGTAGGCTGAAAAGCTGCTTGGTATGAAACCAATTCTCTTTCTTTGAGCGATTCGAGGGTTAATTTTAAACCTTCTTGAAGGTTGAATTTCGGTGAGTACCCCAGATCTGATGTTCTGATAATAGGTTCCGGAACTTTTTCTATAAGTTGTTTTTCTCCGGCAAAAAAGAGTTTAAGCTCTTTTGAGAGCACGCTTCTGGCTGCTGTTTGAATTTCATAGGCTGCAGAAAGGGATCTTACCGCTGGTTGTGAAACAATAAATCTTACGTTTTTGTGGTCTTTTGAGAAAATGAGTTTTTTAATTGCGTCTGTTGCATCTTCAATATAAGTAGGGTAGATCATTTCTATACCTTCCTTTTCTAGAATGACTTTATCCGTTTTGGAGGCTTGGCCAATTAGATTTGCAAGAATATTGCCCTCGGAAAAGTAATCGTTTTTACTTGCGTTATTTACCCATGAAAGAACAACTGGCATATCTTGACCGTAAACGTTGCCCACTAAAAGAAGTTTTAGATTCTCCTTTAAATTTTGATCGTGTGCGAGATGTTCAAAAATTTGTGGATTTGAGGTGATTGGAGCGAGAAAAAAAACTTTAGTTTTACCCTCTTTGGCGATGTTTAGCAAATTAGCTGTTTGGGGCGGCAAACTTGAAGATAGATTGAAACTTCCTATTTGAGGGAGTTCGTTTACCAGATTGAAAATTAAATCAAAGTGTGGGAATTGGGCAGGGATCGGTTGGGCTAAATCTAGCTGTGCAAACGTGAAATTGGGGTTTTTTAAAACTTCATCTGTTGGACTTAGATTTCCTACACCAAAAACAACGTGGCCTTCGGATAAAAAAACTTTTGAAAGCGAAGCCCCTAAATATGAACCAGCATTAGTTATTAATATATGCAGCTTCTTTGGGGCAGTTGGTTCCATTTAAATTTCCAGGTATGTTTTTAAGCCAAGGATCAAAAAGGCAAGTATCATACCAAAAATAAAACCAGCTATTGAAACGAATTTAGAATTAATTGAGTGGTAGGAGGTAACAACTTCATCAGAAATTTTATTTAAGGAAAGATTGGGCCCATTTGGATTCAAATCATGCATCTTAAGATTAAATAAATTAGGCAGCCTTTCCATAACCTGCCTTGTGATATCGGCATTTTTCGAGGTAATTGTGATTTGGATTACTTGAGGAGCAAGCTTTCTAGTCGCGATCGCAGCATTTGATCCGGGTATTAAGCTTTGAAAATCTGGGCTCTCAAGCACAGCAACTGCGGTGTCAGTTTCATTGATAGCAGTGCTTTGCGAAAAATATCCGCCGAAATTGTAACCTTGAGCAGACTGAGTGTCTGAGCTTGCCAGATAAAAGGTTTTCTGGGATCTAAAACCGGACTGGATATGTGGGGCGCTAAAGTAAGAGACAATGCCAATTATAAGACCGATTGCTAAAGCTAAAACAAAATCATTCTTGACAGTTTTGAAATATTTCTTAAGCTCCATGGTTATCTAGCGCAAGATTAACTTGACGGTCTGCCTCCATATTTTCTTCTCGGGGAATATGAGTTAGGGAAACACTTGTAAAATTTGACTCTAGCTCACGAATTTTGAAAAGCAAATCGCGGATGTTGTTATTTTTGACTTTATATAGACCTGACATTTGAGAAACAACAAGTTGAGAATCCATAAAAAATTTCAAATTTTCATTTTTAAATTTTTCTGTTAACCATTTGAGCGCTTCTAAAACCGCAGTATACTCGGCGGTATTGTTTGTGGCAATTCCGATGTAGCCGTTTTGCTTATGGATAGTTTGCCCTTGGCTTTTGACTATAAATCCATATGCTGCCGGACCAGGATTGCCGCGAGAGCCGCCATCTGTGTAAATTTCTATCACGTAGGTATTTTAATCATTCGAGCGTGTTTGGGGCAACGGGCGATGGAATACCACGGCCAAAAGGCGATTTTAAAACCAGAGCCAAAAGAAGAAGTACAAGTGCTTCTGAGGCAACTGTTGTTATCGCTGCTGCCAAAAAACCATATTTGGGAATAAAGATAAGATTTGATGTGATATTGAAAATTGCCCCAAGACCATAAATTGCAATTAGGGTCTTTTGTTTGTTGTGAATTATTATCATATGCCAAAAGAGAGCAGAGATGAAAAAGAAAGGCATGCCAAGTGCCAAAATTATAAGTGCCGTTTTTGAAGGGGCAAATCGAGACCCTAAAAGTATAGGGATAATTTCAGCGGCGACCATAAGAGCCAGTGAAAGAGCAAGAGAAAAAACAAAGAGGATTAAGGTCCATAACTTTGTCTGTTTTTGGTATTCGCTTTGACTTTGGATGTAGAGATTTGAAAGTAGAGGATAAAGAGCATTTGCAAAAAATATAGGAACCGCCAGCGCAACTTCAAAAAACTGATAGGCAATACCATAAAGACCAACCTCTTGAGATGGCCAAGTGTAGGAAAGAATTAAAACATCAACTCTAAAGTAGATTAAGTTAAAAATAAGTGCCATGCCAATTGGCCAAGCAGCACTTAGGAGCTTTTGAAAGACGGTTTTGGAAAATAGCGGCAAAATAGAAAGGTTAAATTTTTTTAATATTAAAAAATAAGCAATTGTTACAAAAGTTATGCCTCCAAATACGTAGGCGGCAACGTAGAAAAAAATCGGCGATTTTTCCAAAACTGCCAAAATTGTTAGGGCAAGAATTAAAAATGTACCAATGACACTGGCTATTGTGGAAAGATCGTAGCGTAAATTTTTTTGGAAAACGGCATTCGCAGTTGTAAAAAGTGCTTGGGTAATTATAGTCAGCGAAGCAATAGCGATTCCAACTTTTACAAGCGGGCTAAAGCCTAAACCTAACGCCGAGTTATATGGAAGAGCAAGGCTTATAAGCATAGCCGCTATTGCTAAGGAAATGGATATTAGAAGACGTAATCCAAAAAGATAACGGATTAAATTGCCGGTTTCTGATTTGGTTTCTTGCTTGATATAAATTGCGTTAAAACCAAAGTCTGCAAAGGTATAAAAATAGCCGACGAATGTAAAGATTTTAGTGAAGTCTCCATAACCAGCAGGGCCCAGTGTTCGTCCAATTAAAATTGTTATTATTAAACTAGATGTAGCTGTTGTGAATTTACCAACTATTTGTGACGCCGTATTATAAATTACTTTTTTAAACATCTAATGGTAAATATATCAGGAAGCAGATTGCTTTTGCGAGCTTAAAATGAAGCTTAGTGAAAGCCAGAAGATTAAAAGGCCTTGCTGAAGAGTCCAAAGAAAGTGATCGATTGTGGCAAAGATCAAAATAGCAATAAAAATGGCAGTTTTTTCTTTAGTTTGGGCTTTTTGGGAAACAGCAAAAAGCATGGTGGCAAAAAGAAAAAGTCCTACTAGGCCATTTTCAACAAGGACAAGCAGAAAAACATTATGAACAGGTTGAAGAAGTCTTATTTGAGATATAGAAGTTAAATCTAATTTAGATAATTCGAGAATAAAATTATTGGAGCCGATCCCGAATATTAGGTTTTTTAGGGAAATATCGAGAGCAGCCTTGATTAAGGTTAGCCTCTCAGCAACAGAGGCGACCTGGGTGGTTGAGGCGATTCTGGCTAACATTAGCGCTATCACGCCAAGCAAAATGATTTTTAGAGTAAAATCCTTTAAGTTTTTTGAGATTATAATCGAGGCTGTTAACAAGGTTAAAATTGCTCCTTTTGAGAAAGTCAAAACGGTGGTTGCGGGACTAATAAAAAGTGTAGTTTTGTTTGGCCTAGTAGAGATCAAAATTAGAGTGTAGATAACTAAAAAAGCACCCAAAACGTTGGGGTGGGAGAAAGTCCCGTATGGCCTCAAGAGCTGGTAGCCAAAAACCTCGAAATGGGCAATATCAGGAGTTGTGATATTAAAGGATCTTTCACCTAAAATCCAAAATCCTAAAGACCGCTGATTTAAAAACTGCAAAAGGGCAATTGATGACTGCCATATAATTGAGAAGGTTATGACTTGAGGAATAAGCGGCTTGAGTTTTATTTCTGAAAAATCATAAGCGGCAAAAATGGAAAGCAGGCCAAATTCCAAGGATTTGGCAAAAAAGTATAAGGATGCGTACTTGGAAATCGAGAAGAAAAGCGAATTCACCAAAAGATAACTTAAAAAAAGGCATAGACTAAAAAGGTAAAATGACCTTTCTTTGCAAAATTTTCCAAAGTTTGATTTTAATTTTTTTTTCGATAATGATAAGGTCACGATTGAGGTTAAAAGATACGCAAGAACGATTATGTCGGAAAGATATAAATTTTGGGCTCGGTAATCTATAGGTATGCCAAGTACATAGGAGTAATTAGGGAAAAAGAATTTTCCAAGTTGAATTGGAACAGCCGCTAGGACGAGAAGAAAGAGTATCTTTCTTTTTGGCATCAGGTTTTGTGGACAGCAGATTAAGTTACTTGGGTTTGATTATCAAATACCTTGAGTCGCCTTCGCCTTCGGAAATGGTAGTCACGGCCGGATGATTGGTAAGATATGCATGAATTACTCTTCTTTCTGATGGTTTGAGATTATATAAAATTTCTTCTTTACCGGTTTCTTCTACACGTCCTGCTATGGAATCTGCCATTTTTTCTAGCCTTTGCTCTTTTTGTTTACGCCAGCCGTCTATATCGAGAAAAACTTCAAAGTCGTCATTTTTTGTTTGTGATTTTAAGCGAACAGCTAAAATAAATTGCAAGCTTTCGAGATTTGCACCGAGTTTGCCGATTAAAAGTGATGAATCTTTGGAAGAAACATCGACGAAGTAAGTATTGTCGATTTTGGATATTTCCGCAGTTGCGGAAACGTCAAGGAGTTCAATTAATTCCTTGACGTTTTGGGCAACAAGGTTTTCATCTAACTTAGTGTTTACTTGTGTTTTTGCCATTTTATTTTCTGTATTTTTCTGGGAGAAACTTATTAAAAGAACCTGCGCCAGATATCAAATACTGCTGAATGATGCCGATTATAGTAAAAGTGTTCCAATAAAGCGAGAGGCCAACTGGAAACCCATAAGAAAAGAAGGCTATCATTGCCGGCATGATAAAAGACATTTGGGATTGCATTGAGGCCATGGCGTCTTCCATGCTTTCTTTTTCCTTGCCGCTGGTTTTTGGTTTGACTGTGGGAGTTTGGACAGCCGGCATGAGCATCTTTGATTGAACATACTGGAAAAGCCCAGTCAAAATCGGGATTACCAAAATGAAAAAGCCAATATGAGCCCAGTTGCTCGGTTTGTCTTCCAGTCTTAGGCCAAAAAAGAAGGTGTTGGGAATTTTATCAAGGTGCATAGCAGGAAAATATATTTTTGAGTTGATCTTGGTTAGAAAATCTGTTTTTGTCGGATCGACTATTTCCAGAAGCACTCTATAAAGAGCAATAAAGACAGGTATTTGAACAAGAAGTGGAAGACAACCAGCAAGAGGGTTTACTCCATGTTCTTTGTAGAGTTTGGTAACTTCTTCTTGGTGGCGAACTTTGTCGTGACCATGTTCGGCCTTGATGCGATCAAGGTGTGGTTTTAGGGCTGCCATTTTTTGGGTGCTTTTAAGCTGGGCTGCGGTTAAGGGCCATAGGATAAGGCGAATTAATACTGTAAGAAAGATTATTGCAAGGCCAAGCGCGCCGGGAATATGTAAAAAGATAAGTGCCTTATAGAAAACAATAAGTACGTTTAGGATGGGGTTAATTAGAAGCGCGTCAAATGGATTCATTTTTTATGCCGGGTCAAAGTATGGTCTTTTTGATAACGGATGACATGATAATATTCTGATGGTACCCTTGATGAGACCTCTTGCCAACCCGTACTTTTTGGTGGCATCCAACATGTATTCAGAACAGGTTGGGTCATATCTGCAGGATCTAATTTTCGAGGGAAAAATGAGATGGTAAATGTTATATAGAATTGTAATCATTAAATTAGCTTTTTAATCTGCGGCTCGAGATTTTTTTTAACGTCTTGTAATTTTAATCCGGACAAGTCCTGTTTGACAATTATTTTTAAATCTCCTTTTAGATTTATTTTCCTCAGTACTTCCTTGATTAGCCGTCTGATTCTATTTCTGGAAACTGCTTTTGGAACTATTTTTTTAGTTATTACAATTGTAAGTTTTGATTTTAGATTTTTTTTGTAAATTAGCCCAAAATCAGATTTATTTCCCTCCCTGTTCAAACTTATGCCAGTTAATTTTTTAGGTGGTAAATTCTTGCCTATTGAGGAAGATGACATTAAACGGCTAATTTCGACCTGTTTTTTGCCCTTCGTCTTTTTAGGACTTTTTTGCCTCCTGATTTTTGCATTCTTTTTCTAAATCCGTGCGTTCTGGCTCTCTTCTTTTTTTTGGGCTGATAAGTGCGCTTTGGCATGGGAAAAGCATATATGAGAAGTATAAAATTTGCAAGAGGCGAGGCTAATTTTTGGACTTATCCACAAAGTGTTTTGGGGTGTTGACAAGTGTTTATAAGTTTTGCAATGATTAGTTCCGGAGCAAAAATTCAAGATCTTTTTTACCTGCAAGATCTTCAAAAGCCTGCAAGAGCGCAAACCGCGCAAAGCTCCAAATTTATACAAATCTATTGAATGCAAAAAGACGGACAAAAGGTCTGGAGTGATGTTTGCTCTCGGCTAAAATTACAAATTTCTGCGTCGGCTTTTAGGACATGGTTTTCTGGGTCCTTTGTTTTGGACTCAAAAGAAGATGGAGAAAAGTTACTTTTGGTGGTTGGAATTAAAAACAATTTTCTCAAGGAACAGATTGAAAACCGTTACAAGGACACAGTGTCTAAGGCGATTTTAGATTCTGGGTTTAAAGATACTTCAGCAATTTTTGTTGTTGCCAACAAGGAGCCAAAAACAGATTCAATAAAGGCACCTATTTTTACCGGTGTTGTCCAAGAGGTGATCACCGCAAAAACAAGATTGGATTCGTTGAATCCAAATCACACTTTTTCCAATTTTGTGGTTGGATTTTCCAATAACCTTGCTTACCTTGCAGCAACAAAGGTTGCAGGAAATTTGGGTGGTGCTTACAACCCTCTAATGATTTACGGTTCAGTCGGTGTTGGAAAAACCCATCTTTTGCAGGCTATTGGTAACCAGGTACTTTCAACAGTGATTGATGCAAAAGTTCTTTATGTGACATCGGAAAAATTTACAAATGATTTTTTGGATTCTTTGAGAAATAAAACTCAAGCTTCTTTTAGGCAAAAATATCGCACTTGCGATTTACTTTTGGTGGACGATATTCAATTTTTGGCGGGTAAAGAGAGTACGCAGGATGAATTTTTCCATACATTCAACGAAATTTGCCTTTCGGGGAAACAGGTGGTTTTAGCCAGCGACAGACATCCCAGGGATTTGGGACGCTTAAAGGAGAGGCTTGTTAGTCGATTTTTGGGTGGGATGACAGCCGACATTGGGCTACCAGATTTGGAAATGCGAACCGCAATTATTCGCGCGAAATGTGCAGAACGGGGAATGCATTTAGACCCAGAGCTTGTCGATTGGGTTGCTAAAGAGAGTACCGGAGGTGTGCGAGAGCTTGAAGGAATTTTAACCTCCATGCTTGCTTACATGAAAATAAACGCCGGTAAGGCTTCTTTTGAAGATATCAAATTAGCGGTTTCTGGTAACAAGCCATCTTTAAAAAACCCACCCACACCAGGGCGAATAATGGAGGTGGTATCAAAACATTTTAAAGTTGACTCAATTACTTTAAGGGGCTCAAGCCGGAAGGCAAATATTGTTCAGGCGAGGCAGGTTTTGATGTATTTTTTAAGGACCGAATTGGGTTTGCCGCTTGAGCAAATAGGTGATATCACCGGTGGAAGGGATCATTCAACAGTAATACACGGTGTTGAAAAAGTCGGTAGGCTGATTTCAGCAAATCAGAAAAGGAAGGATGACATTTTGAGAATTCAATCACTAATCCACGCATAAAGGTATTTTCTCCACACTTTTTTTCGAATATTTAACTTTAAATTGAAAATTTTACACACATTTTTGAACATAA
Organism: bacterium; assembly: GCA_021813945.1. Classification (GTDB taxonomy): domain Bacteria; phylum Patescibacteriota; class Microgenomatia; order Curtissbacterales; family GWA2-41-24; genus JAKAJD01. The sequence continues at coordinate 51,847 of JAKAJD010000002.1, read as the reverse complement.
GTCTGCGCACAATTTATTAATAGGTTTAAACTTATCAACATATATTAAACTACAACTACGTTTTAGAATATTGCTTAGTATGTATAGATTTGAATGTTTAAGGTGTTTATAATGAAGGTGTTATAATCCCCAGGGTCTGTCCACCAACAATTATGAAAGCCGTAGTTTTGAAAGCTGATCTTTTAAGAACGCTTATTGTAGGCAGCAGATCTATATTGGCAAAAGCTAATTTACCTATTCTTTCCAACATTTTACTTAGTGCTGGCGGGTCAAAACTTGAGGTTGTAACAACAAATTTGGAAACCGCAGTAAAAGCAAGTACAGAATGCAGGGTTGATAGTGAGGGAAAAGTTACTGTTCCCGGAAAGGTTTTTCTAGAGTACGTTTCTCAGTTGCCGGACGGAGATATAACTTTAGAGAAACTAGGTGAAGAGGCAGTCGTTTCTACAAAAGGATATAGTGCCCGCTTTGCTACTTTGCCAACTGAGGAGTTTCCTGCAATCCCAAAAATTAGTGGAGGAAAGGTGGTGGGCGTTGATGGGCAGAAATTTGTTGATAGCGTTACCAAAGTTTCTTTTGCGGCGGCACAGGATGAAAGCAGGCCGATTCTTTCTGGGGTTCTATGTGAATTTCAAAAGAAAGGTTTAGTGATGGTGGCAACGGATGGTTACAGGCTAAGTTACGACGAAACAGCGGTGGAGGCGAATGAAGGTTTGGCAGGTTTAGGAATGGTAATTCCAGCAAAGGCAGTTGCGGAGGCTTCAAAGATTATTGGAGAAGCGGGAGGAGGGGGTGGTAAAGTATCAATTGTTATTGCTGATAACCTTAGTCAAGTGAACCTCAAAATCGGCGACGTTGAGTTTACTTCACGGCTTATTGAGGGAGAATTTCCTGCTTGGCAAAAGATTATTCCTACAAATTTTGGATCAAGAGCTATTGCTTCCAAACAAGATTTTATAAATGTAGTGAGAACTGCTTCTATATTTGCAAGGGAATCGGGAAGTATTGTTAAGCTAAAGCTTGAATCGGGCAAAAACGGACAAGGAAATTTGGGTCTGAGTGCTGCAACAGCGCAAGTTGGATCTGGGGATGCGCAGATTGCTGTTCAGCTAGAGGGAAAAGGCGGAGAAATAGCTTTTAATTTTAGATATCTTTTGGAGGCCCTTTCGGTTATAAATTCGGATGAAGTGGTGTTTGAGATGAATGAGAGTTTGAACCCAGGGAAAATTACATCAGTTGACCCCAAAGACAAATTTTTTCATATCGTGATGCCTGTGAGACTGCAGGGATAAAATAGAATTTGTATGGCCTTTAAATCTTTAGGAAGTCTTATTGGTACTTCTGTTTCGCGATCAAAGACCCCTGATGCGATTTTGGCTCTAAGAATAAGGCAAATTGCAAAAGCATCGATTGAAAGAGAGTTTTTTGATTTCCCTAAAGATTTGCTTGATGCGGTTAAGGTTAGATCTTACAAGAGAGGTGTACTGACGGTTTCTGCACCGCAGATTGTCGCTGCCGAACTTCAAATGCGCTTTAGCGGGCTGAGAGAGACAATAAATAAAGAGCTCGGGGGAAAAATTATCAAAGATTTAAGGTTGAGAGGTTTGGATAGCCGGTAAGTAGAGTACTATTTTGCCTGTTTGGTTTGAGTAGGTTAGGAAATCGCCGGTAAAAACAAATATTGGCACAATATTTTCTGAGGTTGAGACTGGCAAAAAATAGGCAAGGGCCACGTTGTTAAATTTGGCAATTGAAATATCGTTTGGCTGGAGTTGATAGAGCTGTAATGCTTGGCCGTTTTTATCTGGCATGAAGGTATTAACAATTTTACCTTGCCCATTTTCTATCTCCTTTTTTGCTTCATCCAATGTTTTGAGCGGGTATTGACCATTGGCGGTAAAATCTGAAAATATTTTAGTGTAAAGTTGATTGATGTTTCCATCTTTTTTGATTGAAATTGTTAAGTAAGAGGGATTTAAGGCCGAATTGTATATTGGATTATTCGACAGATTTCTGTCAAAAGAAAACTGGACATACTGTGAATCAGCAAAAGATGAAGCACTGATAAGCTTGGAGTTGCTGTAAGCGTAGTAGGCGGTTTTTTTATCATTTAATACGAGACCTGACCCAATTAAGGGTAAAGAATTAATAAAATCTGAGGCTTTATTTTTAAGGTCTTCCTCTGCTAGCGAGTTGGAAGAGTTTTGAGTTTGGTCGTCGAACCTAATTGTTGTCTGGCTTATTGCCAAGATGCGATTTTTGTCAAACCAGCTAAACTGTGTTCCGTCTGCTGTGCTGTTAATGACTTTCGATGGCTCTCCAGTGAAGGAAAATTTAGCCGCAATGGCTTGCGCTTTACTTAGGTCGATCTGATTTTTCTGTGCAGTATATACCGGAAGATTTTGCGGGTATGCAATTTGATTCAGAGTTGAAAAATCAAAGCGTTTTGGTTGCTTTTGTGCTGGATTTTGGTAAATCGTTGGAATTTTTGGGGACTGGGGCTGTTCTGAGGTCTTTTTACTTTTGCTTTGTATTTTCCCTAAGATTGCCAAATTTATAAAGATTAAGACTAGGACCAGGAAAATCCCTGCAGCTATTTTAAATTTATTTTTTTGAATTGTAGTTAAGTCAAACATATTTACCAATTAATATTACAAGCAACGTTTGAATTACACGTCGAAAAAGCCGGATTTTGAGGGATGTATGGTGTTCCCATTGTTAGACCTAGAAAAGAATAATGCAAATGCGTGCCCTCACTATTACCTGTGTTGTCAATACCTCCTATTAGTTGTCCGAAATTGACCTTACTTCCAACTGTGACCGCTCCATCGATATAGTCTAAGTGAGCCCAGCGGCCTGTAAAGGCAGCGCCATTGCAAGTGCCTTGAATATCGACATATCTGCCATAACCAACACCGGGGGTATAGTCGGTTTGGGCAACAAGCACAGTTCCAGAAAATGTGGCGAAAGCAGGAGTATCTGTAGGATTGCCGCCGATGTCAATTGCTTGCTCATTTGGATATAGCCGGTAATGACTTGTTGTTCCTTGAGGTCCTTGAGTGATGTAACCATGAGCCAAAGGCCAGCTTTGTGGGCATTGAGATGATGAGGTGCCGATTATGGTCACGGCCGTTGCGGAACCGGAAAAGCTGGCGGCAAAAACCGTATAAGGGAACATTATTAATATGATTATTGCGTCGATAATAGCGATTATTAATCTTAATTTCTGAATATAGAAAGTCGTTCTTATCATTTCGGCGGTGTTTCAAAAATATATTGGTTATCCTTTTTTACCACGGGTGGAAATTTGTCAGAAACAGTAAGCCACAACTCTGCGTTGTTTTGAATGTATGCTTGGCTGCCCCAGGAAATAAAAACATCTGACGGGTTGGCGTTATATTGTTTCATATATTCGAAAATATGATTAGCTGTGTCACGGAAATCTTGAATAGTTTTGGGATAATTGGGATTTGTTGAAGGTATTAAAAAATCTATATTGGATATATCCACATACAATGTATAAGGGTCTATAGTTTTGCCATACAGGGTGTAGGTTATTTTATCTCCTGTTGTACTAACAAAATCTGCTTTGTAAGGCAGATGTTGTTTTAAAAGCTCAACCGAAGCTTTAGATTTTTGGCTTATTGGAGCATTTGTGTCAAATTTTCCATTAACAACGGGCTGAAGTTTGATGGGGGGAGGTAATTGTGCAGTTTGGAACGGTCTGTTTTTCAGTATTTGCTGGGTAATTACAAAGCCCAATAGAATGATAATAATGGTTGCCAAAATAGCTAAAGGGAGAGTTTCTTTTTTGACCGATGTAAGACTTAGTTTCACTAGTGACCGCCTATCTTTAAATAATACTCTTTGGCTGCGGTTGCCGCACCGTCTGTTGTTAAGACTCGGGGAGGGTCGCAAGGTATCCCATGGACAACTCCGCTGGCGTCGGTATATTGGCTGCAATAGAGAAGGTACATTGTTGCGTGGTCAGAATCAAAATGATTGACTGCATAAGGATCGTCAATCCCAATAGGGCCAGGGCAAGGCCCCGTGTAAGGTACCCCGGCTCCGCAATTAGCATTGCCGCCGCCATTATAATATGACATTGCTCCTATCATTTCATCGTAATTTTTTGGTGGGCGTTCGGGCCCGCGAGTAAGTGACGAGACCTCGCCCAGAATGTAACTTGCTGATGCTAAAGCGGTTTGATTTAAACTTGTAAAATAGCACCCGCCAGAGTACCAGGTACCGCCATAACCGGTACATGCTGATGAAGACGTAATGTTGGGTTCCGGTTTGCATATGGCAAAATTTCCTGACGAACACAATGTGGTTCCGCTTAAAAACGAGCTATTGGCATCCCAGCCGGCTTCGCGGTATTGAATGCCGACTAGCATTTCGCAAGGTACGCCAGTTTGCAAAGTTGCTTGCTGGGCTGCCTGGATGATTGCAGGGTCTGGAGGCAAAGAGCTGGGTGATGTGGCGCCGACGCTTGGTGGTATAGGGTTAGGCAGGAGAGCATTAAAACCGCTGTTTGCACTGCATGGGCCGCCGCCTCCCGTGGGAGGTGGAGCCCCTCCACCGGTGACGTCAAAGTTAATGGTGAAAGTGTTGGAAACTGTCGAATTGATAAAGTCGGGAGTGTTGTCCGCATGAGTTGAAAGATTAAATGTAAGAACTTGGGCAGGGTTAAGTTGTGAAGGGCAAAGGGGCCCTATTAAAGTATTAGTTAAGTTTTGAGTAGTTCCATCACTCTTTTTCAATGTTGTAACATCGGTGCAGACGACGTTGGTTAAGGCGTAAGAATTGACCTTTACTGTAACCAAGTAGTTGATGTCGGTTGGTAAGCTTGAATTGGAGATTGTAGTAGGGTTGGCGGTTTTAGTGACGGTTACATATTGGTTGGCCCCAGCCGGTTTAGATATATCCGTCTGGGTTGTTGCGAATTTCCCAGGGGTTAGGACCCCTGTTTGAAGTAAGCTCAGTGTAGCTGCCGATGTGAAAGCTGTCCCTACTGAGATACCCGCTAATTTCCCAGCAAGAGGACCTGCGCTGGTGGAAAGCGTTCCCAAGAGCTTACTACCAATGCTGGTTATACCGTCTACTGCTAAGCCACCAAGGCTGAAGAGACCGCCCACAGCCCAAGATCCCAATCCAGTAATTCCCCCGCCAAGCCAAGACAAGAAGCCTGAGGCGGAACCACTTATCGAGACTCCACCAATATAAGATTTGACAGGATCAATTACATAGTTGCCAATTAGGTAACCCGCACCAGCTCCTATAGCACTGAAGGTTACAATTATGATTGGGGCGGATACCACTGCGATAGGCACTAAAAGGCACCCAAAGACTGTAGCTGCGCACGCTCCAATTGCAAACGAAATAAATGCGCCTGCTACGTAGGTGCCAATGATGCCTCCCACACCCGCTCCGACTCCGGTTGAAACCAGGCCTGCAGAGCCTTGATCGAGGCCGAGGGCGATCAGACCGCCGGCTATTCCCAGCAAGGTGGCACCACCTATGGCACCAATAAGTACTCCAAGGGGCGGGGCGACTATCAATGAAATGCCAAAGGTGTATGGTGCTAATGCGATTCCAACTTGAATACCTATATATCCACCCCATATTGCGCCTGCCGTACCACCTGCAGTTGCGCCGATTTTGAAACCAAAGAAAGCAACTTTTCCGAGGTGGGCGAAATATGCCAAGGCGGCTAAAAATGCGGCTGAGACACCAAGAGATAGATACATTGCGGCTTTTTTGGCAAGCTGCGATACTTGGCTTTCGGGGTTGAGGTTTTTAAGATTTTTAAGTTTTTTGATTTTATCCAAAACAGACATGGGGCCTAATTAAATATACTAGCAACTTCTAACTTAAAGCAAAGTAGACTTAATAATGATGAAAAAGGCTGGGGAGTAAATCTAAAGTTATTGAGATGTGTTTGGAAGAGATGGTGTTTGCGATGGTTGGGAATCTTGGTTTTGGTGTGCTGATGCTGCTTCTTGCTGATCTCGTCTTTGTTTTAGCTCTTCCGGGTTGGTAGTAACCAAGGCGTGTTCCTCTTCTGATGCCATAATACGGACCGCTACATGGTTAGGACCAGCAAAAAAGATGCCTTCACCAACGTCGGCTGCCAAAAGCAAGTGCCTTTCACCCTCGGAAAGGTAAAAGACTTCGGCAACTTTGTCGATTGCAGCAGGAGATTGTTTCAAAAGTATTTGAAAGGAGGAGTTAGTGACGATAGCTTTGCCGTAATCAGTACTTAAAAAATCTTCAACGTCCTGGGAAATGGTGGTGAGGCCAAGGTAGTATTTGCGAGCGCGTTTGGCGATTGAATAAAGGAAGGTAGCGCTGTCTGGGAATTCCATCATGTACCAGGCCTCATCGACAACAAGAAGGCGTTTTCGGATGTCGTTTTTAATTCTTGTCCAGATAAAATCCAAAATGAGATACATGGCAATTGGCCGAAGTTCTTCCTCCAGGCTTTTGACGGAAAAGACGGTAAAGGTGTTGCGCAGATCGATATTGGATTGTTGGTTAAAAATGCCGATTAAAGAACCTTTGACGAATTTTTCAATGCGATCAGCAAGGCTTTTGGCTTCAACTTCTTCCATGCCGAGTAGCACCTTGTAGAGATCTTCCATGAGAGGCGGCTCGTTTTTCTGGGTAGACGGGTCGGGAGTAATGCCTTTTTGTCTGTAAGTGTCAACAAGGGCTTTGTCTAAAACCGCATCTTCGGCGGGGCTCATATTGCCCATGACGACTTTGAAAAAGCCGTGAAGAGAAAGAATTTTTAAGCCAAGCTCGTTTTCGCCTTCTTCATAAACGCCCGAAAGGTCAAAAGGGTTAATTTTAGCCGGCGAGTCAAAGCTAAAAGTGATGTATTCACCACCGATGGCTTCACAAAGGTTTTTATATTCTTCTTCAGGGTCGACGACGATTACTTCCGTACCAAACATCAGCGACCTTAGGGCCTCTAGTTTGACAAGGTAAGATTTTCCGGCTCCGGATTTGGCAAAGATTACGGAATTGGCGTTTTCTTGAGTGAATCGGTCGAAAATAACCAACGAACCATTGTGCTCGTTTATGCCGTACATGATGCCAGTGTTGGAGGTTAGCGATGAGGAGATGAATGGAAAAGTTGTGGCAAGGGAGGTGGTGTCCATGTTGCGGGTGATATAGAGATGGTCGGTTTGTTGAGGAAGAGTTGTTTTGAAGGCATCTTCCATTTGCAATGTAGCGTGTTTAGGAACCAAAAGTAGGGCGCCCATTGTCGATTCAACCTGTCTGGTGACCAGGTCCAACTCCTCTTTTGAGTCGGCCGGGATGGTGACATAAAGGCCGAACTGGAAAAAGCGCTCCTGTCCTTTGACCAGCTCTTCCTGAAGCATCTGGGCGTCTTCTAGGGCAGCTTGAACGGCAGGGTCTAAGACTTTACCGTGCTGGATGTCAGATGCGATGGTAGCTTCCATTTCGGTAACTTTACGCTTAAGATCATCCAAAACACCTTTGGCTTCTACCGGATATTGGTACATGGAAATTTCCAAAGTGTGGACGAAATTAATTAGAGGTGAAAGCCAATTGGCTTGGACGTACCTTGGGTAGCCGACGACAAAAAGAGTACGAAAGTAGGTTGAGCCGATTTTGATATAGTCGAAGTCAACCTCGATGGCTGGTGGAGCAATAATGTCTTTGACGGAAACGACACCTTTGGCCAGGCTCTGCGACCACTGTTTCTCCTTATCACTTAAAGATTCCTGGGGGTTTTTGTTTTTTGGTTTTAGAATGCTAACGAGGTTCATTGCTGGATTGTTTGGTTTGTTTGGTTGGGACTTATTTGCTGTTCTCCGCGTATTGATTGCGCGGCTTTGGCGGTTGCCGCCTTGAGGTTTTCCAGAGCCTCCATTTGTGAAGGGGCTGATTGTTGCCCGTTAATATTAGGCAGAGAATCGGCATAAGCTGGTTGTGGTATAGGTGCCTGGGAAGGTTCCTGAGTATAAGTTGGTGGTGGCTGATTCGGCGCGGGGCTTGGCACTTCAACGGCTGGCTCGACCATGGGGGTTGTGTAGGAGGCGGAGTCCAGAATAACTCTTTGGGTGCCAGTGGGAGCAGGATTGTAAATGTCATAAAACAGTTCAATTAACTCTTTTGTGGTGAGCTGTTTGGTAGTAAGACCTAGGCGGGCCGTTTGTTTAATTAAATGTTCGCGTTTTGGCGCTAGGGCAACTTTAGCGTCTTGAACTTGTTGCTCTTTGTTGCTGGTTTTTGCAGGTTTTTTGATGCCAGTTAAGCCGAGTTCGATTGGGGAAAAGCTAAGTATAAGGTAAAAGCGCTTGTCAAGAATGGTTTTTTGCTGAACGGTAGACTGGATGAAGTCCATATATTTTTGAATTTGGCGTTTGAGATCAGGGTTTTGCTGGTTTCTTTCCGCTTCGACTAAATGTTGATAATAGGCTGTTATATCTGCTCTTTTGGAACGGATTAAAATCTGGATGGGGAAGGTTAGGGAATTTAAAAGGGCACCATAAGCGTAAATAGTCGCATCTTGCTCGGCTTCGGAGAGGATGTCAAAATTAACTGCGGTTGTGGAAAGGACCATAGCAACCCAGCCGGTTTTTAAAATTACAAAGTCTTCGGTTATGTCTTCAATATCCAAATGCTCTTGGGTTGAAGCCTTAATTTTTTGGGCAGAAGGAGCCACTTTAGTTTATCCTTTCTCCTTTGACTCCAATCGGAGCGAGAATTTGGCCGGTTAAATGTATTGAGACTGGTTTAAAGGAGGCAAGATCACTTTCTGCCTCAATTGTGTAGCTACCGCTGGAAAGCGGGGTGGCGGAAAGAAATTGGCCAAGCTTGTTGGTTTTTAAGGCTCTGACCGGTATTCCGCTTTCGTCGCGGACAACCAGAACGGCACTTTCGATGGGGCTTCCTTTTTCGTCTGTTACGAGTCCCGAAAGGATGTTTGGCTTGTCAGTTAGGGGAATGATTTGAGCTTGCTGGACGTTTCCAGTTTGCTGGTTTTGATCTTTATCCGATATAGAAAATTGAGAAAATTCACTTTTTTCCACTTTGGGTTTTTCCTCCTGTTTGGGTGCTAGTTTGGCATGATGCTCGTCGGGTAAGTGGACGGCTTCTGGTTTGGGTAAGGGTATTGGGTTTGCCTCGGGAACATCAACTGCTTGCGGTGCAGCTTGAATCTTTTCTTGTTGAATAGGTAAAACTACTGCTGGAGAATCGTCTTCGAAATGATATCTTTTTTTAAGTTCGTCTGAAATGTCGAATTTGCGCTCTCCGCGAATTGGTAGTTTAGAAAGATCAAAATTTGCTGGAGGTGCAAAGTGAAGCTTTCTGACCCTGGTGTTGCCGACTCCGTGCACAAGGCGAAATTGGCCCTCGGAGATTTTGATGGGAATTACGTTGTCGAGCGAATAGTTTGTTTCCGAGGCAAGATGGGCGCTGGGTCTGGCAAGATCAATTATTTCCTGTGGTTTATGATCCAGGCGCTTTTCGAGGCCAGAAAGAGTAAACTGTTTTGCTTGCGGCTGGATTTTTGCACGCGTAACAGCTGATGGGGCAGCCTGTTGGGATGTTATTTGGGGTCTTGGTTCGGGTTCTAAAACCGGAGCTGTCTGGCTTTGGGGAATTTCCTCAAGCGGACCAGCAACTTGTGGCAAAGAACCCAAAAGATAACCTGATTCGCCTTGCCCTATTGCTACGTATTTATCTTCCCAAGGGCTAACGGGCCAAAGAATTGCGGGCGGCAAGTTGCCTTCATACTGGCTTGCCGGAAAGCCAAGCCTATCTAGGGCCAGTTGTTCCTTGATGTCTAAAGAAGTGACATTTTCTTTTGGAAGAGAACGTAAATAAGCAATCATTCTTTCTCTACCTTTTTCGGTGATTTCCTGGGGAATTTTGACCTCTTTTTGGGGAGGTTTGGTGACAATACTTAAAAATCCAGGGATCCGCTTTTCTTTTATCCAGACTCTTTGTGTCGGGGCTGACACAGCTTTTATGAAGGCGAAAATCCATTTGTCAAAAGGTCTACCGCCGACAGGAACAAGGGCAATAAAAGCGCCAACGATGCCTATTGTCAAAGCTAAGGGTATACGCACCAATATAGGAAGTGAAGAGAAATAGGTTATAGCTGCTATTGAAAGGGGAAAGATGAGAGTTATAAACTGTCTTGCAGTAAGGTTGCCAAATAGTTTAAATTCAAAAGCCGCTATATGCTGCGGGACAGGATGCTGCTCCATTTTTAGGTCTAACGACTAACGACAAAAGATTAATGCGGTGCAATTTTTGCGTTAGGTTAGCTTCTATGCCACCATAACATATGAAATCAAGTGCGAGAAGTGGCCTCATTAGCTTCAAAAGTTTGCGATTTTCACAGAAATTTGATGATATGGTGGGATATGTTTTGGTAACTATCGCTGATGGAGACCGACCAGTCTTTATCTCAAGGTCAGGTCTTAGGCTATGAATATCCCAACAAAGGCCTGACCTTTGTTAATGATTCTGACGACAAATTTTGCTAGGGTTCGAATTTGAGACCTATGCCCTTTACGGTTTGAATGTGGATGGGTTTTTGTGGCTCGTCCTCTATCTTCTTTCTAAGTCGAAAAACCATTTGATCTATGGCCTCGTCGCTTATCGCTTCTGTAACTTCGGTTTGCGGCCAAACCGCTTTAATTATTTCGTCTCGACCTATTACTTTATTAGGATTTTCGATTAGAAATTTAAGCAAGCGATATTCTTGGGCGGAGAGAATTTCGGAGATGATACTTTCACCCCTTTTAATTTCATTGGTTTGGGGGTCAAAGATAATTTTCGTTTGGACATTTAATTTGGCACTTTTTACAAAATCTTCCAGTAATGGAATGGTGAATTTGTTTTGATAAGAAACCAGGTCTAACTTGATAAGGTTTTCATCTATTTGATCTGAAGTTTTACCTTCTGAGATTTTTGATAGTAGCTGTTGTTCCGAACTTGTTAAAAACAGCCAGATTTCATAAAGAGCAGCCATGACCGGGGTCTCTTTTAGGAGATTTTCTGTTTGGGGTTTGACAGCCTTACCAAGAACGAGCTCGGAGATTATTTTTGTCAGCTTTGCATGGCCGCCTGTTAATTTTGTGATCTGCGTTTTTTGTTCGGCTTTAATTTTTTGGCCGAAAACGTTTTCAATTTGTGTGAATAAATACTCTACGGCAACCTTGTCGTAGACTTTTAAGTAAACAGTATTGCCAACAAAAAAATCCCAATAATCTTTGAGAATGTCTTCATCGACAAGACCGGCAAGATCTCTTCTTGTTGCGAAAACAACGGAAAACTTGAATTTTGCCAAGTTTCTCAGGCTTTTTAGCATTTGGAAAAAAGTATGCGGTAGCCGGTTTTGGTGTTCGTCGAAATGGTCAAAAAGAAAAATAATGGTTTGGCCATTTTGGGAAAGACGGTTTACTGCCTCATGAAGATCTCTACCAAGAAGAAGTGGGTCGTCTGAGTTTTGGAACTTTTCATCCAAACCGATTAGCAGCAACTTTATGATTTCGGCTTCTGTAAAATTTGTGAGTTCGAAAAAGTTGATATAGACAAAACGAAGGCCCTTTTCTTTTTCGCCGAGGTGAGATTTTAAAAGCTTGCGGTTATGGGCAAGAAGCCGAAGGATAGTTGCCTTGCCGGCCCCTGGTATGCAAATAAGCTGGCAGAATTTGCCTGTTGTTATATAGGCCAAAATTGCTTTTATTTCGGCCGACCGGTAATCAGGAGGAAAATCTGATTCAAATATTTTCATTTACCCCGTTGTTGCAAAATACATATCCCTATTATATCTAACTGGGTGAACTGTTAGCTTCCTGTTAGCTAAATATCAAGCACACATTTTATGCCTAGGTTAATCTACGTGCAACATGAACGAGAGAAATGTTGCATACGCTGCCCAAACCAGCTACGCTCAAGGTGGAGGGATATTTGTTATGCCTGATGCTGGTGTGGTGGAAAAGCAGCCTGTTGGGGCTGGTGTTGCGGTACTAGAAAGGCCTACTCCAGAAAATAGTGCGACTAAGCCCAGGGAAACCCGGTTTAAGCCATCCGGAGATATGCGAATGGATGTGGAGAGTTTCTGCCTGACACTCGACCCTGTAAGATTGCGAGAGGTATTAAAGCGCATGAATGAAGCCGGTTCTGCGCAGAATCCCCATGTTTCATTTGCGGAGGCGCAAGCACTCTCGACTACTTATAACAGGATTCGAGACGGGCAAGAAGTCGTGGAGTCAGATACAGACAGGGATCTTTTCAGGCGACTTCTTAAACGAAGCGGAGTTTTTGATGATGAGAAGATTGGCAAGATTAGTGATACAGAAGCTATGGCAATTGGGCAGATAATTTTCCATTACAGTGTTGTGGATGACCCGGCTGATGATGATTTCAAATATGCTGCCGGAAGCGACCAACGGAGAGTTGAAGAAGCACTGAAACGTGAGGAAGTCATGCGTGCAAAAGATTTGGATGATGGTGAGTTTTTAACTCTGGAAAAGATTGAGAAATATTCGTCTGCTTATAAAGGAAAAGGTGACTGGGAGCCAAAAACTGGTGGCCCAGGGGCTAGTGGAACCAAAACTGTTGACGAGGAGATCGATGAAGTAGATTTAAGCACAATCGATGATAAATTCAAAAGGTTCGTACGGGAGATTAAGCTCGCTAAACTAAGGCCATTTGAAGTTCAGAGAATAAAGTTTCCGGATATAGAAAGTGCAATCGATAACGCAGTTTTAGATGGAACATTAGAGGCTAGTGATCCTAAAGTATCAGAAGTGCGAGATATTCTTTCCAGAAAAGTAGATTCACTTTTGAAATTAGAGACTAGGAGTAATCGGGAAACTCCAATGGCCGAGCATTTGCTTACCGTGACCACAGGTTTAAAGGCTCTTATTAAAGATATGCTAAAGCAAGATAGGGCATCAGGCGAATGGGCTGATCGCGCCAGCGAATTGAAAAGGTTTGCCGATATGGCTGAGGAGGCCACTAAGCGCGTAGAAGCTGTAAAAATAGATCATGTAAACCCCGATGATATGTTCGTGGATGTGCCTTTTAGAAATGCTGATGGCAGTACTGAAACTCAAAAAATGGCTTCGGCAAGGTATGTTTTTGAAGTGGCAAAGGCAATTAACGATGTCTATAGGCTTCAGGATGCTGGTGGGAGGCAGAAAATTGTGGAAGCTCTTGGGGGAGTTGACTTCGCGAACAAGTTTATCAGTTGGAACGATGAACATACACACTTATATCGGAGAATTCACAACAGGTACACACAAATTTACGAAAACGACTCAACAGAAAACCAAAAGGCTAAGGTTGGCGATTTGGTCATAAAAGGTAACCATTACTTAAGCGCGATGCTGAGTGATTGGCGTGATTTGAACGAGGCTTCTACCGATATTTTAGGGTCTGTTAAAGATAAAGATGACCCAATAGGTCTTCGCCAGTGGAAAGCCAGCCGGTACTATTACACACTTGAGCGAGCTTTGGAAGAGCACCAGATATTCAGATCTCCAGGCGATCCTGATGATGTTCCTAAAAATATTGCACGTATCTTTAGTTTTATGGAGGATCTTGATCTGGGCCCAGAGGAGTTAAGGCCTATGATTCAGAGTGCCAAATCAATGCTTCAAGTATTACCAACTGAGACGAAAGAAGATAGAGAGAGAAGGTCTGCGCTTGCTGATAGAATCGATGCTTCTGCGCTGATGCTTTCTGTTTATATGACGCTTGAGGAGAAAGATATGCATCCTGCGGCTGTTGATGGTGTACTCAACGGTTTTGAAGGTAGGAAAGAAACGACCGTTGAATATTATGTTGAAAGATTTGGTGAGGATACAAGGGGGAGGCCGTTTTATGTTAAAGAGGTGGGTAAAGATGGCAAAACCAGATACGTAAGGCTAAATACGTATGATGTCTCTTTGCAGGATATTTATAGTAAGGATGTAAATGACGACAGGATAAGGATGAACATGATTGAGGAGCTAACGAGGCTCTCGATAGATACGGATGGAAATTATTCCGCGAGTTTAATGTCGCGAATAAAGGCAAGAGAGGGTTTTGGAGATCTTGAAGATGAATGGAGGCAGTCGGTGACGGTTGATGGCAGAACGTATAGGGACAAATGGGAATATGAGTTCTATAAATTAAGGGACTATTTCAGAAAACGAACCGCAATGTTGATTGCAGACAACACAAAACCTGGTGGAAAGTGGGCTGGGAAATCACTCGGGGTAGATGATGTTTGGGCAAGGTTAGGCGGGGTAAAAAGAGGTTTAGTAGATGAAAGACGGGAGTTTATTTTAGAAACAAGAGAATTGATTGATGAGTGGCACAAAAAGAGGACAATCCATGGAGCTTTTGGAACTTTGAAACAAGATGATATCGACGCGATGATTAGCAATGATCATGCATTGAGGTTAAAGGGCGACTTGGCCGATTTCTTGGGAAGACTAGGGAAAGATGAGGGTGAAATTCGTAAATTTTTGGAAACTAGAGTTGGTAAATCTTATCTGGATGTTTGGAGGGAAGTAGAACAGTTAAGGCTTATTCAGAAGCTTAAAGCTATGGATCTTAAGGTTTATAGGGGAACGTACCATCCAAGCATGGAGGACGTTGTCGAAGAAGATAGCGATGAGTATCGTAAATTTTTCGAGCATTTGAAGGATGCGGATTTTGACGAGCTTGAGGAGGTTGGTTTTTTCGGTTCTGTTGATTATAACGCATTTAATTGGACTTGGATGATGCAGTGGAGTGCACAGGAGTACATTAGGATTTATTCGAAAGACACTAAAAGCAAGTTTGATGATGATTTTGACGGTGTAGTATTTCACCACAGCACAAACCTTTTTCATGGAAGGGCGAGAGATGACCTTTGGGCACACTTCAACCAAGATGTAGAAAATAGAGGAAGGGCTAAACAGGACGAAGTGAACACGATTTTTAAACAAGCGTTTCCAGGCAAGCATCATTACTATACGCCCCAGATTTCATTTATGGTGCGATGGGCTGATAGGTTTATGACACCTGATCAAAAAAGAGTTTTTGAGCAGCGAATTAGGCAGATGATGAAGGATTACGATATTGACACTAAGGCATATCATGAGGAAGCAGTGTCTTGGGTGAAGTCAGTCGTTATTATGGATATGATAAAGAACGGGGCACTGTATTTTTCGAGTAAGGGGGCAAAGTTTAGCCAGGTGGCGAAGGATAAGGAGATGACTAAGTTCGGTTTTATAGATTATTTTTCAGATGCTAAGAAAGGGTTAGAAGCCGAAGGCCCGGAAACGATTCAGGACTACCTGAGTAATCCTACTGAAAGCAAACTGGTTTCGATGATAAGTCGTGTAAAAGGATTTGCATATTCAACAAGGTTTGCAAGAGACCACATACTTGCAGTTTTAGCATTCAGAGGTCATTGGGGATTTGCGAGCAAGTATCGGCGTGATCTGTTTGACAGACCTAATCTAACCGCAGCCGGTGGTGAACAAGTCATACAGGATATGATTCAACAGGGTGATATGGAAAGAAAACAAGGAGAGAAGGAAAAGACGAAGTTTTTCGGTTTTGCCAAAATTGGAGGGAAGGTTCCTTTTACGGATAAAGAATTAAGCCTAACATTAGGAGAATTCTTCGGGACAGTGCCATTTAGGTATATCAGACGGTTTGGAGAGAAGTGGCGCAGGATTGCTTGGGACATTAAAGGTACCCTAGTTGCTGATGCGCCGCTTTCGGCTTTTTGGGAAGCTGTCAAGGAATTTTTTAAGCAGTTGCCAAGACAATCTTTACCTGGAACACGCTGAAACTACTCATCTTTTTTGGCTCTAGTCTTGGCAAGTTGTTCTTGCCATTCACGGTACTCTTTGCTGTAAATGCCTGCGTGAGCTGTACGTTGCGCTTCTTCACCACGCCTTGCCTCTTGGGCTCTTCTCCAGCCGCCGATTGGGCCCCGTGAGATTAGTGCGCCGCCGGCTCCTCTGCCTGCTGCGCCTACAACTGCAGCGCCGCCAGCAAGCCCGCCAAGGGCCGCTGCGCCGATGTTGCCCATACCGCCGCCTCCGCCTCTGCCGCCGCCAACCATGTTTTTGACCATGTCGGCTGCAGTGGGGGTGATAAGTAAAAACCCAATACCTATTAGATTTCCGATTGCGCCAGCATCCAATCCTCCAATCAAAAGCGGGAATTGGCCGACTTGGGCTGGCTGAATTGCCCCGGATCCTGTTCCGCCAAGACCAGTCATACCACTTAAGATGCCTGCAAAAATAAACATCATAGCTGTAACTGGGAAAACGGCAACATTGGAAGCCATTTGCTTAAACCACTCCTTGGCGCCGTTATTGCCAGGAAGAGCCTGGATTAAGAAAAAGAAAGGTGCGAACATTGTTAAAAGAATAATCATGACGTAGGCCATAAGAAGCATTAAAAATACCCTGAACATAATAAAGAGCAGGGCTATGCCAACTACCAAGCCTGCTAATGTGCCACCGGCCCATCCCAGCACCTTAGATACAAAATTGAACATCCCAAGATCGATTGTTTGAGTGATTATTTTTGATATTGCATCAGAGACGGTTCCAAACGCGTCTTTCCAGTTGCTAAAGATTACCGTGAAGACGTTATCTTTGAAAACGAAGTCAGCATTGGAAATCAAATGAGTGCTAACCAGAGCTTGTACTGCAATGTTTAAAAAGAGAAACATCAAATCGATCATAAAGCCGGCGATGGCGTAACTGAATGTGACCAAAATTAGCGCGATTACGATTCTGGGGATAGAATCCTGGACAGTTGCAACAGCTTGGGGGGAGATGTGGGCCCGAAACATGATCATAAAGCCCATGACAACAAAAACTATTATGAACCCGATATAGGAAATATTGCGAAATGCAACCCAAATTTTTTGAACCGGTCCTAGGGCCTGATAGCCGATGCCACCGGGGAATTGCCCGCCGGCACCCGCATAAGCGGATCTGACAGGGTTTAAGTCCTGGATTTTTTGGGCAAAATAAGTGACGCCGGAAGCCGGGGGAGCTGCATACAGCGATGCAATCAAATTACTGGTTAAGGCAAGTGCTCCTCTTCCTTGGGTGGCATCACTGATGTTTCTATTAAGTTGAGATTTACCCCAGACTAAGACGTTGCCAGTGTCAAATGTGGCTCCAACTTGGCCTAGGGTAAAAATATCACTGTCGAACCAGCCGCCGCCTATAGCTTTGCAGCGGACGTCGTTGACCCAATTTAGAGCGTTACTGGTACAGGTGTCGTTACCAGCACTTGGGACGGTAAAATGTATGACTGTGGAAACTGCAGACGTGGTCCAAAAAATTGCGGCACAATACGAGCCGTCTGAGCCGGTTGGAGCGTTCCAAATCCATTGGTTAGTGCCAGACGCCAAAGGGCCGCTATCCTGGGCGACGGTGCCGTCTGTGTCTTTTTCGATGACTATGCCGGCAATCCCATCTGAAGGTTTTGGAAGGGTGAAGGTGACTGCATAGCCGTTAACGCTGGCTTTTAAGGGGTCCCAGCTGGTATTGGCAGGCACTATGTTGCAGCCAGTGCCGGGTGGGGGAGAAGCAGAGCCGACGGTTAAGATATTGCTTGAAAGGCCTGGGATTACACATTGAGTAGCTGGGCTAGTGGAATTATCTTGGACGAAGACTGTATAATTTCCCGCACTTGAGGGGGCAGTGAATGTTAAGCTTGAAGCTGGGAAATTGCCACTTTGAGTAGGAGGATTAGATAAAATACTACCGGAGCTGTCCTTTAATCCGGCAGTAAACGGATTTCCGGCAACACCATTTATATTTTGTATGAAGAATTGTCCACTTGGTGCTACCGAGGTAGGGGTGAATGTAAAGGCGCATAAGGGTGCGCCAACCACAGGAACCGTAAAAATTACTTCGTTTGAAACCAGTGTCAAACCGACGACAATTGAAACTTTAAACCTACCATCAGGTGGGTGAACTGCGATATTCCAATCTGTCGTAGAAACGGTTAGTTGAGTTTTACCCAAAAGAGATACACCTTTGGCTGCACTGTCATACACCGATGGATGTGTTGGGTCGTCCCAGTCAACAATGATTAAAACTGCAGCTGAGGTTCCAGGATTGTCCCATTTAAAGGTCACATTGTCGCCTGACCAGGTTGGCGGATCAACTATGTTAAAAAATGCGGCATTGGCTGGTTTTGTGATATATCCGGCAAGAAGAAAAACGAAGGCGACGAGAAAGAATGAGAATAAGTATTTAGAAAACCACGGCAGATTAAATTTGGGCTTCATTGCAGGCTGTCCTTCCGCTTTGAAAGCTCGGCGTTTTAGAAACTCGAGTTCTAATTCCATATTAGGCAGAAGCGTAGTGTGAAGTCAAATAAATTGGATATAAAGATCAGGCCTTTTTCCAAGATACGGCTTAGGCCAAGGCCAGGCCTTGACGATGGACGGCTCAAGTCACTGAACATGTGGCTTTTTTGCCGCAGCCAGGGCATTCTTTGATGCCGGCGCCATATTTAATCAGATGCCCGCAGTCTGGGCAGTTGAAATCACTATGGTCTTCGTCTTCTGTGAGTTGTGCGAAGCGGGCGAAATCAATTACAGATGTTGCGCCAATGGATCTTGCAAAAGCTCTAAGCTCTGTAGGCTGGTTGACGGAAAAACCTCTTTGGCCACCTGGACATCCGTGTGCAGAAGATCGAGCCGGTTGCCTGCCATATATTTCGATTGTTTGCATGATTGCTGCCGGGTTTGGATCCTTGGGAACTACTGGATGCAACTTTTTGGTGGTGTTAGTTGATCCAAATCTTTTTGCCTGATCTTGCCGCTTTTTTTCGAGATCGGCGACGTTAAATATGGTGTTTATGTTCATTTTGATTTGCTCAATCTCCAGCGGATTTTCGGAAAGAGTGTTGATGTACGCTGTGATAAAAGGTGTGCATGTATCGATTATTTGCTGATTCTCTCTTTGTAATTGGGCCTCATGATCTAGGGCAAAAACCTCCAAAATTTTTTCTTCCGGAAGGGCGGTGACAATCGGTTTATCGAGAAAATAAGCTGCGTTTAGGCCAGTTTCATCTGTGGGGTGAGGAAAATGAGGGTTTGCCTCTTTGGCTGCTTGGAAAAAACCAACGTAGGTATGGGTTGAATGGTATCTGGTCATCTCGATTGCGCCGTCTTCTTTTTTCTTGTAAACGTCGAAGTAGTTGTCGTTATAGAGTGTGCCTTCCCCTCTTCCTCTTGGCGAAATAATGACAACGGACTGGTTGCTTTCTGGCGGCTTATTGGCGAAGATTCTTTCGACAGCGGCAATCCCGCGAACTTCTGCAGCTTCCCTTTCGGTTTCAAGGCTGCCGTTTTCTAAAAGGAACAGTTGGCCTTTTTTGTAGCGTTTGAGAACAGGCTCATTGTAGTCAGGGCTTTTTAGGGTACCATCCTGGATGTAGTATGAAACTAGGCTTTTTTCGACTCCAAAACGTTCACCGAGTGCTTTTTCCAGCTGGCGGCGAGTGCGATTGTCAATTCTAATTTGTCCTTGGGCGAAAAGGACTGGGTCGATTTTACCGTTTAGTCTTTTGAGATTTAAGTAATCTTGAATATCATGGCGAGGATTGTAGGCAATGATTCCCTGGAAATCTTCAGGAACCTGCCAGTGAACATCTGGAGTTGCTTCAACTGCAGTAATTAATCGTTCAGGCATAAAAAAACCTTCTTGATCCCAAGAAGGTTAGTCCGTTTTTTAAACGTGTTTCCTGCTCGGGATAATATTACCCAAGCGGTCTTCGGACTTTCACCGTTGCGGCACAGTGGCGGATTCGATCCTTCGCTAAACTCAGGACTCACCGCACTTCCCCGCTTTGGGCCTTTGTTAAGCTTAACATGCAGCAAAGATTTGTCAATCAGTTTTGCTTTAGATCAGCTTAAGTTGAAGTTTGTTTGGAAAGTATGACAAGACCAGTTCCGCAGTTCGGGGTGCAGACTGTTTCCTGATAGGTTGTTGCTGGTTGGAGTCCGGTGAAGGTAACAGACGGGTTGGTGCCGTTGTCGTTTATTGTTTGAGTTTTACATTGGGAGCCTGCGGCCGTGCAGCTTGCGAAAGATGTAGGGTAGACAAGAGCAACATAGGTCCAGTCCCAATTCATTGATGCACTACCATTGGTATTGGCTGTTGTCCCTCCGGATTTAATAGTTGGTCCGCCAGCATCTGTGACGTGAACTGCAAAAATTAACGATGATCCTGGCCAAAATATAAATGTTGGCGTCGAACAAGAGAGATTGCCACTGCGGCAATTTGAAGTTTTTAAATTAACGTCTATAAAGGCGGCGTAGCCCCAAGGTCTGCTCCAGCTGAAATTAAGTGAAGTGTTGGGGGCTTGGACAGTTACACTGCAGCCTCCTTGGCTACTGCCGCTTGTGACTTTAACTGTGTAGTTTCCTGGGTTTGCGAACTGGGTCGTGAAACTTGGGCCTGAGCCAGTTGAAGGATTGCCTCCAGATGCGTTCCAGAAATACGTACCGGTTCCACCGCTAGCAGTGAATGTTGCATTGGTATTTGTTGGAATTGTGCTGGAGGCTGTGTTGCAAAATACTGACGGACTTGGTATAGGCGTTGCCGATACTGGTGTTGCTGCCGGTGTGGGTATTGGTCCTGCAGTTGGCGCTGGGATTGGGGTTGCAGCTGGAATTGGCGTTGGGGCTGTGGATGTGGGCGTTGAGCTGGATGCGGAAGTCGGATTTGCAATTGTTTTAGGTATGCAGCTTGTGTCGATGTTGAGATATTTTTGCAATACGAGGGGCTTAAGAGCCATATCACGAACAAACATTTTAAGGCAATCCGTTGAGCCAATTACCGGTTGTTGGCCTTCACCAGTCGTGTCGCCCAGAACGTTGGAAGTCGATACCCCTAGTGTGCCGCCGACTTGCCCTGGCATTTTTTGGATGGAGCTGGAGATAATTGATTGTGTCAAGAGGGCCACGCAATTAGAAATGGGTCCTGCTCCGTGAAGAAGATTATCCACAACACATTGTTTAAGTTGAGGGTATGCATCAGCCGCAGCAGTGTTTGCCCAGTTAACTAGCGGCGCACAACCTCTAAAGTTTAAAGGGTCTGATGGCAGAGGTGGATCTGCCAAACATTGATTGAGCATATTTTGCAAAAGGGCAATTTTTGGGTCTTGCTGCCCTTGATTGGCGCTTTTTAAAACCAGATTCGGTGTGAAAAATGCATAAACGCCGGGCCGGCCGGTTTGCTGCGGTGATTGCATATCTAGGCTTTCGGAATTGTCAGAAGCCAAGGTATGATTCCAGATTTCGCCAATCCAGGGAATTCGAAAATCAGCCCAGATGCTGGCTGTTGCGGTACAGGTTTCCGTTGCGCCGGAAATGGTGCAACTGTCCCAATCGCCATTACCAGTGGTCGGCAGGACCATTTGTTTTGAAAAGCTAAAGGTGACTGTACAGACAACGTTCGGGTTTTGAGGATCAAGCTGGTTTGGGTCGTTAGCGTTAGGTTGGCTGCAGGCGCTTGCAGGCAGTTGGCCGGGTGGAAGTGCGCAATAAGGCGCAGTACCTGAGCGGCCGTCACCTAAAACTTTGACACAACCGGTGTTGTCGTTTGCCGCGTAGGCATTTTTAACAGGATTGAGTTTTACACTGTTGATTTGACTTACGACCTTTTTAAGGGCTTTTGTTAGAGAGTTTTGGGATGCCAGAAATACACATTTTTTAATAATTTGTGCAAGAACATTCTCTTTAAATTGGGTTGAGGCATAAAGGACGTTATTTGTTGAGGATTGGGCTACTTTGGGGGCCATCAACATATTTACCTGTCCTGTTACTGCAGCTGCCCGAAAGGTGTTTGGTAGGATAAAGGTAATCGGAGGCCTTGAGTCGAAAGGTTTGGGGCAATCAGCACCATCTTTGACTGCGTTTATAGCGGCAGTTCCGATGGCAGCTCTAAATTCCAGTTTGCCTTGATAGTACTCGTTATATGAAATAGGAATTTTAGCCCAGTAAGGTCCCCAAGTTGATTGAAAAGATGATGAACCAGGATCTGGATAACCCCATTTTTTGACCATATCATATATTGTCATTGGGTTCTGGCCATTGACGTCGGTTATAGCACTTTGGGATTCAGATAGAGTCGGTTTATTAAAAACGTAATTCACATATTGGACACGGAGCTGGTTAGTCATAACGTTTGGTGCCGCTTTTTGGCTAGGTCCAAAAAAGTTGTCGCGGGTTTCTGTAGTTTGCTTGAGCAGAGGCGCTTGCTGGTGTTCCGGATTTTGGTATTGACCTTCGTTGTAATTGGAATTGGTATCGGCGAAAATTGCCTGAAGCTTGGACATATCTAGGGTGTAGCTGAAGGTTGGATTGCTATTGGCTGTTGCTGTAACTGTTGAGCCCGGAGTGCCGGAGCCTGTGATTGTGAATGATGAAGATGAACCGCTGGAGCTTGTGATTCCAAACGGGTTTCCGTTTGAATCGGTGATGTAGTGGTCGGTTAGATAATCCGTGGCGACAGCATTTTGGCAAGGTGCCGGGGCCGGAGCGCTCCCACCACCCCCCGTACACGAAGAGGGGGTGGTAAAGCTTGAAGGAGTGGGATAAGCTTGGGCTGTACCATCCCATATCCGCCATTCATATGCCTGGCCTAGCTTAAATCCACCGCTTGTGTAGCCGCCGCTTGCCATACCAATGTTATTTATTCCGGAGAACCCGCCCCAGGTGTATTGCAAATTAGTGCCGACGTTTTGTCCGGGGTGGGCGGCATCCGGCCAACTGCCACCAACTTCTCGGACATCGAGCCAATAGTCACCGTTTAATGTGGAGGAACTGCTCCAAGTGAACTTCACATAACCGGCAGTACCATAGCAACCTGTTATAGCAGCCAGGTTTGTAGCACCTGATCCGCCTGGTTCTATAGGAATAACTGCTAGAGCTTGACTCGTGAAATTAGGTGTTGCAAAGAAAAACAAAAAGAAGAAAAGAAGAAACACAAAAGAGGAGCTCGCACGATTTATTATTGTGAGGAACCCTTTATCCAGGCTGAAAGGTAGGGCCATATCTATAGTGTACAAGTGATAAGTAAAAAGTGACAACTTATGAACGGGAAAAATGCGTTAACTGCTTGCTGGAAGCCTGACGTTTGTGAAATCAAACCCTAATAGATTTTGGAGAATTAGGATAACAATCCACGAAACTACTACCAAAACTATGCCAATTAGGGCATAAGTCATTGTGTTTCGGGCTCCGGCAGTTGCTTTCGGGTCTCCTCCAGACATCAAAAATTGGAAACCACCAACTAAAAGCATAAAGAAAAAGGCAATCCCAGCAGCCGGAGCCAAAAGGCCAATTATGTTTTTAATAACATTTACAATATCTGCCAATTGGGCAGGCGTGTTGGGATCGCCCGGAACTGTACAGCCCGACAAAATAAATGCCAAGGCCGAAAAGGCAATAAAATGCCTCAACTTTTTATGAACCATTATGTTGATGTTGCGACGTTTGGAATGGTTAAGTTTCCAGATATAATCGTGACACCAAAGAATGTTTCAACAAGTTTGATAATTGCAAATGCCAGCAAAACGATCACTAAACCAATTAAGGCAGCAGTTATCATTCCCCGTGCTCCTGCAACAGATTTTTCGTCTCCTCCTGCTGTTATCCACCTTAGACCACCGATCAAAAGGAAGATGAAAGCCAAAACGAATGCAATCAAGAGGATGAACCTGATAATTGCTCTGACTATCGTGATAATGTCGGTGTTGTTTTGAAGCTCGCCTGGTACGATGTTTTGAGCAAAGACTGCCATTGGCAGAGTCATTGCAGCGGCTTGCAATGCAGCGAAACCAATCAATTTTTTAGCTTTTGACATATTTTCACCTCCTTCCAAATAAGTTGTCTAACGCCTAACGACTAATGTCTAAATCTTTCATTAGCTGTTAGTTTTTTTTCTTTAGTCATAGATTATCTTGTGGGCAGCTGGAAGCCGCCGGAAAGAACAGTAACGCCGAAAAAAGTCTCAACTAATTTGATTATAGCAAAGGCACCCAGGACTACAACCATTCCAATTAATCCCCAGTAAATTTGAGCCCAAGCGGAAGAAACGGATTTAGGGTCGCTGCCGGATGTAATAAAACGAAAACCGGCAAGCATGATCCAAATAAAGGTCATGATGAAGCCGCCTATCAAAAGAGCTGAAATTGAACCGCGGATTAGGCCGGCGACAAAAGTGGAGGGGTTGCCGCCTACAGTGGGAATGCTGGCTGGAGGGTTTATGGTTCCGAGTTGGGCAAGCTGAGTCATTACGTTATCGGTACACTGGATTGTAAAAAGTACTGCAAAATTCTAACTACTACAAAAGCCAAAATTATTACTGCAATTCCAATAATAGCATAGGTTAGGGTACCTTTTGCGCTTGCAAGCTTTTTTTCGTCTCCGGAGGATGTTGCAAGCTTGATGCCAGAGAGAACGATAAAAAATAGAGCCAAGCCTGCGGCCAGGCTGACCAAAATCAAGAGGAAATCAGAAGCAAGCTGGCCGAAAGACCCAAAACGCTTGGCGGGTTGGAAAACGGACATGATGTTAAAAGGAGGGGCTGGTGCACCAGGATTGTTCCAGCTAACGCAATTGGGGGGTGCGGTAAAGGTGACCTTATTGGATATTTCAGCCGTGTAGAGAAGGAGCACTGCCGTTAAAGACCCTGACTGTGTTGCGGTATAGCTGACGGTGGGTGAGGTGTCAGGAATTACTGGGGAAATGTAGTACGGTGTGGCTGATACACCAAGGGTGCTATCGTGTCCGGCGCCGGTGGTGCCGTCCGGGGCCGTAATGGAAAATGTGGCAGTACAACCGCTCATTGTGGGTGTCCCCAATTTCCATAGGGTTGGGCTGCCGCTACAGGTTATGGTGGTAAAGGCTGGGCCAAGGGTTGGGTACCAGCCTGCAGGATTTGTTTGGTATTGATTGTGTGTGTTAATTCGCCAATAGTGGAGTTTTCCAGGGTCGAGGGGGCCTATACTGCCGCCTGATGACGTATCGTACAAATTGCTGAGGGGGTATGGAGGATTGACGGCGCCTAGATATTTGCTTGGATCGCTGAAGGTGTTATCGATGGTTGAAATATCCAGATATTGGGCGTCTGTTTTAAACCAATCTCCCTGAGCTTGTGCGATCCATGCAAATCCTACGTTTACTCGGTTATCTGCTGTACATGTTTGTGAAACAATGTGCAAGTCTTGGGCACCAAGTGCTGCAAAAACGGGTTTTGCGAGGCGTGGGGTGATCCAAAGGAATATGAAACAAGAAACAAGGAACAAGAAACAGGTTTTAAGAAACACCGGTGCCTCCTAAGAATAGTTTATCGATGATTTGTAGGAATGCAAAGGCGAGAATGATGATTGCCAAGCCAATTAAGGCAAAGATTAGGCGGTTTCTGGCACCGGCGGCGGCTTCTGGATTACCTGATGAGGTTATAAACTGAATTCCGGAAATGACAATTACGATAACTGACAAAAATCCTGCAATGCCGAAGATGTAAGGCAGGATTGCGGAAATGATTTTCCCAGGGGTAGCAATTGCACAGTTTTTAATGGGTCCTTGAACCACGCCAGCACCGCCAGGGAAAGCGAGCCAGCCACATGTGTTATTTTGAGGAAGGGTAAAGTCAACGACACCGGACATTTCGGATAGAAATACCACAACGACCGCTTGGTGACTACCATTGGGAAGAGCGTTAAAGCGTACAATACCACCACCTTTGGGAACTGGCTGACTTAGACCATCAAGGTCTTTGATGGCAACTGTCGCTTCCCCGTTTATACCTGGACAGTCTTTTGTTGGACATTGGACATTGAATATAACGTCGTTTCCGTTTAAGACACTGGCTACATACATGGTCCAGATAGTCGCGTCTCCAGCACAGGGAACGTCGAAAGTGATGGGGTTGGAGACTTGTTTTGTGAAATAGATAATGACAGCTTTGTAATTAGCAGGTGTTTGAGGTGCATCCCATACAACACTTGAGGCCCCTGTATCAATGTTGATCTCGGTTAGTGTTGTCCCGTCTGCTTTATTGATGTGTATGACACTGCCGCTTCCGGCGTTTGGGGATATTCCGAAAATGACTTTGTATTTATAGCAGTTGCGAACTGATAAGGTCCAGGCGTCGCCAGCGGGCGGAAGGACAGAAAAGGGCTGTGTGTTGGAGACGGAAGCCGCCCCGAAAACCAATTGCGCGCAGTAGTCTCCAGGAGGGGGAAAGTTCCAGGTTACTTGGTTTGTGCCCGAGGCAATCGGGCCGCTGTCAAACGGTCTAGGAAGGACGACCCAGTTACAGACATCCCCACTTCGGGGCGCAACTACCAGGCCTATGTAGCCGTTTGAAGCGGGAGTGAAGGAGAAAAGGACATGAAGGCGATCGGCAGTGACATTAGGCAGGTCGAGATGCCAGGTGGCAATTGCTTTAACTGTGAGAGTGTTTGTGTAACCAGGGGTGAGGGCACAGAGGTTTTTTGAAACGTCATCTCTTGCTCCGACTAGGTAGGTAGTATCTACTGGCACATTTGGGGCTTTTAGGACAATGTCTCCCAGGCCGATCCTAGTTCCTGCTCCAGGGTCTGGTGGCGTTAGCGAATCTATTGATGCGAAGAATTGGTGGGTTGGATTGCCGGAGCGGATGGTTACAGTAATTAAACCACCCTCATCTACGGTCGTAGGTGAGAAGTCGTAACTGCAGGGTGTTGGTGGGGGAGTTGGTGTTGGAGTTGGGGGTGGTGGGGGAGTTGGTGTTGGAGTTGGGGGTGGGGCGTTGACTGTTACTGAACAATTTGCATTTAAGCCAGCGCTTGTGACTGTTACAGTTTTGGTGCCAGTTGATGAGTAAGTAGTCGAAAACGGGGTTCCAGATCCAGTCGCAGGCGAGCCGCCGGATGCCGTCCATGCAAAAGTCCCGTCACCGCCTGACGCTGACAATTTAGCTACTTGTCCGACTAAGACTGTTTGAGTTGCAGGAGAGCAGACGACGGGAGGAGGGGAATTAACATTGACTGTTATTGTGGCCGTTGCAGAACCACTTACGTTAGTGCAGACGAGAGTGAAAGTTGTAGGCGTAGTTAGGTTCCCGGTTGGTTGAGTGCCGCTTGTTGCAACAGTTGTGCCGTTTATTGTGCAGGTATCGGCATTGGTAGAGACCCAATTCAGATTTGTGGAAGTGTTGTAGTCCACAGGATTTTTGTCTGCTGTAAAGCTGGTAATTGTAGGTGTCGGAGGGGCGATAACAGTAATTAGAATGCCGCCTGCCGGGTCGCAAGGTCCACCACCTAGGCCTAACGGGGCTGTTGTGCCCGCAGTTACTAAGAACGATCCGCTTGAAGCCTGTGGGGATGCGGCTCCAAATATTTCATCCAAGTTTACAGTAGTTGTGAAAGACCCTGACGCTGTCATTGTAAATACTGTCCGAAAAAATGCGGCGTCGTAGTTAATGGCATACTCAGTTCCATCTACTCCGTTTTGGATTGTGACATTGAAAGATCCATGTGCGACTACTTCTGTAGTGGAGACAATTAGTTGGCAAGCTGTTGCTGCCTGGACCGGTTTAGGTGCAGTAAATGACAGAAGGAGAAGAAAAAAGGTAAACAAAACGCCAGCTAACTTCAGGAACAGTTTCATCCGCTTAACTTAAATGTAGCATTTTTTTCGAAAAAGGTCTTGGTTTTTTATCCGGTGAAATAAACTAGACCTGGCAGAGGAACAATGGCAACACCTAAAAAGGTCATGATCATAACGGAAAAGGCTATAAAAAGTGCCCCGGCTACGGCAGCTACGATCATGTCACGGCCAGCACCCATTTTTTGTGGATCACCAGAAGAAGTCATTACGCGGACTGAGCCGATGACCATCAAAATCAAAACAATTCCGCCGGAAAGACCAAGGGCAATACGCAAAATCGCAGAAGCGAAATCACCAAGATTGATAGGAATAGTACCTACGGCCGTTTCACAACCGGATTCGTTACAAGGATTTTTGCTGGAAGTACCGCTGTTTCCAGCACCACCAGTAAGTAATTTGGTTGTAAATGTGTTAACCGTAAATCCTATTGTGCCATAGAGATGGCCGGTATTAGGATCTGTGATTTGTATTGAATATGTTCCATCAAGGAAGACGTCTCCACATGCGTTATCACCTGTTCTATTTCCTTCCCCATTACTACACATATTCTGGAGAGAGATTTTTTTATTGGCGTCGGCTGTAAAGATCTGTGTTCTGCTACTTTCATCATTATTTAGCGTATATGACAACCAGTGGTCTGTCCCAAATGCTCCAGAGAGTGGAAATTTGTAGGAATAGCCGGGAGTAAGGCCGGTGATGGTTAAGGAGTTAATGGTAGTTATTTTTTGGGTTATCGGGTTAGGGGGATCTATTGTAACAGAATATTGGCCTTCAGCGTTGGAAATCTTAAGGGGATACGAGCAGGTAAGGATGTCGGAAGAATTGACAGGCCATATGTGGGCTAAGTCATTTCCGTAGTATGTGTTAACTTCAACGTTGACGATATATAACCCTTCAGGGAAAGCTCCCAGTTCAAGATAGTGGGTTGTTGCGGATTCATTTGCCTTAAACAAACGCGTTGTCATGAGTTTGGGCGGGTTGTCTGTAGTTATAACTTGTGCCCCGCCGCTCCAAATCACAATTGGTTGATCTGTGTCGACTTGCAGCGTGATAACTGTACTTGAGCTACCAAAAAGGGGAACAGTAGTGCAAAGGGTGGTGGCTTGGGCGAGATCTGGTAGGACAAATTTAAAGGCAAGAGTTGATAGTGTAAAAAACAATACCAGAAAGGTTCTTATAATAATCTTCATTTCATCTAGTTTTAGTCTAGCATTCATGAGAGATGTGATATCTATTATTGGCGTTTTAGCCGCTGAAATACTTCAATCCTGGTATAGGCACTACGGCTACGCCTAAGAATTCAAGAATCATTACCGAAAAAGCGATGAAAAGCGCGCCTGCAACGGCGGCAATAATCATATCGCGGCCTGCTCCCGTCCTCTGAGGATCGCCTGATGAAGTCATTACTCGTATTGAACCGATAACCATCAAAATCAAAATTATGCCACCTGAGATACCTAAGGCAATACGTAGAATGGCTGAGGCAAAATCCCCTAGATTGGTAGGAATACTGCCAATAGCGGTATCGCAACTAGAAGCTGAACAGGGATTTTGTCCAGGGGCACCAGGTTTTCCAGAGCCTTTTCCAACATAGATAGTACCCCCGCCTATTGTTTGCCATTTAGTTTTATTACTGTTTAATATATTTATCGTAAAACTATAATAGCTATCGTTTTTGAATGGATCACAATTCGCTAAATCTGTCGTTAGATAATTATCTAGAGAATGTGCTACGGTTGCGCAAACAGTTATTGTATATGAGTCTCCACTGGCTGTGAAATTAGCAAGTTCTTTAGTGTAGTTTATATCTTCGTTGACCAACGTATGGATTGAATAATAAGTTCCAGTGGTTAGATTGGAAAAGATTAGCTTGACAGATTTTGTTTCTGTTGTGACTATTTTTGGGTCTAGTGTAACTGTGGGTGGTCCTGGAACAGAAGTGCCCCCCGGGTCGGAGCCACCGAATATTATTGTGTTTGCATTTGAGGTAATTGGACTGCATATTGGTAGGGATGGATCGGATGCGTCATTGATAGCAATTGTTAATGTATCGGCACTAAGGTTAAATTTAGCGGTTTGTAAGTCGGAGAGTGGAATTTTAATGTCGTATGAATTGCTGCTGTTCAGCTGCGCAACCATATCAGTTCCAGTTGGGTCGGTGATGTCAACATTATAGCTATGGCCGTTAGTATAGGATACCATCCATATCTCAAGGGGGGGGCTTGTTGGATTTGCTGGATATGATCTTGGAGTAGACGAGAATGTACAAGTCGCTGCAAGAGATAGTTTTGGGTTTTGGGAAACTAAAACTGCAAAAAATAAAACTGGAGCTACAATATTAATAATTGCCAGTTTTAGCAGTGCTTTCATAAGTTAATTTCAGTGTAGCACTTCAGATTCGTTCGATGTAAACATTTATTTTTGGGATGTCAAATTGGTTGTATCTAATGACTAAAACGACTAAGGTCTAAGGACTAAAGACTGATGCTGCGGGTGGTTATAGTTCCTAACTGTAAACTTGATATAATGATTGGGATAATTTTTGCCCCAATGAAAAGAATCCTAATCTTTCTTTTAATTTTAATTTTGCCTCTTATTTTTTGGGTGCGTTTTGCAAGGGCAGACGAGATTTCAGATTTGCAAAATCAAATTAACGATCTGCAACATAAACTGGAGCTTTCGCAAAATGCGACAACACCGCTTGAGTCGCAGGTTAAGGACTTGGATGGACAACTCACGGCAATTGGAGTAAGGCTAAACGCGATTTCAGCTGATTTGAATCAGAGCGAACGCGATATAGAAGCGCAAAAAAAGGTTCTGGCGGGAACTGTCAGAAACTATTACATGCAAAGTTTTGTTGATATTCCTCTTTTGACACTTTTTGCCACAAATGACGCAACTGACACATTAAGATATATTGCTTTCCAGCAAATTTCTTCAAAAAGCGACAGGGAAATTATTTCCACAATTTCCGAGCGGGTTGCTAAACTTGCTGATGATAAAAAGAGGCTGGCTTCGGCTAAAGCACAAATAGATAAGCAATCACAATTTTTAAAAGGAGAAATCGCTTCTGCAAAATCTTATCAGAGCCAGTTGGAAGGCCAAATCGCTACACTTACTGCCAGACAGCAGGAGATTTTGTCTGCAAAGAGCGGAACTTTTACAACATCCGTTGGAGATGTGCCCCTGGCTGACGACCCGAATGCTTCACCTTCTTATAACCCCGGATTTTCACCGGCATTTGCAGGGTTTTCATTTGGCGCTTATTCACATCGAAATGGAATGAGCCAATATGGAGCTAAAGCCATGGCTTCGGAAAAGAGCTACAAAGACATTATTAACTGGTATTACGGGCATGGGGTTAAAAAAGATGATGGAATGCCTTCGACTATAAACGTTTCCGGTTACGGAGAGATGGATTTCCAAAAATACCTTTACGGGATTGCGGAAATGCCTTCGACTTGGCCTTCAGATGCACTTAAGGCACAAGCAGTTGCAGCAAGAACTTACGCCAACCGGGCTGGGAAGCCAATTTGTACGACAGAAGCATGCCAGGTCTTTTCCAAAAGCAAGTCGGACAATCCTCCTGATGCTTGGAAGGCGGCAGTCGATGACACAAACAAGGAGGTAATTGATGGTGATGTTTCTGCTCAATATTCGTCGACAACAGGCGGTTGGATTAATACAAATGGCGGGTTTTGGGATACGAAATGCCGCTCGAAAGATTGCTGGACGGCTGACTCATGGGAGAAAATTGCCAATTCACCATGGTTTTACAAAGGTTGGTACACTTCGGGTTATTCGATATCTTCCGATAAGTGCGGTAGGAGCAGCCCATGGTTGAACCAGGAAGAAATGGCGGATATTTTAAATGCATGGCTTGTCCAAGGAAAGGACGGAGTTGATGGTGGAAGGATCACACCAGTTACTACTTCGTGTTGGGGAGGGAACCCTTATTCAATGGGGGATCTGAGAAATCTTGCGAATTCAAAAGCTGGGGGAGCGGTAACTTCAGTGTCTTCTGTTTCCGTAAGCTACACAAATGACGGATCCACAGCAAATGTTTCATTTGGAACAAACCGCGGAACCGTCTCACTTTCTGGTAGCGATTTTAAGACAATATTTAATTTGCGTGCTCCAGGATATATTTCAATAAGAAGCCCACTTTACAACATAGAACAAAAGTAATTTGGATTGGCTAGCTTCGTGTTGCTATAGTAAGGCATGCGGCTTAAGAATTATAAATTTCACTTTCTGGCTTTTTTAGTTGGTTTTTTTACTCTCACTCGTTTTTCTGTAGATGCTGACCTGGGGTGGCATATAGCTTACGGCAAAGAATTTTTGAAATCAGGTGCAATTATTGCCAGCGATCCCTTTTCCTGGTCTATGCATGGACATTTTTGGGCGAATTCCTATTTTGCGTACCAAATTGTTGTTGCATGGCTTTTTGAGCATGCGGGATATTTAATAACGGTTTTTATTTTTGGGCTTCTAGCTTCGATTTCGACCGTATTACTTTTGCCGAAAAGGTTGAACGTTTGGTCATTTGCCGTTGCCGTTTTGGGGGTGTTGATGGCTTCTGCCAATTTAGGACTAAGGCCGCATATAATTGATTTTTTTATGTTTGCGATTTTACTAATTTTACTGGAAGGAGGGTATCATCTGCGGCCCAAGCTTGCACCTTTGTGGTTTTTGTTTTTTGCCATTTGGGCAAATTTTCATCTAGGTTTTTTAATTGGCCTTTTGACTTTTTGGGCATTTTCAATTGTGGATATCATTAAATCGAAAAAGTTACCGAAGGCTGGCAGTTTTTTACTGCTTCTTTCTACGTTTTTCGGAACTCTTTTAACACCTTTTGGATTGAACATCTATAAAGCGATTTTTTTTGATTCCACAAGTTCTTCTGGGGTTTTATACGTTTACGAATGGCAGCCCATCATCTTTTCGCTCAAGTTGATGCTGCTTTTTGTTTTAAGCGCTTTAGTTTTTATTCAAATCTTTAGAAAAAATGTG
Source organism: bacterium (assembly GCA_021813945.1). Lineage (GTDB taxonomy): Bacteria > Patescibacteriota > Microgenomatia > Curtissbacterales > GWA2-41-24 > JAKAJD01. The sequence continues at coordinate 19,146 of JAKAJD010000002.1, read as the reverse complement.
CAAAAAATTGAGCCGGAATGGCTGCTTTTTGGGGCAGTCCTTTTTATGCTTCCTTTTTTGGGAAGCTTTTATTTAATTTTCTGGTCAGCCTATTTTATATATGTTGGCACCCGCTATTTCGTGTTAAAAAACTATTTTTTGAAGGTTTTGGTTTTGCTGATAGCGGTTGTTGTCATTTTGCAAGTTACTTTTAATTTTGGCAAAGAAATATGGCGATCAGGGAGCCTTAACAAAAGATTTGTAGTTGACGGTTATCCTTCTGGGGCCATGAATTTCATTGTTTCTCACGGATATACTGAGAGGCTTTTTAATCATTTCAATTGGGGTGGCTATATTGATTGGGAGTATCCTAATGTGGCCGTTTTTATTGATGGCCGGATGAATGGTTGGAGACAACTGGGAGGCCATTATATTTTTGACGATTTTATACAAATTGTGCGGGGGAATTGCGATTCTTTTTCGAGATATCAGCCAAGAGTTGCATTGTTGACACCTGGCTCTTCTGAAAAATGTTTTAGCGGTTGGAGCAAGGTATATTCTGATAAGACTTCCAAAGTTTTAGTTAGCCCCGATTATCTTCATTAATTTCCTGTCAAAAATTGGACTTGGGGAATAACGATGATACGATAAATGGGTGAGAAAGATTAGATACTTTTTTGAAACATACAAATATCATCTTTTAATTTTTCTCCTTACCTTTTTTATAGTCACTAGATTTAAATTTGATCCTGATTTGGGTTGGCATTTGGCGATTGGTGGATATTTTCTGAAAACTGGCCATATTTTAGGACGAGATATTTTTTCTTGGACTCTTCCGGGATACCGCTGGGGGAATTATTTTTTATACGATGTTATGGTTTCTTTTGTATTTACGAAGATCGGTTTTTTTGCTACAGCGATTTTATTTGGTATTGTTTCTGCGATCTCGGTAGTTTTGGTTCTGCCGAGAAAGATTAGTATTTTGCAGCTTACATCGGTTTTTCCAGGCATTTTACTTTTAGTTGCTAATGCGGGAGTTAGGCCCAGCAATATTTCTTTTTTAATATTTTCAGTTTTTTTGCTTGCTGTTTCCCGAGAATTTCTAAGATTTAAAAATATCTGGTTTTGGGTTATTTTTTTTGCCATTTGGGCAAATTTGCACACAGGTTTTCTGGCCGGTCTTGTAATTTTTGGCGGTTATTTGGGAATTAATTATCTTTGGAAATCGGCAAGAGGTGACAAAGTTAGCTTATTTGAAAATTTCTGCCTTGCGGCTGGAGCCTTTTTGGGAACTTTTATTTCTCCTTTTGGATTTATTGCCTGGAAGGCTCTAATTCTTGATATTTTCGGAAATAAGACCTGGGTGGGGATAGCTGAGTGGCAGTCGGTATTTTTTTATTTTCCAATGAATGTAATTTTTGCTACAAGCGGAGGAATTTTCGTTTTTTGCGTTTACACCAGATTTAAAAAGATAGATGCCCGTATGGTGCTTCTGGGAGCATTTATTTTTGCCTGGTCTTTTTTGGTTGTTAATGCTGCTTTCTTTTGGGCCCTCTTCTTTATATATTTTTGCTCGCGAAATCTAATTTTTGCACCGAAATGGGAATTAAGACTTTATGCTTGGCATAAGGTTTTTATTTACGTATTTTCAACTATCGTTATTTTTTTGGTGCCTTTGGCGTTTATCCTTGAGGTTTTAGCTTGGAGGAGTTTAGAAAATGGACTCAAAATTGACGGATATCCAATTAGAGCTTTGCAGTTTATGGCTAAAAACCAAATGACCGAGCGGGTTTTTAACGACTATTCATGGGGAGGTTTTATAGATTGGTATGAGCCTGGAATTAAAGTTTTTATCGACGGAAGAATGGCTGGTTGGCGAAGCGGTGGAAGTTATCTACTTTCTGATTATGACCAAATTTCCAAAGGAAGATGCCAGTCAATGTCCAAATACGGTGTGCGGAATGTGCTCGTGAGCAAGAAGTTCAGCGAAAAATGCTTTTTAGGTTTTAGGAAGGTTTACAGTGATGATGTTGCAAAGGTATTTGTTAGGGCTGAGTAGCTACTCAGGTTAGGCTCCGAAAGGTCGTGATGATGCGATCTTGCTATATCTTGCGGTTATAATTAAATAAAGTGGACAATCCTACAGATACTCCAAAGCGAAGTTATAACCCTTTTGCTATGTTTGCGCCTCAGCCGGTTGGGGTCTCTTTTGACGAACAAGATGAGGGAGAAGAAATAGTACTCCTTTTAAGAGCTCACATTGTGACATTAGTTCCAGCTGTTTTGGAGGCAATTGTTATGTTTGCTATACCTTTTGTGGCGCTGCCAATTGGGACCTTCATCGGGTTTCATTTAGAAAATATATTTTCAGGAACTCAAATTTTGATTATGCTCGTATGCTGGTACCTGTTTTTGGTTGGTTTTATTTTATACAGCTTTATATATTGGTATTTCAACGTTTATCTTTTGACAAATGAAAGAGTAGTTGATTTCGATTTCCAAGGAATAGTTCAGCAAAAAACTTCCTATGCGTATTTGAGACAGGTTCAGGACGTAGCCCCAAGTATTGTCGGCTTTTTTGCGACATTTTTTCATTTTGGTGATGTGATTATCGAGACAGCTGGAGAGCGACCCGAATTTGATTTCTTTTCTGTTGCAAGGCCTGATGATGTGGCCCGGGAAATATTGGATCAGCGAAAACGTGTTGAACCCGAGGGCCCTAGCGGAGATTCACTTTAATGCCACTTGAGAAAACAACTCAATTTTTTGGAAACATAAATATGACGATTGGTGTTAAGGCTATTTTGGTATTGCTTTTGGTGTTCAATTTGGTTTTTTCATTTTTAGTTTTTAGGCAAATACAAATAATGGGTAAAAAGTTACCAACGCCTTTGGGACCACTTTTACGGTTTATTTCAACAATCTATGTTGGAGTGGCAGCTGCAGTCCTACTTCTTGTTGTAGGAGTTTTTTAGATGGATAACGAAATTTCTGTGGGTATTGAAAAAATTTGCGGCCAGGCCGATTCGAACGCTGCATGTGGTGTTTTTACAAAGCGGATAACATTTGAAAACGGAGTCGTCGGTACAATTGTCAGCACGATTTTAGTTTCAGGCGGTGATGGGGACGACAAGCAAACATATCTTCGGGACATTTTTGAGATTTCAGCACAAAAGCTGGAAAACGGGGACGGTAAACCGCTTACGGTCTTAAAAGAAGCTTGTGAGTCTTGCAAGGCCTATATTGAACAGCGGAGCCTTGAAGTTAGTTTTGTTAACGCGCTTATTTACAAAAATGCCTTCTATTGTGGTCGTTATAAAGAAAATGTGCATATTTGGGTTTTTGAGGGAAGTAATTCTTCGGAGCTTAAGTTCGAATATGGATCGGGTCTTTTGATGCCTGCACAAATTTTTCTGATTGGAACGGAAAAGTTTTTTTCAACTTTTGATACTGCCGTTCTTTCTGATGGTGCACCTTTGGATTTAGAGGGCATAATAGACGGTTTGGCGACAGAAATTTCGGCTAACGTAGCCCAGAGCGAGATTGGGGTTTCCATAGTTTACGTTAAGGACCAAATGTTGGAGGAGGAGTTAAAAGAAGATAAACAGGACAAGTTTCAAGAATCTGAAGTTGCTTCTCCTAAAGCGGTGGATGGTATCGATACAGAACAAGAAAAACAAGAAGATTTAACTCCGGCCCCTGCCAAGTCTAGGGCAAATCTCTTGGGAATTGTTAGAGGTATAGTTCTTCATTTAGGCGCATTTGGAATTGGGATAGTAAAAGCTGTTTTTTCAGAAACTGGAAAGCTCAAGAAAGGTGACGGCACAGCCATTTTGAGATTGAGGCGCAACATGGTTGTGGTTGCTTTTTTAATACTTTTGATACTGGGAATTTCTGCATTGTTTACAATTCGCTCGGAAGGAAACAAGAAAAAGTTAGCAGAATTTAATGACCATATGAAAACGGCATCCTCAAAGCTTAACGAAGGCGAAGCGATAATTGATTTGAATCGAGATAGAGCAAGAACCGCATTTTCTCAGGCGGAAAACGAAGTCAAGGCGGCTTTGGCAATCGAGCCCAAAAGTAGTGATGCAAAAGATCTGGAAGCAAAAATAGCCCAAAAACTTAAGGATAGCGACAGTAAGACGGGTGTTAATTTTCAAACCTTCGCTGATTTAGGAGAGCCGGTTTTTGGGCTTTCAGGCTCTGGAAAAAATCTAGTACTTTTTTCTAGCAGCAAAATGTATCAGCTTGATAATGACGGGAAGGAAAAGGACAAGATTGATTTGGAAAGCAATGTTACGAGCGGTTATTTTACAGGTGATAGCGGGTATTTCATAAGCGGAGCAAAAGTTTTCAAGCGAGGATTTTCTGATACCAAACCAAAGGAGGTTGCAGACAGCGGTGGAGCTTTTGACATATCCGTATTTCTGGGTAACGTCTACCTTTTAGGATCTAGCCAAATTGCCAAATACGTTCCGATTGAGGGAGGTTATGCAAAAAGTGTTGATTATCTTAATAATCCTGAACAATTTTCTGCTAGTTCCCGTTTTGCAATTGATGGATCAGTATGGGTTACTAGTGGTAAATCGATAAATAAGTATTTGAGAGGCGCCAAAGAAGATTTTTCAATTACTGGACTTTCCGACGAAAACGGACAGTTTGGAGAAATATTTACCAATGCCCAGAGTGAAAATTTGTATGTTTTGGATATTTCCAACTCAGCCCTCTTGGTGATTAAAAAGGATGGAGTTTATCAAAAGGCATATCAATCTCCGGAATTTTCCAAAGCATCTTCAATTTTGGTTGATGAGGCAGGCGGAAAGATGTATATTTCCGATGGCAGCAAAGTTTTGCAAGCAAGCCTCTAAGCCTTCGCCCGGCTTTGTAAGTTATGAAAATTTTTAACCGTAAAGCCCGTTTTAAGTATCAATTTTTGGAAAAAGTTGAGGTAGGAATTGTCTTGACAGGCGCTGATATCAAATCGATTAGGGCAGGGCGAGTTGATTTGTCGGAGTCTTTTGCCAGAATCCGCGATGGAGAAGTTTTTTTGGTGAACGCAAATATTCTGCCATGGATGGGCTCGCAGAAATTTGGTGATCCAAGACGTGACAGAAAGCTTTTACTTCACAGAAAACAGATTTTGAATTGGCAGGGTAAAATGTCCGGAGGCAATTTGGCGCTTGTGCCGGTCTCGATTTATTTAAAAGGAAATTTGGCAAAAGTGGAGTTAGCGCTTTCCAAATCCAAGGCTAAATTCGACAAAAGGGCGGCTTTGAGAAAAAAGAGTATTAAGCGTGATATTGAACGGGAAATAAGAGGCTCAAAGATTTGATTTTCAAGGCTAATTTTGTTAGAATTTAGCTTCCTGGGGATGTATCGTTTCGACAGGATCGCACTTTGACAAGCTGCAAGCCGAATATGAATCTAAAGCGCGTTAGGCTTTGGTTCAAAATTACGTGCAAAATCTAAAATTGCACAAGTAGCTGCTGCTTTTAAGGAACTTTTTGTTCCCAGCCCAGCTACAGCTCTCGCTTTTGCCTAACAATTTTTAGACAGAAGCCTTTGGGCTTGTCTTCTAAACCTTTTTCCGGTGGGGTTTTTAAGGCAACAACTTAGCCGGAATAATTTTATTGAACTGATCAGGCAATAAAGTGAAATTTTGATCTTTGCCGGAATTTATCCTGTTTATCGGTTTTAAATTTTGGCAAGATTTAATAGATAAACTAAGCTTGTAGATGTTTTCAAATTGTTATCTTGGACCCGGGCCCAATACCCGGCATCTCCACATTAAAATCCTTCCTTTTTGGAAGGATTTTTGGTGTTATAGTCGAAAGTGAATGGATTTTTTGGATTTTATTTTCCCCAAAACTTGTGTTAGTTGTGGCAGGATTGGTGCTTATATTTGCAAGAGTTGTTTTTCCAAAATAGAGTTTGTTGAAAATCCGGTTTGCCCTGAGTGCCAAAGGCAGGCGATTGGAGGAAAAACACATTCTGGGTGTCAGAAAAGGTACGGTTTGGATGGGCTAATTGTTGCTACAAAATACAAAGGTCCAGTTAAGGCAGCAATTCAGAAAATTAAGTATCGATTTGCATGGGACCTGCATAAAATTCTTTTAGATTTAATTGCTGATTCTTTGTGGAGATTCGATTTTCCAAAGGATGTAATTTTGCTGGCAATCCCTCTTCATGCGCGTAGAGAAAACTGGCGGGGATTTAATCAGGCAGAAATTTTGGCAAAGGATTTGGCGAGGCGATTTGGGGAAAAATACCAAAGTCGGCTTTTAATTCGAACTGCAGATACAAAAACGCAGGTTGGTCTATCTAGGGAAAAGCGAAAGGCCAACATAAGAGGGGCATTTAATTTGAGTCAAAATTCAAAAGTTAAGGGTCAAAATTTTATTTTGGTTGATGATGTTTTTACAACTGGTGCCACAATGAAAGAGGCAGCAAAAGTTTTAAAACATGCAGGGGCGAAGAGTGTTTGGGCATTAGCTGTTGCGCTGGACTGATGCGGAGAGGGTGGGATTCGAACCCACGGTAGCTTGCGCTACAGTCGTTTTCAAGACGACCGCACTAGTCCACTATGCGACCTCTCCAAAAGAGTTTAAAAGGATATACAGCTACGCTGTAGAATAGTGCACTGCGTTTGCACTATTTACGAACCTGGAGATTCGCATCCTTGTAACCACAATATTTGAAAATTAGTTTAACCTAATTCCAAATATTGGCGGTGGGTACAGGATTCGAACCTGTGAGGCGGTTATTAACCGCCACGGTTTAGCAAACCGTTGCCTTAAGCCACTCGGCCAACCCACCGAGTACAGGTATTTTATCAGAAGTTTCAGTCGATACCTAATTGAGTGACAAACTTAGATTTACCTGCAACAATATCAAAAGATTAGCGTGTTTCAAAAAAAAGGAACAAAATTTAAATTCCTTCTGGTGCTGCTGACTAGCGCAGTTGCAATCTCACCACATGTTTTTGCTTATTTTAAAGCACCACAGGGATATTATTTTGGCGGATTTAATATTCTTACGAACTTAGTTGATGTTCAAGGTGTATATTTTCCAGCTATGAGGAATTTTGCAGCTGGAGATTGGCTTTTTAGAAACCAATTTAATCCTGGTATGAAGCCCATTTTCCTTCATGCGGTATATTTAGTGCTTGGGAAAATTGTGGCAATTTCAAACTTTCCTGTTTGGGTAGTTTATGTTGGGGCTATTTTTGTTTTGACAATCCCATTTGTGTTTCTAGTTTTTGCTTTTTTGGATAAAATTTTTGGGAATTTTAAAAAAGAATTATTTGCATTTGGACTGGTTATTTTTGGAGGCTTTATTGGGGCAACATACCCGGAAGTTTCGGGAATTTTTACTTTGCAGTTTCCGCATTTTATTGTTTCTGTTTTTTCGCTTTTTCTTTTTCTTTACAATTTATATCTTCTTCATGAAGGCAGTTTTCCATTGCATATTATTCTTATATTAGTATCTTCTCTTTTAATTTCGATTACGCATCCCTGGCTTATGGTTTTTCTTCTAGCATTTACCGCTCTGTGGATTTTTTATCTGTTTTTAATTAAGGGGTATTGGGCGAGGGTCGCGTTGGTATTTTTTACAGGGTTGGCTGTCAGCGTCCCTTTTTTGCTTTACTATGGCGGTAGTCAAAGGATCCCGTGGGCAGGTTATGTGCTCCCCTTTGGAGTGGGACAGCTTCTTTTGATGTTTGCGCCTGAGGTACCCTTTTTTATTTATGGATTTTTAAACCGTTTCAGGAAATACCCCTTTTTTGCCATCTGGTTTGCTGTCCAGTTGTTTTTCGTATTTTTACCCATTCCTTTTGCGAGAAGATTTTTGGAGGGAATTTATTTTCCTATTGCCGTCTTTAGTTTTTTGGGATTTAGCGATATTGTCGAAAGATTAACGAAAGGCAAGCATATATTTTCATATTATTTACCGGCTTTTTGTTATCTAAGTCTTGGGACGATTGTAACTTTTTTCTGGTCTTTTTTGTGGATTCCTAATCCTTATGTTTATAAGAGTTTAGCTGAAAAAGAGGCAAGTGGTTTTTTGGACACAACCGCTTCTAGGCATCAGGAAATTTTAACGATGGCTGGATCAGGAAATTATCTGGCGAGCGAAGTTAGTGCAAATTTGTTTGTTGGGCATCCTCTTGACACGAATGAATATACGAGGAAATCAACGTTTGCCCGTGAATTTTACTCCGCAAAAGATGCAAGTTTATGGCAGGAGAAATTATTGTATGAAAATATTTGCTACATCTACAATGGTCCAATGGAAAAGAAATTAAGGGGGCAGATTGAGGCAGATTATATGCAAAGGATTTTTTCAAACAGTAAAGTAGATATATATAAAACAAGCTGGTGTAAGTAATTTATTTCTTGTGCTAAACTTAGTTTGATACTGCCGTGGCGAAGTTTATAAGAAGCAACCCCGAACCTAATAATAAGCCGGAGAGGGTTCTTTCAAAGGAAGAACTCGATACAAAGCACCTCGTTGCACTTGAGGCAAAAAACATTATTTCCTGGAAGTCACCGGTCAGAGTTTTTAAGGCCAGGTCGCGCCAATATTTTATAAAAGTGGGTCTTTACGGTTTGGTTTTTATGCTTTTGGCTGTTGCGTTCGGAGAGTTTTTACTGGTTGGCGTTATTTTGGCTGTAATATTTTTGGTCTACGTTTTGGCGTCAGTTGCACCGGAGACCATTGAGCATCGAATTACCAGCATGGGGATCGTTTCAGGGGAAAAATCTTTTCTGTGGGAGGATTTGGATTCCTTTTGGTTTGATAGCCGCGGAGAAGACAGACTTTTAGTTGTAGAAACAAAATTACGTTTCCCATCCAGACTGATTATACTTTTGACCACAGTTTCCGAACGGGCGCTTTTGGATATTTTAGAAAAGCATCTGCATTACCAAAGAGGGCCTGTGCACACTTTATTTGATAAGTGGGCATTATTTTTGCAGGAGAGGGTCAACCTGGAATAATTTATATTCTTCCAAATTCTAATTTCCAATCAGTTTGGTCTGGGTTATAATGAGCACGCATTTGCGCCCATAGCTCAATTGGATAGAGCACAACCTTGCGGAGGTTGCGGTTGGGGGTTCGAGTCCCTTTGGGCGCGCCACTAGGAGGCGTCGCATATACAAAGCCATGCGGTCCTCATCCCGATAAATCGGGACTGCGGGCCTAATGTGGACTAGTTTGGAGGAGTGCCAGAGTGGACGAATGGGCTCGTTTCGAAAACGAGTATTGCCGTAAGGTAATCGTGAGTTCGAATCTCACCTCCTCCGCACAAAGCTGAGGTTCGTTTATAGCGAAGATATACTAAAACGAAGTTTTAAATCCTCTCGCCTCCGCTTCTGATACAATTTCCTTGTGGAGTATTTCCGAAACAAGCTCGCTAACGTGGTTATGATTTTTGCCGCCTCTTTTTTTGTAGGTGCACAATGGCCAAGAAACAGTATCACACAGCAGGCGTGGGGTCTTCCGTTTGTTTATAAATGGGTTATGAAGCCGGAGTACAATTTTCCTGGACAAGTTAATTCACATTTCAGTTTTTTCTTTTTAGCACTGAATGTGCTTCTTTTGTTTTTGTCAGCAATTATGACTTGGTTTCTTGCAAGCTGGGCAATCTGGTTTATTAGGCAGATAACTTATAAGATAAGCGCATAGTAAAAATGGCTTTAAAGCGGATTTTTTCAGCTGGGGGAATAGTTATTAAAAAGGATGACGGTAACATAAAAGTTCTGATTTCCCAGCACTCCAAGCATCTTGGCTGGGATTTTCCAAAAGGCCATATCGAAAGCGGGGAATCATCAGAACAAGCGGCTTTAAGGGAGGTTGAGGAGGAAACTGGCGTAAGAGCAGAGATAATTGAGCGGGTCGGCGAGACAAAATATTTTTATTTTGAGGACGGAGAGAGAGTTTTTAAAACTGTCATTTTCTTTTTAATGAAGTATGTCGGTGAGGGTGAAGCAACCACGGCGTTTGAAGTTTCTGACATGGCTTGGCTGTCGGTTGATGAGGTTGAGGAAAAATTAACCTTTAAAGATACAAAAAAGCTTTGGGAAGAAGCAAAATTAAAGATTGATAAGCTAATTTGACAATCTCCCGTTTTGTAAAATTCGAAATTTTTGCAGGCCTCTTTTTACTTTACATCTTGCTTTGGGAATTTTCGGCCCTTTTTGTTAACGAAAACGACATCGACGTTTACTTTTTGCCCCAAGCAAAAATGGTGATTTCTGGAAAGATCACTCCTATTTATTCTTACCGGCATCAGAAAAAAGATTGTTTGTGTCCAAGCGCGCACGGGCCATTATCTTTGGTGCCTTTGTCTGTTGCTGCAGGAATAGAATCAAAATTTAACATTTTAGAAAATACTCTTTTGAGGAGAATATTTATTCTTGCGGCTTTTGTTCCTTTTTCGTTTTTTATGTCAAAGGCTGCTGTTGATATGGTCGCTCATCTATTAAAAAGGGACTTGAAATTCGGTGAGCAGATTTTGGCCTGGTCGATTTTCCTCTTTTCTCCAGTCTTATGGTTGGGAGTAGTCGTATATGGCCATATAGAACTTGCTCTTATGGCTTGGCTTGTGGTTTTGGCTATGAGAAGGATTTTTGAAGGGAAGTTCGAGTCGGGTGCAGTTTTTTTTGCGCTTGCAATCCTTTCTAGGTCATCAGCTTTGTTTATTTTTTTGACTGTTGCCGCTTTTGTGTGGGTAAAATTTGGGATTTTGAGAGCTTTTAAGATTGCCTTAATTTGTGCGGCTGTAATTTTAGTAGTTTCTGCACCTTTTTTGCTTTTTGACCCCGTAAATTTTGTATATTCGATTGCTTTTTACCGCCATATATTACCCATAGATTCCTCGTCGGTATGGTCTTTTTTTGAAAAATGGCCGGTTTTTGTGGATTTTATAGATGGTGTGGGGCCTAGTGCTCTTTCATTTCTGTTTCCACTTATTATTTTTTCCAAGATCAAAAATCTAAGGATTGCTGATATTTTTGCAGTACTGACAATTTCGAGTTTACTGTTTCCTCTTTTGATCAAGAGCGAAGTTTGGCCATACTATTTTTTGGAAGCTTATGTTTTTGGAACTATTTTTTGGTTGGGTTCAAAAGAACGGCTGAAATGGGGATTTATGATCCCTGTTTACTTCAGCTCTCTGGCGTTACTTTCTAAGTATAATCCCAGCTTGGTTTCGAAATACATTTTCCTTAAGCCGGTAATGGCCATTATGATTTTGGTGGCAATGTTATGGCTTGGTTATTTAATATTTGCTAAACACAGGTTTCGCGGTGCGAGGGTACCTTCTAGCAGATAAACTCTTTAGGCTGTATAATTTTGTGGTCCTTGGAGAGGTCGCATAGTGGACTAGTGCGCAGTCCTGGAAAGACTGTATACCCGCAAGGGTATCGAGGGTTCGAATCCCTCCCTCTCCGCACGTCGGAATTCGATAAAAAGTCTCCTTTTTGGTTTGCCAAAATGGTCGACTTTAATCGATTCCTCCTTTTCAAAATGCAAGCATTTTGAGATTTAAGCGTGTTTAGATGGATCAGAAGGACGAAGTTAAAAGTAAGGTTGATATAGTCGAGGTTATCTCCGGTTATGTTCCACTGAAAAAGGCTGGGCGCAATTATTCGGGTTTATGCCCCTTTCATAGCGAAAAAACACCCTCTTTTATGGTTTCTCCCGAACGGCAGGTTTTTAAATGTTTTGGGTGTTCTGAGTCTGGGGATGTTTTTACATTTTTGGAAAAACTAGAAGGCTGGGAATTCCGAGAGGCATTAGAGGAATTGGCAGGAAGAGTTGGTGTTAAGCTTAAGTCTTTTGCTCCAAGTGCTCAGTCTAAGGAAAAAGAGAAAATTCTGGCGATAAATGAACTGGCAGGAAAATTTTACAGTCATATTTTGAATAAGCATCAACTGGGTGAGCGGGCCAGAAAATACCTTGAGGGCAGGGGAGTGAAACCAAAGGCCTGGACTGATTACGGTTTGGGTTTTGCGCCCGCTGGCTGGCAAAACGCGCTGGATTTTTTAGTTAAACGAGGATTTGCCGGAGCTGATATTGCGGCATCGGGTTTGGTTATTGCAAAGCAAGGCTATAGCCAACAGGGAAGATCATTTTATGACAGATTCAGAGACCGTTTGGTTTTCCCGCTTAAAGATTCCAAGGGTACAATTCTCGGTTTTTCAGCTAGAGTTTTAGACCTGGCGGCAAAAGATGAACCTAAATATGTAAATACTCCAGAGACGTCTATTTTTAACAAGGGATCTATACTTTTTGGTCTAGATGTTGCCAAAAACTCAATTAGAAGTAAAAATGAAGTTCTTTTGGTGGAAGGGGAATTTGATGCCATTTCTGCTCATCAGGTGGGGATTGAGAATGTGGTTGCCTCAAAAGGCACTGCTTTAACCGAGAAGCAGGTGGCTTTAGTTTCTAGAATGTGTGAGAACGTGGCACTTTGCTTTGACGGAGATATAGCGGGTGATGCTGCAGCCAGGCGCGGGATAGAACTTCTGGATATTGCTGGGGTAATTGTCAAAGTTGTAAAACTTGGCAAATTTAAAGACCCGGACGAGTATGTTAGAGGCGATGCTTCTGGGTTTAAAAAATCAATTGAAACTGCCCAGAACATTTACGACTTTTTTATCGAATCGGCAATGAATCGGTTTGATGGCTCTAAAGCGGAAGGAAAGAAAAAGATTGGAGCTGAAGTTTTGCCCCTTTTTGCCAAAATCACTGACGATATGGTGAGAGCTCACTACATTGAAAAACTTTCTCGTGTTTTGGATTTGAACGTGACGCTTGTTGCACAAGCTGTGGAAAAACGTTTGTCGCCCGACAAGGTTGATTCCGATCAGCGACAATTTTTTAAGAGCAGCGAAAGTAAAGATGGAGCGAGTTTAGAAAAATACTTTTTGGCGCTTTTAGTTTCAGCTGATAGTTTAGATTTGGGTGTTTTGGATTTAGTTGAAGCAGATGATTTTTCCAACGAACAAGCAAGAGCGTTTTTTGCCTGGTTACATGTTATAATAGCTGCTCCCAAGAAGGGGAAAAGAAATCAATCATCTAAAAAGAGATCTTTAAGCCAAAAGGAACTGGCGATTGCGCTTCGCAAACTTCCTTCTGATTTGACAAGTTTTGTAGATGATTTGTTTCTTTTAAATATAAGCCCTGCACTTTTGGATCCAGCATTATGGTCTTTAGAGTTGAAGGGTGTTTCTGATAGGATAAAACGTATATCAATAAAAAGAAAGCTCAGTAAACTGTCTCACGATATAAAACTTGCAGAGGCAAAATCAGACGCCAAAGAAACTGCAATTTTAACAAAGAAGTTTAGCGAACTTTCAAAAAGTTTAAAAGGAGAAATAAGTAATGCCTAAGACGGCAGCAGTCCAAAAAACAAAAGAAGAAAAAGCCGGAAAAACAATTGACATTAAGGCCGAGATTAGAAAACTTTTAAAGCGCGGTCGCGAGCAAGGGTTTATTGCCCAAGAAGACGTTTTGGCAATTTTTCCTGCACCGGAAAATTCAATTGCCGAGATAGATGACCTTTTCCATAGGTGTTTGGAAGAGGGAATTGATGTTTTTGATACCACAGAAATTGACGTAACAGATGCTTCAAAATCGGTAACGGAGTTGGAGAAGGAGCTGGAAAGCCTGGCTTCTTTGGAGGAGGGTTATCTTTCGGATCCGGTGAGAATGTATCTTAGGGAAATCGGTCGGGTTTCGCTTTTAACATACGATGAAGAGGTATCTTTGGCAAAGCGAGTTGAAAAATCAGACAGAAGAGCTAGGGAGAAGCTAATTAATGCCAATTTAAGACTGGTTGTTTCCATTGCCAAAAAATATGTAAACCGAGGTTTGACACTTTTGGATCTCATAGAAGAGGGTAATATTGGTTTGATGCGGGCTGTTGCAAAATACGATTGGAGACGCGGCTACAAATTTTCAACATATGCCACTTGGTGGATTAGGCAGGCAATAACCAGAGCGATTGCAGACCAGGCAAGAACGATTCGAATTCCGGTTCATATGGTCGAGACAATTAACAAGTTTAACCGGGTTTCGCGAAAGCTGATGCAAGAGTTGGGAAGAGAACCGACACCAGAGGAAGTGGCAATGGAAATGGAAGTGCCGCCGGAAAAGGTGCGGGAGATTATCAAGGTTTCACAAGAGCCAGCATCTTTGGAAGCGCCGGTTGGAGAAGAGGAAGATTCCAGGCTTGGAGATTTTATTCAGGATGCCTCCGCAGGCCCTACGGATCAGGCCACTCAAGCGCTTTTAAAGGACGATATCCGCGAAATGCTGGCAACCCTTTCACCACGAGAAGCCAAGGTTCTGGAATACCGGTTTGGTCTTGAGGACGGAAAGCAAAGGACACTTGAGGAAGTTGGCAAGGAATTTGGTGTTACCCGTGAGAGAATTAGGCAAATTGAGGCAAAAGCAATCCGAAAACTTCGTCACCCTACACGGGCAAAGAAGCTCCGCGATTACCTATAAAATTAACCCAAAAGATAAGTAATAAATCACAAGTTTCAATTTTTATCGTTCTGGTGGTTTAATTACCGTGATGAGATTTGGGAAAGAGGGTAAACTCTATCTTTTAATTTTCGGTCTATTCACTTTACTATCCCTACTTTTGTTTTGGCCGATATTTTTGGGAAAAGTTAATTTAAATGCTAGTTTACTGGTTTCGTTTTATCCATTTTTTGGCCAAAACCTTCCTTACAAAAACATCATCGGACTTGATCAGTTGAGGCTTTACTTTCCTAATTACTCTTTGGTTTTTGATCAGTTGAGGCATTTTGAAGTCCCTTTGTGGAACCCTTACATTTTTGCCGGAAATTTGAACGTGGCCAGCTTACAGAGTGCTGTTTTTTATCCACTAAACGTTTTTGGCTTATTTGTTCCACTTGTTCAGTTTTGGCATTTGATGAGAATAACGCCAATGATTTTGGGCGCCTTTTTTATGTTTTTGTACCTTTCTAATTTAAAGCTTTCGAAGATACCTTCTTTTTTTGGGGCTTTAGCATTTGGCTTTAGCCCATTCATTTTGAGCTGGGGAGAGGAACAAATTATTACACCTCATTCGGTTATTTGGCTACCCTTAATTTTGCTGTGCATCGATAAGGTGGGAGGCTTTAATTTAACAAAAAACCCTCGTTTGAGAAAATTAGCTCTTTTGACAATTAGCTTATCTGTAGCATTTTCAGTTTTTGCCGGTTTTGTGCAAACTACAATTTACGTTTTGGCGATTGGCCTTTTTTATGCTATTTTTAGATTTTGGTCAGGTGAGCGAAAAGTTAAAGATTTGGCGGTTATTTTAGGAGCTTTCGCTGTCGGCATTTTAATTTGTGCAATTCAGCTTATTCCAACCGCAGAGCTTTATTTTTCATCAGCTAGATCTGTCGCGGCGTCTCGAGGCATTATGTACGGGTTTTTGCTGCCACCCCGGTCAATACTCACATATTTGGCTCCTGATTTTTTTGGTAACCCAGCAAGTTGGAATTTTTTTGGCAGTGCGACTTATTACGAGAGCATGATGTTTGTGGGCACGCCTGCGTTAATATTTGCGCTTTACGAAATTTGGGAGGGTAGACGGGAGCGGCTTTCTAAGTTCTATTTTGTTTTGGGATTTTTCGCGCTGGTTTTAACACTAGATAGCCCAATCGCTAGGATTTTTTTGCTTTTGCCAGTTCCAGTGCTTTCAACGTCAATTGCCAATAGACTCCTTTTTATTACAACATTTTGTCTGGCAGTTTTGGCTGCAATGGGTATGGAGAGGTGGATTAGAGCTAAAGATCAGAAGATATTCAAATACATCTTTGCAATTCTGGTTTTTTATCTTGCTGTTTTTGCCTACCTTTTAGGAGTCAGATATTTTGGGTTTCCCTATTTTATTTCTGGTGCGATGGGACAGGAAGTAACTTATAAAATTAGCCTGCGAAATTTGGTTTTACCTATATTTGCCTTTTGGGCAAGCACGATTTTGTTGTCAATAAACTTTTTTACCAGAAAGGAGAATCTGAAGACGGTGGCAGCTTTGGTTTTGGTGGCAGTTTTATATTTTCAATTGTTTGTTTTTGCTTCTAAATACTTTAATTTTTCGGATTCTTCGAATGTTTTTCCGGATAACGCAGTTTTATCTTATATTCAAAAAAACCAGGGATATTTTCGCTCTTGGGGTGTCGGATCCGCTTATCTTGAGAATAATTTTGCAACGAAATACCGCATATTTTTCCCTGAAGGCTACGATTCTTTGAATATACTTTCTTACGCCCAGTTTACTCAGGCAATGCAAAACGGGATTTTTGGTGACGTCAGTTTTCGCGCAGATGCAGGCGTAGGTAGAGGAGATACGGATAAATTATTGGCAAATACCAATCGCAGAAAACTTATAGATTTAGTCGGGGTTAAGTATGTTTTTGTGCAAAGAAAGGATTTTGATGTGATTTCTAAGAATAATTTTAAAAAGGTTTTTGAGGATGGTAATTTGGGAGTTTTTGAAAATAAGGAAGTTGTTCCAAGAGTCTTTTTGGCTTCAAATTATGAAGGGCCGCCGGAAATTGATTCGACCAACAAAACTACAGATCAAATAAATTTTGAAAGGCGAAGGTTGATTCCCCAAAAACTGCTGTCTTCGGATTTTGACTATCGCAATGTTTTGATTTTGGAAAAGCCGTCGCCAGTATCTGCGCAATACGGTGACGGGACGGCGGAGATTGTCAGTTACAAACCTCAGGAGGTTATTGTCAAAACAGAGTCGAGTCAACCGAAGCTATTGTTTCTCTCGGACAATTATTACCCGGGATGGAGGGCAACTGTTGATGGTAATGAGGTGGAAATTTTGAGGGCGGATTATACGTTCAGGGCAGTACCTTTGGTACCAGGACAGCATATTGTGCGCTTTTATTTTGACAGTTTGAGTTTTAAATTGGGTCTACTGATTTCCTTGGGCAGTTTAATCATAACTTTGGGTTTTTTGTTTTGGGGTGGAGGGAGTGTTTTAGCGAAAGTATACCCAAAAGTTAAGTAGAGGATAAGAGTTCCAGATGCTTAACATGTAAAAACAGTTAATTATTACTCCGGATGCTATTAAAATTTTGGGAAAGGTAGAAAGTTTTTCCCGAAAAGCAGTTATTAGAATCAAAAAAAGCATAGGCATAAAATCTAAACCATAGCGGTAGCCGTACTGAGAGGCGCCAATCCCCATATAGATAAGAGAAGGTATTGCCAAGGCAACAACTCCAATTATCGCAGAGGTTGTGTATGCTTTTTTTCTGGCCAACAGAAGATAAATGAAAAGCGGAGACGTATACCAAATTGCCATTCCCATGCCGTTGGCTTTGACATATGGGAATTGTAAAACCATCTCTATGCCGCCTCGAAGAACCGGTTCAGGGCCGCGAAGAAGAATGGTGTATAAGTTTGCTGGGATATGTATTGGGCTGAACCAACCCAAGTGGTTGTTTGTATAATCTTTGTCTAAAACCGAGACATTTCTGGTGTAACCGGTGTCAAAAGGGGAGCGGAACCGGCGATAGTTGTATGCTCCAAGAAAAATTAAAGAAACCATTATCGGCAAAAGCAAAAGTGCCAGATTTTTGGCAAGATCTTTTCTGGTGTGCTGGTATATTTCCAGTATGAAAAAGACCGAAAGTGCATAGAGAGTAATTCTGGTTGCACCTGCTGAAGCGACCAAAATTCCAATTAAAAGCCATCTTTTCTTAGTGAAATATTCAAGAATTGCAAGGACAACAAACATAGTGCCGACTACTTGTGGGATGTAGGCAGATATATCTATTAAGCCGACAAAAGATAAATTGGTTCCAAAAACGAAAAAAAGCGCGAGCCAAAGGCTATCAATTTTGTCAAAGCGAAGCTTTTTGCATATCAGGTAAACGCTTGCAAAGATTATCAGCATTGAGGCAAAAGAGAGGTTAATTTGCGGGAAGTTTTTGCCGAATAGGGCAACAGCGGGCATCAAAATTATCGATGGAACGGGGCCGAAAAAAAGATATTGTTTGCCCCTGAAGTCGGCGTAGTCGCCAGGCGGCAAATTGAACGGGCTTAGGTAAAGATCGCCGTGAATAAAGCTTTCTGCCAGGCTCGAGAAGTGCTTGTCTTGCACAAACCAAGTTGCCCGGTGGATGATGATGCTTGCGAATATTGAAAATACTAAGAGTAAAAGAGGAAAGATTATTGGGTTTAGTTTGATTTTGGATAACGGCATGGGTAACCGCTTAGAATTATAATAGCTACTTGAGCTCAAAATCTACTTGAAGATTGATGGTAACGTCGTTTTGGCCGGGCTGGATTTGGCTTTCTTTTTGCATTAAATCGGCTGCTCCCTGTGCCATGACAGGGACGGGATAGGCGTAATCGCCCTGTTCTTTGATGGAGACGACCTTTCCAATAGACCTTCCGGAGGCCTGCGCCAGTTCTTTGGCTTTGGTTTTAGCACTGTCTACGGCATTTTGTCGGGCTTGAGATTTGGCGGCTTCCAGTTTAGTATCATCAACTGTAAGTTGGGGCCCGTAAAGGTTAGTTGCGCCGTTTTGAGTTAGGGTGGAAAGAATAGTATCTGCGGTTTTTAAATTTCTGATTGTGATCTCAAGGGATGTTGTGAAAGCGTTGGTATTTGGCCTTGGCGGAGCAGGATACATTATAGGCACAGCGTAACTTTGACCGGCTGAGATGTTTTGGGTTTTGATATCCTTTTCGGAAATCCCCAAGCTTTTAAGTGCTGAGACTATCGCATCTACTTTTTGCTGGTTTTCGGCTCGTGCTTGGTCTAAGTTCTGATTAGTGGATTCGATACTGGCTGTAATTTTGGCGATAGAAGGAACAGTTTCTGCTTTGCCTTGGGCGGTAACGGAAATTGTTTGGACGGTTTTTGTTTGCCAGGGTTTAACCCAAATAACAACTAAGGCAATTATTAAAACGACAATTGGCCAAAGAAGGGAAGCGGTTAATTTGGGAAACTTCACGAATTTATTTTAGCAGATCATTGAAGACAACTGTTTGGAATGATAAAATCACACTTGAATTTATATTCCCCGGTGGCGCAACGGTAGCGCGGCGAGCTGTTAACTCGAAGGCTGTAGGTTCGAATCCTACCCGGGGAGCCAAATAGGACGCTCAAGG